>NZ_JBFPFX010000009.1:0-219781 GCF_047978245.1 Pseudomonas sp. LFS044
CGATAAGGCCCGAGCAGGCAACGCCGTTGTCTGGCCGGGCCTCATCGCGGGCAAGCGCGCTCCTACAGGTTTTTCTGGGCTTGGTACTGGCGTGCATGAGCCTTGCGGCCCTGGCTGCACCCACCCACGCCCTCACCGTCTACGGCGAAACGCCCCGCTACGCTGAAAGCTTCCGCCACTTCGACTACGTCAACCCCGACGCCCCCAAGGGCGGTACCCTGCGCCGCTCGGCCATGGAGATCGGCCAGTTCGACCATATTCTGCCCTACATCGACAAAGGCACCGGCGTCAGCGAGGTCGACGGTTGGCTGTATGCGCCACTGGCGGTGCGCTCGTTCGATGAACCCTACACCGTCTATGGCCTGATCGCCCGGCGCATGGAGCGCGGCCCGCAAGACGCCTGGCTACGCTTCGAGATCGACCCCAGGGCCACCTTCGCCGACGGCAAGCCGGTACGCGCCGAAGATGTACGGTTCAGTTTCGAGAAACTGATGAGCCAGGGCAGCCTCAAGTACCGCACCCAGTTCGCCGACGTCACCGGTGTTACCGTTGAAGGCCCGCACCGCGTACGCTTCGACTTCAAACAGCCCCACGGCCGCGCCTTGGCGCTGGACCTCGCCAGCCTGCCGGTGCTGCCCGAACACGATTGGCAACACCGCGACTTCGCCAACGGCGCCGGCTTCGACACGCCGGTCGGCAGTGGCCCGTACCGCATCGGGCGCATCGACAACGGCCGCAGCATCACCTTCGAACGCGACCCGCGCTGGTGGGCCAAGGACCTGCCGGTAAACCGCGGCCGCTTCAACTTCGAGCGTATCCGCGTCGAGTTCTTCGGCGACACCGAAGTGGCGCGCCAGGTGCTCAAGGGCGGTGGCTACGACTACAACCGCGAGTTTTCCGCAACCGCCTACACCCTCGGCTACAACGGCGCACAACTGGATGACGGCCGCTTGCAGCGCGCCCACCTGGGCCCGGCCAAGCCACAGACCGCCCAGGGGTTCGTGTTCAACCTCGACCAGCCGCAGTTCAAGGACCGCCGCGTGCGCCAGGCACTGGCCATGCTCTGGGACTTCGAATGGAGCAACCGGCAGATGATGCGCAACCTGTACATCCGCCAGCAGAGCGTGTTCGCCAACACCCCGCTGGCCGCGCGCGCGCTGCCGGATGCCAGCGAGCTGCAACTGCTGGAACCGCTGCGCGGCACGGTGCCGGACGAAGTCTTTAGCCAGGTGTTCACGGCACCGGTAACCGATGGTTCGGGGATCATCCGCACGCAACAGGCGCAGGCGCTGGCGTTGCTCGAACAAGCGGGCTGGCACCCGGAAAATGATCGGCTGGTGAACGCGGCCGGTGAGCCCCTGGCTTTCACCTTCCTCAATGGGCAGTCCGGCCTCGAGCGCCTGCTGCTGCCATGGAAGCGCAACCTGGCACAGATCGGCATCACCCTGAACATCCGCAACGTCGACTCGGCGCAGTACGTCAACCGCGTCATGGCCCGCGATTACGACATGATCGTCACCGGCTATGCGACCACCCTGTCGCCGGGCGCCGAGCTGTACAACTACTTCGGCTCTGCGGCGGCCAACGACCCAGGTTCCAACAACCTGATGGTGCTCAAAGACCCCGCCGTCGACAGCCTGATCGACGGGCTGGTGCGCGCCGACACCCAGGCCGACATGCTGCGCCACGCCCACGCGCTGGACCGGGTGCTGCAGTGGAACTACTACTGGATCCCCAACTATTACCCGCCGGGCAGCTCGACCGTGTGGTGGAACCGCTTCGGCCTGCCCAAGGTGCAGCCCGCCTATGACGAAGGCCTGGACAGCTGGTGGGAAGTCAGCCCCAGCGCGCTGACCAACGCGCAGATGGCCGAGCGCCAAAAGGCCACGCCATGACCACCTATATCCTGCGGCGCCTGCTGCTGATCATCCCCACGCTGCTGGCGATCCTGCTGGTCAACTTCGCCATTGTTCAGGCCGCGCCCGGTGGCCCCGTGGAGCAGGCCGTGGCCAGGCTGCAAGGCATCGGCGGCGGTGCACCAGGGGCGCGCACTGAAGTGATGCACGGTGAATCCCGCGCCACCCGTGGCCTGGACCCGAAACTCATCGAAGAGATCAAGCGCCAGTACGGCTTCGACAAGTCGGCCCCCGAGCGCCTGTGGCTGATGCTCGGCCAGTACGCGCGGCTGGACTTCGGCCAGAGCTTCTTCCGCGGTGCCAAGGTCACCGACCTGATCCTCGACAAGCTGCCGGTGACCTTGTCGCTGGGTTTCTGGGCCACGCTGATCACCTACCTGGTGTCGATCCCGCTCGGCATCCGCAAGGCCGTGCGCCATGGCAGCCGCTTCGACGCCTGGAGCAGCGCGCTGATCGTGATCGGCTACGCCCTGCCCTCGTTCCTGTTCGCCCTGCTGCTGATCGTGCTGTTCGCTGGCGGTACCTCGCTGAACTGGTTCCCCGTACGCGGCCTGGTATCTGACGACTTCGACCAGCTCAGCCTGCTGGGCAAGGTCGCCGATTACTTCTGGCACCTGGTATTGCCGGTGGGTGCGCTGGTGATCGGCGGGTTCGCCACGCTGACGCTGCTGACCAAAAATGCCTTCCTTGAGGAAATCTCCCGCCAGTATGTGGTCACCGCCCGGGCCAAAGGCCTGAGCGAGCGCCGGGTGCTTTACGGGCATGTGTTGCGCAACGCCATGCTGCTGGTGCTGGCGGGGTTGCCGCAGGCGTTGATCACGGTGTTTTTTGCAGGCTCGTTGCTGATCGAGGTGATTTTCTCGCTCGATGGCCTGGGGCGCATGAGTTACGAGGCGGCAGTGTCGCGGGATTACCCGGTGGTATTCGGCACGTTGTTCATCTTCACCCTGGCGGGCCTGCTGATCCGCCTGATCGGCGACCTGTCGTACACCCTGCTCGACCCCCGCATCGACTTCGACGCGAGGAGCCGCTGATGCTCTCCCCGGTATCGCGTCGCCGCCTGCAGCGTTTTCGCCGCAACCGCCTGGGTTGGGTGTCGCTGTGGCTGTTCGCCGGCCTGTTGCTGCTGAGCCTCGGGGCGGAGCTGGTGGCCAATGACAAGCCTTTGCTGCTCGGCTACAAGGGCGAGCTGTACGTGCCGGCGCTCAAGCGCTACAGCGAACAGCAGTTCGGTGGCCAGCTGCCGTTCCAGCCGGATTACCGCAGCGCCTATGTGCGCCAGCTGATCGAGGGCCAGGGTGGCTGGATGCTGTTTGCGCCCATCCCGTTCAGCGCCGACACCCCCAACTATGACCTGCAGGTGCCCACCCCCAGCCCGCCGACCAGCAGCAACTGGCTGGGCACCGACGACCAGGGCCGCGACGTGCTCGCGCGGGTGTTGTACGGCACCCGGGTGTCGCTGCTGTTCGCCTTCGCCCTGACCGTGGTCAGCGTGCTGATCGGCGTGGTCGCCGGCGCCTTGCAGGGCTACCACGGCGGGTGGGTCGACCTGCTTGGGCAGCGTGTGCTGGAGGTATGGTCGGGGTTGCCGGTGCTGTATCTGCTGATCATTCTGAGTGGCTTCGTCGAGCCGGACTTCTGGTGGTTGCTGGGCATCATGGCGCTGTTTTCGTGGTTGACGCTGGTCGATGTGGTACGCGCCGAGTTCCTTCGCGGGCGCAACCTGGAATACGTCAAGGCTGCCCGCGCCCTGGGGCTGCGGGACAGCCAGGTGATGTTCCGGCACATCCTGCCCAACGCACTGAACGCCACGCTGACCTACGTGCCGTTCATGCTGACCGGGGCCATCACCACGTTGACCGCATTGGACTTTCTGGGCTTTGGCATGCCGGCCGGGAGCGCTTCGCTAGGTGAGCTGGTGACGCAGGGCAAGCAGCACCTGGAGGCGCCGTGGCTGGGCTTTACTGCATTCTTTGCACTGGCGGTGATTCTGTCGTTGCTGGTGTTTATCGGGGATGCCTTGCGGGAGGCGTTTGATCCGCGGCGGTAGTGCGCAGCGGCCTTATCGCGGGCATTTCGTTGCAAGGAGGATTGGCATGACACTCAGCGGTAAAACTGCACTGGTCACCGGTTCCACCAGTGGCATCGGGCTGGGCATCGCCCAGGTCCTGGCGCGCGCCGGAGCCAACATTCTGCTCAACGGGTTTGGCGACCCCGCAGCGGCACTGGCCGAGGTTGCGCAGCATGGCGGCAAGGCTGCGCACCACCCGGCCGACCTTGCCGATGTGGCCCAGATCGAAGCACTGTTCGCCTTCGCCGAGCGCGAGTTCGGCGGCGTCGATATTCTGGTCAACAACGCGGGTATTCAGCACGTCGCGCCGGTCGAGCAGTTTCCGGTGGAAAGCTGGGACAAGATCATCGCCCTGAACCTGTCAGCGGTGTTCCACGGCACGCGCCTGGCGCTGCCGGGCATGCGTGAGCGCGACTGGGGGCGGATCATCAACATCGCCTCGGTGCATGGGCTGGTTGGTTCCACCGGCAAGGCGGCGTACGTGGCTGCCAAGCACGGCGTGGTCGGCCTGACCAAGGTGGTGGGGCTTGAAACGGCCACCGGCAACGTCACCTGCAACGCTATCTGCCCGGGCTGGGTGCTGACCCCGCTGGTGCAGAAGCAGATCGACGAGCGTGCCGCCAAGGGTATTGACCCGCAGCAAGCGCAGGCGGATCTGCTGGCCGAGAAACAGCCTTCATTGGCCTTCGTCACGCCTGAGCACCTGGGTGAACTGGTACTATTCCTGTGCAGCGAGGCCGCAAGCCAGGTCCGCGGCGCCGCCTGGAACGTCGATGGTGGCTGGTTGGCCCAGTGATGGCCGGCCTGGGCCTGGCGTTGGCCTGGCACCCGTTCAATTGCAAGGAGGCCGTATGCGCCCAACCCCACTGCCCGTGATTTTGGCCCTGACCCTGGCAGCCGCCGCCCCGGCGATGGCCGCCAGCCTCAAAGACGTCGCACCCTACCCCGATGCAGAAAAAGGCTTCACCCGGCAGGTGATCCACCTGCCGGCACAAGCCGATGAATACGCCTACAAGCTGGAAATTCTGGCTGGCAAGACGCTGGAGGTCGACTGCAACCGCCAGCGCCTGGCCGGCAGCCTGGAAGAGCGTACCCTCGAAGGCTGGGGCTACACCTACTACCGCCTGGACAAGGTCGGCGGCCCTGCCAGCACCCTGATGGCCTGCCCGGACGGCAAGAAGAAAAAGGACTTCGTGCCGGTAGTCGGTGAAGGTTTCATGCTGCGCTACAACAGCAAGCTACCGGTCGTGGTGTATGTGCCGGAAGGTGTCGAGGTGCGTTACCGCGTGTGGTCGGCGTCGAAGGATGTGAAGAAGGCCAAGGTGGAATAAGTAACCCGCGCCTTGCCCCCAAGGTGCTCGTGCAGTTGCGTGACCGCACGCAGCTGCGCGATCAGGCATAATGGCGCCCTTTTTTTTACCCCGAAGCACAGGTGTCCCATGAAAGCTCAAGCCCGCCACATCCTGGTCAAGACCGCTGACGAAGCCGAAAAGCTCAAGCAGCGCATCGCCAACGGCGAGGCTTTCGACGTGTTGGCCAAGAAGTTTTCCACCTGCCCTTCGGGCAAGCGCGGCGGCGACCTGGGCGAGGTGCGCCCCGGGCAGATGGTGGGCGCGATCGACCAGGTGATCTTCAAGAAGCCACTGCGCGTAGTGCACGGGCCAATCAAGAGCAAGTTCGGTTACCACCTGGTGCAGACGTTCTATCGCGACTGATAGCTACGCGCCACCTAGCATTTCTGCCAGTTGTCCACTGGTGGGCATTTACATACAAAGCAGGCAGGGCCGGTGTAGCACCCATTGGGGGGCGCCAGGTAGTGGTCCCTCTCACATGGACACGGAGACCTGCCGATGCGTTTTCCTCACTTGCTGGCCGCTGCCGCGCTACCCCTGCTTGCCTTGCCTGCCGCGATTCACGCTGCGAACCTCACCGTCGCTGCCGGCGACACCTTGGGTGCCGTGGTGCAGACACCGGCCATCGATGACTTCACCATGACAGGCGGCACGGTTCAGTCACTGAACCAGGGTGAAAGCTACGACACCTTCAGCATGTCCGACGGGCGCATCATCGGTGCCTTCGAAGACGGCGACCGGGCCATTTTCAGTGGCGGGCGCATCGGCCGGGTGGACCTCAAGCTCGCCAACAACTATTTCGAAATGTCCCAGGACACGGCCGTAGCGACCCTCATCGATGGCAACCTGGTGAGCGGTTTCGGCAACGACACCATCATCCTGCGCGGTGGCACCATCGGCGGCAACATCAGCACCAGTGGCGGTGTGGACACGATCACCATCAGTGGCGGCGCCCTGCGCGGCAACGTACTGGCCAGTGCCGGCGACGACGTTTTCAACTGGTCGGGCGGCAGCCTCGGTGGCCGGGTCGACATGGGCCTGGGCAATGACCAGGCCACTATCAGCAACCTCGACGCCAACACCCTGGTCAACCCGCTGGACGGCGGCGACGGCAATGACAGCGTGCGCTTCAGTAACAGCCAGGTGGCGGGCGGCGCGCTGTATCCCAACTGGGAGTCGATCAGCCTGACCGACAACAGCAGCCTTACACTCGACGACACGATGACGCTGGGCGATGCCAATAGCGCAACGGGCACGTTGAGCCTTGATGGCAGCAGCGCATTGCGTTCCCGCCAGGGCACGGTTGCGGCGTTCACCGAAGGGCAACGCGCAACGCTAACCAACGCCGGCACAATTGACTTGAGCGGCGGCAACGATGCCCAGGGGCGCCTCACGATCAAGGGTGATTACCAAGGCAACGACGGCGTATTGCGTGTGAACAGCGTACTGGCCGGTGACGACGCTGCCTCCGACCGGCTGGTGGTCAGCCAAGGGGCCATCAGCGGCAGCACCCGCCTGCTGGTCAACAACCTGGGCGGCGCGGGTGGGGCCACGCCGCAAAACGGTATCCAGGTGGTCGAAGCCCGCGACGGCGCCACCAGCAGCGCCACCGCGTTTACGCAGACGCAGACATTGTCGGCAGGCGCCTACGATTACCGGCTGTTCAAGGGCGGTGTCACCGCAGGTTCGGAAAACAGCTGGTTCCTGCGTTCCACGCTGGTGGCGGCACCGCCAGTCGCCCCCGTGACGCCAGAGCCGGGCGTACCGGTTGACCCTGGCACCCCGGTAGACCCCGTGGAGCCGGCGGCCACGCCGCCGGTGGCAGCCCCCGCCCCTGGCCAGGCCGAACTGCCTGCGCCGGTAGCCGGCGTCAGCACGCCGCTGTACCGCCCCGAAGTGCCGGTTTACGCGGCTGCCCCACGCGGCGCCGCCCTTATCGCCCGCCAGGCCCTTGGCACGTTCCACCAACGCCAGGGCGATCAGCAACTGCTCGACGGCCAGGGTGGCCTGCCCGCAGCCTGGGGCCAAGCCTATGGCGGCACCTTGCGCCAGCAATGGAGTGGCACGGTCAGCCCGAGCCTGGACGGCGACCTGTACGGTTTCAAGGTAGGCCAGGACCTGTATGCCCGCGTCAGTGACAGCGGTTACCGCCAGCAGGTGGGCGTGTACGTCAGCCACAGCCGCCTGGAAGCCGATGTAAAAGGCTTCGCCCTGGCCGTCGAGGACCGCAGTGTCGGAGACCTCACGCTCGATGGGGACAGCGTGGGTGCCTACTGGACGCTGGTCGGCCCGCAGCGCGGGTACCTCGATGCCGTGCTGCAGTACACCGACCTGGACGGCCGCGCCCGCTCCCAGCGTGGCGACAAGCTGAACATCAACGGCCACGCCTGGACGGCCTCACTGGAGTCCGGTTACCCGATCAGCGTATCCGAACGCTGGACCGTCGAACCGCAGGCCCAGCTCATCGCCCAGAAGGTGTCACTCGACAGCGCCAACGACAGCATTTCGCATGTTACCTACGACGCCCAGGTGGAGCTGACCGGCCGCCTCGGCGTGCGCCTGGAGGGCAGCTTCACCGGTAGCAGCGCCCGCCTGCTGCAGCCCTACGCGCAGATCAACCTGTGGCATGGCGACGGTGGCCGCGACACCCTGACGTTTGATGGCGTGGACTCGATCAAGACCGATTACCGCTACACCTCGCTGCAGCTTGAAACCGGGCTGGTCGCCCAGGTGAACGCAGCGCTGAGCCTGCACGGCGGTGTGCAGTACGCCAGCAACCTGGACAGCCGCCAGCAGGAAGCCAGCGGCGTGAACCTGGGTGTGCGCTGGCAGTTCTAGCGGCGCGCTGCCAGCAACCCTAGGCCAGCGCAGCCCAGCAGGGATGCGCTGGCCCGGTTGAACATCCGCCGCGGCCCGGGCTGGCTGAACCAGCGCTGCAGGTAGGCGCCCAGGCCCGCGTAGATGGCGATCGCCGCCCACTCCAGCAACAGGAACAGCACACCCAGGTAGAGGAACTGCTCACCCACTGGCGTAGGGCTGGCGACTGAAACGAACTGGGGCAG
Organism: Pseudomonas sp. LFS044; assembly: GCF_047978245.1. NCBI lineage: Bacteria > Pseudomonadati > Pseudomonadota > Gammaproteobacteria > Pseudomonadales > Pseudomonadaceae > Pseudomonas > Pseudomonas sp. LFS044. The sequence continues at coordinate 8,402 of NZ_JBFPFX010000009.1, forward strand.
AAAGGCGGTGAAGATCAAGATCGCCTTCGGGTTGCCCGCTGCCACCCAGAACTCCTGCCGCGCCAGGCGCCAGCCGCCACGTGGTTGCTCACCAGCCACCAGCGCTTCGCCCACCGGGGCACGCCACAGTTGCCAGGCGATGTAGAACAGGTAGGCCGCGCCCACCACCTTGATCGCCAGGAACAGGTATTCGCTGGTGTGCAAGACCACGGCCAGGCCCATGGCGGCCAAGGCGATCATGCCGCTGAAGGCGACGATACGCCCACCACCCGCCACGCAGGCGGTACGCAGGCCATAACGGCTGGCGTTGTGCAGCGACAGCAGGTTGTTCGGCCCCGGCGCCATATTCAGGGCGAAGCAGGCGGGGATGAATAGCAGCAGGCTCGAAAGGTCCATGTTCTTCTCCTTGTCATCAGCCAGTCATTTCGGCGCTTACCGGCCATCCGGTCAAGGTACAGCCAGAGAATAAAACTGTATGGGCGCCCCCCCATGCGCTATGCGGGCTCGCCTGTTGGCTTACGCTGTGCCGCCCTCCAAATGGATGAAGCTGACCAAGGCCTGGGGAGGCTCCGCCCGGGAGCCTCCTCCGTTTTGCCCCGGTATGGTTGGCGCTGCTAAGCTTGCGGCCCTACCGAGGAAGCCGCCATGTCTCGCACTCGCGCTTTAGCCCAAGCCTCCCTCTGGCGCGACCCCGCCCTGCCCTGGGTGGAAAGCCGCCGCGCCTGCCATAGCCGCGCCTGCTACAAGGCGCACAGCCACCCGACCTTTTCCATGGGCGCTGTGGACGCAGGCCGTAGCCACTTCACCGGTGCTGCCGAAGGCCAGCAACGCCTGACGCCAGGCACCGTGGTGCTGGTGCCCGCGCAGCGGGTGCATGCGTGCAACCCCGCGCCCGGCGAGGCCTGGAGCTACCAGATGCTGCATGTGGATGGGCAATGGCTGGCCGCCATGCGCCTGGAATCCGGGCTTGATGCGGCCGAGCCTGGGGCACCGGCCCGGATCAGCCGGGCACCGGCGTTGTATCACGCGTTTTGCGCGCTGAATGATCTGCTGTTTTCTGCCGCGAGCATCGGCGAGAAGGAAGCCGCGCTGATCGCCTTCATGGGGGACCAGGATTTTTCCACCCACCCGCCGTTGGCGCCTGCTCCAGCGCCTGAGCTGGCCCTGCCAGCCTTGAAAGGCCTGATCGAGCATATCGAAGCGCAAGACCCTGCACAGTTGAGCCTTGAAGCACTGGCCCGCCAGGCAGGCCTTGGCCGTTACCAGTTGATCCGGGCGTTCCGCACCGCAACCGGGCTGACGCCGCATGCCTACCTGATCAATGCCCGGGTCAACCATGGCCGGCATTTGCTCCGCCAAGGGCTGGCCCTGGCCGAGGTGGCTTACCGGTTGGGCTTCGCCGACCAGAGCCATTTCCAGCGGGTGTTCAAGGCGCATGTGGGGGTGACGCCTGGCGAATACCGGCAGGCATCAGCCCACCTGCAATAATCTTCAATACCCGCGCCTGGCCTGCCTCCACACTGCGGCTTTCTCACCTGAGCAAGCCCAGCCCATGGAGCAGTTCCTGATCGTCGCCCTCGCCCACTTCCTCGCCCTGCTGTCCCCCGGGCCGGACTTTTTCCTCGTTGCCCGCACCTCGATCAATGCCGGTTGGCGCGTGGCCAGCGGTGCCTGCCTGGGCATCGCCCTGGCCAATGGCCTGTTCATCGGCGTGGCCTTCGCCGGCCTGGCCATCCTGCGCGAAGGCAGTGCGCTGTTCATCGCCCTGCAGCTGGCCGGTGCGGCCTACCTGCTGTACATCGGCGCGCTGTTCCTGCGCCATGCCGGGCAGTCCGACTTGGCTGTCGTCGATGCGCGCGGGGCTGTTCGGGGTTGGTGGCGGGGGCTGAGCATGGGCTTTGTGTCTGGCATCCTCAACCCCAAGAACGCGCTGTTCTATGCCAGCCTGGCGAGCATGGTCGCCAGCAGTGGTGCCGGCTGGAAGTGGGCCTATGGCGCCTGGATGTTCAGCATCGTGCTGCTCTGGGACCTGCTGGTGGCCGTGGCCATCGGCAATCGACGCCTGCTGCGCCGCTTCACCCATGCACTGCCCGGGCTGGAGCGGGCATCGGGGGTCATGTTGATGCTGCTGGCGGCGGCGTTGCTGGTTCACCTGGTGCAGGGCTGAGCAGGGCCAAGGTGGCCATGTCCATCAGGCTGAAATGGCCACTGGCCCAGCCACCGGTGTCCAGGTGCCAGACGTTGCCCAACCGTTTGGCCTGCAACACCGGTGTGTGCCCGACCAGCAGGGCTCGCACCCCTTCAACGACCCGTGTATCACCGTCCTTCAGGCGTTGACGCGACCACTGGCAGACCTCGCGGACTTTTGCGTCATCGTCGAACAGCAGGCTCTCGCGCAATGCGGCCCAGTCAGCGAAGGGGCTATCAGCGTGCAGCAGGCCGATCAAACCGGCCGGGGTCTGTACCTCCATGGCAATCGGCAGTTGCAGGAACTGCTCGACGAACACCGCTTGCTGGTCACTGGGCAAATCGATGAACCAGCCACCGCCCGCCGCCCGGTACATCTCCAGGTCAAGCCGCCCGCCATACAGGTGGGTGATGGCCAGCGACTCGTGGTTGCCCTGCACCGCGTGGAACCACGGCTTGGCCAACCAGGCCAATGCTTCTTCGCTGTGCGGGCCGCGGTCAACCAGGTCGCCGACGCTGAACAGCCGGTCCACCTGCGGGTCGAAGCCCACTGCGGCCAGGCACTGCTCCAGGCGCCGAAAATGCCCGTGAATATCGCCAACGGCCAGGTCACGCCCGTGGCTGTTGGCGGCTACCCGCCGAAACCGGCTCATTACAATGTTCCTCTGCTGCCGCACCCTGGCAGGCGTAAAATGGACGAATACGTAGCCCGCCCCGGAGGTGCATCATGCGTACCGTTCTTGTCTGTGCCGCGCTGATGGCGCTATCAACCAACAGCATGGCACAAGCCAACCCACCTGCGCAGGTCGAGGTGCATTTCGATCACCCGGAAAAATTCCGCGATGCCAGCCTGGACAGCGCAGGCTACGAACGCGGCGCCGACGCTTACGTGATCAAGACCCTTGCTCAACACCTGCAGAAGCTTGGCCAGCGCTACCTGCAACCGGGCCAGCAACTGGTCATCGACATCCGTGACATCGATCTGGCCGGCCGTTTCGAGCCGTGGCACAGCCGTGCCTACGATGTGCGCTTCATGCGCGACATCACCTGGCCGACCATCGACCTCAGCTACACCCTGAGCCAGCCCGGCCAACCGAGCCAGCAGGCTGAAGAACGGGTCAGTGACAAGATGTACCTCAGCCGCCCGGGCCGGGTGACCAGCAGCAGCGACCGGCTGTTTGCGGAAAAAGCCATGTTGAACGACTGGTTCCGCCAGCGTTTCGCGCCCCAGCCAGCCTCCTGAAAATCCCTTCACTGGCACAGGCGATCCTGCCGAGGGTATGCTCGGCCCTTCGATCTGTATCAGGGAAGGGACTCACCCATGAAACTCTGCGCCGTCCAGCTGGCATCACGCAAAGGCGATCTGCAAGGCAACCTTGACCGGCACTTGCGCTGCATCGAGCAGGCCGCAGCGCTGGGCGCCGACTTGGTGGTGTTTCCCGAACTGTCGCTGACCGGTTACGAGCCCACGCTTGCCCGGCAGGTGGCATTGCCGATCAGCTCTGCCCGGCTCGAGCCGTTGCAGGCACTCTGTGACCGCCTGAATATCTGCATCGCCGTGGGCCTGCCGCTGCCTACCCCAGCGGGCATACAGATCGGCATGCCGATCCTGCGCCCCCGCCAGCCGCCGCTGGCGTACGCCAAACAGCGCCTGCATGCCGACGAGCTGGCGTTTTTCGCGGCCGGGGACCAGCCACTGGTGTTCGCGGCCGGGCAGCTGCAGGTGGCGCCTGCCATCTGTTACGAATCGATGTTCATGGCGCATGCCGCAGACGCGCGCGCACGTGGCGCGCAGCTGTACCTGGTGAGCGTGGCAAAGACTGCCAAGGGTATCCGCGAAGGCTACGAGCACTACCCGCAAGTGGCGCGTACCCTGGGTATCCCGGTGTTGATGGCCAACTGCGTCGGCCCTGCCGACAACTTCGTGGGTGCCGGTGGCTCGGCCGCCTGGGACAGCCAGGGCCAATTGCTGGCGGCGCTGGGCGAACGTGACGAAGGCATGATCGTGCTGGATACCCTGGCTTCCTGCGCCATTGGTGTACCGCTGAACGCGCCAGCGGCATGAAATACCTGCTTTTGACCCTGGCCAGTTTTGCCAGTACCTATTACCTGGTAGGGCTGTTGATCCAGGGCCAGTTGGCCGACATTGCCGAGGGGTTGCGCCACCGCCCGGATGCACCGCCGCCCGGGCAGTACTTGCGGGAAGTGCGGCCGCATGCACGTCGGGCACATCGGCAGTACACGTTGATGGCGGGCTCGGCGGTGGCGCTGGTGATCTGCCTGATTGTCTATGCGCTCAGCTGATGCCGCTGCGGGCTGTATCGGCTACAAGTCCAACGCCAGGCTTTGTCGCCCTTCCAGCGCCAACAGGAATTGCTTGGCCGGCAAGCCACCGGCAAAACCGGTCAGGCTTCCGGACGCGCCAATCACGCGGTGGCACGGCGCGATGATCGAGATCGGATTACGCCCGTTGGCCGCGCCCACCGCCCTTACCGCACTGGGGCTGCCGATCTGCCGGGCGATGTCGCTGTAGCTGCGCGTCTCGCCAAATGGAATGGTCAGCAGCGCCGCCCACACCTGGCGCTGGAACTCGGTACCGGCAAAGTCCAGCGCCAGCTCGAAACGTCGGCGCTTGCCGGCAAAATACTCACCCAACTGGCGCGCGGCCTCGCGCAGTATCGGCTGCTGATCATCACGGTGCAGCGCGCCCAGGCGCACGCGGTTTTCCCGCTCTTCTTCCCACAGCACGGCGGCCAGGCAATCGCCGCGGGCCACCAGGGTCAGGGTACCAACCGGGGAATGCATGAAGGTGAAGGCGCTGGACATGCAAGATACTCACTGCGTGGCAAGGTCGGCGCACTGTAGCGCCCTGCCCCGGCCTGCGCACTCGCTTTCTTGCGCCGGTAATGTTCAGGCCGCGATGCGCCGCGCTTCGGCCAGGCCGATTCGGGGGATCAACGCCGGGGGGATGCGCGACACGGCAGACAGGTTGTACACCTGAAAATGTTCGTTGACTACGTGCTCAGCCATCAGCGCCAGCGATGGCAGGATGCGGCTGTCCCAGTGCTGGTCGAGCCCGCAAGGTGAACATTCGCCCTCGCCGTTCTCGTAAAAACGGCCCAGCGACTGGTCGAGGTCCACACCAACCATCAGCACCTGCTCGAAACCCAGGTGGTACGCCAGCTGCAGGGCGACATAGGCCACCGTGCGAGCATCGTAGTAGCCACTGGAAAGGTCCTTGCTGAAGGCGATCGAGCGCGCCCGCTTGCTCCACAGCGCGCGACTGCAGACATGGCTTGCACCATGCCCGCGCAAGCCATCGAGTACTCCCGGGTTGTCGGCCTTGTGCAGCGGGTAGCACTCGGTGCCTGCCGGAATATCCGCGCCGGCGAACTGCTCGGGCCACAGGGCCAGGCGCTCGCTGTCACGCAAAGCCGTGGCAAACAGCTCAGGCTGTTGATCACGAAAGCTCTTGTCGGTGCAGACGTAGAAAAACGGCTTTATCCCGCAGGCGGCGGTGAGCGCGACTGAACCATTCATGGCAATGACGGGAAGGTGGGCGAATTCACGCAAGGGGAACTGCCTGGCCGAGGCCCCTGAGGCAAGAATCACCACAGGGCCCTTTTGGGTATTGCGACACGCCTCGAAACTGGAGAACGCCCCGCGTTCAGCATTGAGCTGCGACGGAAGTGTGTTCATCTGTCGAATCATCGGTTTGGACTATCTAGAACAGAGTACCCACTGATGCGTACGTTGCAGTCGGTTTTACCAAAACCTTACACAATCCGACCAACGGGTCGCTGATCGTCCGCCCTGCTCATTTATCCATGAGTTTCCTTGCTGGTTATCCCTTGCGGTACTAATACTTAAGTCTCTGCCTGGGGAGGCACGATCAATGCAACCACGATTCGTTATCGTTCCTGCTGTGCCCATCGAAAGGGAGTCCTTGCGCATCAGTGGCAGGTACTGCGCGGCTACGGTATGCGGGGGCTTCGACATCTATGACAACCATGCGAAGGAGCGGCTCAAACCCAGCTACCCGAGCAAGGTGGACGCGGAGGTGCAATGCCGGCAAATGAACCTGAAGGTTGAAATGCGCTAGAAAAGCCGCGGCCCGCTCCTGCCGGCGGGTCGGGCTATGGGGCAGTCAATCCAGGCACTCTCTCGCCGCCTGGCGCAGCTTGTTGCCCGACAGGAAGCTGCCTTTGTAAAACGTCGCCCGGCTGCCTGCGCGGCTCTCCACCACTTCGAGGACTTCATCCGATGCCACTGCGCTGGGCGCGGTCAGCCGATAACCGTGGCTGATGGACTTCTGCGTAGTCAGCGGCGCCAGTGCTTGCCACTTTGGCAAGACACACGCGGCATAGACATCGGGGGATTTGTTGGTCAGCTTGCTGGCAGTGGGCTTACCAGGGTTTGCGCAGCCGGCAAGGCCGACGACCAATACGGAGCAGAAAAGAATGCGAAGTGTAGGCATTTGCAATTGACCCAAGTGGACAGGGTGCATTTTAGCCATGCTTTTGCCAATGCACTAATCCACCAAGGTAGAACCCGAGCCTTGCGGCGCATTTCATATGCGCGGCGGTAACTCTGTACCAGGTTCTACGCGGCCCCTGTAGGAGCTGGCTTGCCGGCGATCGGCTGGTGTAGGAGCTGGCTTGCCGGCGATCGGCTGCGCAGCAGTCGTAAAATCGGTATCTGCGCAGTGCCAGACAGAATGCGGATACAGGATTTACGGCTGCTGCGCAGCCGATCGCAGGTCAACTCCTACACTACGATCAGGCTTTGGAGCACATGAGTGCCGCGTCCAGTAACCGCCCGTGGTCATACCAGGCATCACGTTGGTAGGCGGTGAATTGATGGTGCGTGCCGGCGTTACGCAGCTCTATCAAGCCGTTGGCGGTAGTGGGATCAGTACTGTCAACGAACAGCTTCAGCGCGTCACCCGTACCGACTTCATACGTCGTTGCACTGCCATGCAACTCTTCCTTGACGCACCCTAGATAATCCGGCGGGCTCTTGTCGGTAATGCCAGACGTATAATCGTGGCCATCACGAACATCAGGGTTTTGTGCACACCCCGCAATGAAACTTGTAGCCAAAGCCGACATCAGTATTGCACCTGCGAATGATATTGGGCTCTTCACGCGACACACTCCTGCAGCCCCCTGCAAGTACGTTGCAAAATTGGCGAAGCAGAAAAGCCCCTGTTTTAGTTGTAGGCGTGACTATATTAAACCGCGCCAGCAAAGCGCCAATATTCTTGTTCGCTATATGAGGAATGACGGAGGCTTTTTGCTGTGGTGGGACGGTTTGCGTAGCGAGATGCAGCCGATCCACGACAGCCAGGGCGTGTTCGCCGTCCTGGAAAAGGAAGTGCGGCGCCTGGGCTTCGATTACTACGCCTATGGCGTGCGCCACACGATTCCCTTCACCCGGCCGAAGACCGAGGTCCATGGCACCTATCCCAAGGCCTGGCTGGAGCGATACCAGATGCAGAACTACGGGGCCGTGGATCCGGCGATCCTCAACGGCCTGCGCTCCTCGGAAATGGTGGTCTGGAGCGACAGCCTGTTCGACCAGAGCCGGATGCTCTGGAACGAGGCTCGCGATTGGGGCCTCTGTGTCGGCGCGACCCTGCCGATCCGCGCGCCGAACAATTTGCTCAGCGTGCTTTCCGTGGCGCGCGACCAGCAGAACATCTCCAGCTTCGAGCGCGAGGAAATCCGCCTGCGGCTGCGTTGCATGATCGAGTTGCTGACCCAGAAGCTGACCGACCTGGAGCATCCGATGCTGATGTCCAACCCGGTCTGCCTGAGCCATCGCGAACGCGAGATCCTGCAATGGACCGCCGACGGCAAGAGCTCCGGGGAAATCGCCATCATCCTGAGCATTTCCGAGAGCACGGTGAACTTCCACCACAAGAACATCCAGAAGAAGTTCGACGCGCCGAACAAGACGCTGGCTGCCACCTACGCCGCGGCGCTGGGCCTCATCTGAATGAACGACTGTGCTCAATCCTGCTCAGTCAGTTCACACACCCCATTCACGCCCCCTTTCCCCGTGTACGACACCCCCAGCGACTCGTCGGGGTTGATCGTAATGGAAATGGTCACCCCGCTGCCCTTGGCCTCGTAGTAGGCATCACTGAATTTTTTCAGCTTTGCTTCCTTGCCATTGATATACACCGGCCCGCCCTCGTCCGCATGCACTTCAATGTTGCCCGGGCAGTTAGCGTTCACCAACGGCATATCGGCATTGGCCAGGCTGGCCATGGCAAGCAGAACAGCACCCAACAGTAAGCGCTCCATACAAAACTCCTGATCAACGGTCGCAGTTCAACAAAGTGTAGAACGCCGCTGAGGCATGACAGCTCAGTAAACGACCCAGTGCGCGACAATGCCTTTGACCAGATGCCAGGATTTCCACAAGGAGAAATGCTCGAACAGCCGGTTGGCGCTTCCCATCGCGCCTGCAATAGAGAGGTAGACAAACCACCGCCTGAACAACCGATACAGCTTTCTTCTGGTAAATCGCAACAACCCACACATCCTGAATCGTGTAATTGCCCCATAACGAAAAAACCCGACGTTATGTCGGGCTTCTGCATCACGCCTCAACACGCGCAGGCATGACGGGGTGAGGCAATGATCGGCCAGGCTGCCGTTTAGCGTCAAGCGGCCGTTGATTGCTTTGTTGAACAGCAAAAATCATCAGGGTCAGCTAGAGTTTTGATGTGTTCAAGCACCGTGAGATGACGATCATGCTAAAACAAGAAGCAGACGACGTGATTGAGCGTATCAGGGACGATCTTAAACGGCACGGGGTGCTGATCGGCTATGACCCCGAGTTCACCACGCCGGAATTCGGCTGCGACCTGGACCACCATGTTGCTCAGGTCAGAGATGCTCCGGAAAACCGAGTCGTGCGCATCGTGATACATGACGAAGGCCTGTGGACCCAGCTCAAGCAGGGGTCTGTGTATCGCTGCGTCGTCAGCGAATGTAAAGGCAAGCTATTCGGCATGCCGGTTATCATTGAACCTCGAACCGATGCGTCCTACACCATTCAATACAAGCTCTAGGTTTTGCCCGAATGGTGTAGGAGCTGGCTTGCTGCGATCGGCTGGTGTAGGAGCTGGCTTGCCTGCGATTGGCTGGTGTAGGAGCTGGCTTGCCTGCGATCGGCTGCGCAGCAGTCGTAAAATCGGTATCTGCGCAGTGCCAGACAGAATGCGGATGCAGCATTTACGACTGCTGCGCAGCCGATCGCCGGCAAGCCAGCTCCTACACCAGCCGATCGCCGACAAACCAGCCCCCTACAGAGACCGCAATACGCGATCTTCCGTAGAAAGCCCCGCCCACCCCGAACGGTACCTCAACACCTGACGGTCCACAGCTGATCAATCCGCGTGGTGTATGACTGGCTCATCATGTCCCTACGCATTCCCCAGTCTGGGGACACCGGCACGCTGCCCGCTCTCATGGTCCCCCTGCCCCAACGCTCGTTGATGTCGTCCATCACCTGCATCAGCCGGTCACACGCTACCGACTGCTTGAGCGCGAAAAGGTCTTCGGAAAACTCGCCAGGTTGGCGCAGGTCCATCAGCAGCACCTCAGCTTTGCTGTAACGGAAACCCGGCCGGAAAACCCGCGCTACTGCATCGGTGGCCAGCCGGGTCATCAGCAGCGTGTCGCAGGTCGGGTAAGGCAGTTCCACCAGTGCACCTTGGGCATGATGCGCCTCGTCCGGGTTGAACATCCCGGTGCGGATGCTCACGCGCATGCGTTTGCACACCGACCCCTGGGCGCGGAGTTTCTCTGCCGCTCGACCCACGTAGGTGGCCACCGCTTGCTTGATTGGCGCAAGCTCGGCAAGCCGCTTGCCAAACATGCGGCTGCAGCAGATTTCCTGCTTCGGGGGTACAGCTTCGTCAAGCTCCAGGCACGGTGTGCCACGCAACTCCCGGGCGGTCTTCTCCACGACCACGCTGAACTTCTGGCGGAGCGTCGCCGGGTTCGCTCTGGCCAGGTCCATGGCCGTGCGAATGTCCATCGCCTCAAGGTGCGCTGTCATTCGCCGGCCGATCCCCCACACCTCCTTCACGTCGGTATTGCGCAGCACCCAGTCGCGCTTGAAGGGGTCGCAGATATCGACCACCCCACCGGTCTGCTCCAGCAAGCGCTTGGCGGTGTGATTGGCCAGCTTGGCCAGCGTCTTGGTGGCCGCGATCCCCACGCCCACGGGGATCCCCGTGCACTGAAAGATCCGCGCACGCACCTGCCTGCCAAACTGGGTCAGGTTGCCCTGAATGCCGCGCAGGTCAGCGAAGCACTCATCGATGCTGTACACCTCGGTCGCCGGCACCATCGACTCGATCAGCGTCATGACACGCTCGCTCATGTCGCCGTACAACGCGTAATTACTGCTGAAGGCCATGACCCCATGCTTGCGCAGCCTGTCCTTTGCCTGGAAGTACGGCTCGCCCATTTTCACGAACGGTTTGGCGTCGTACGACCTGGCAATCACGCAGCCGTCGTTGTTGCTCAACACGACGATGGGCGTCCTGGCCAAATCGGGCCGGAACACACGCTCACAACTCGCATAGAACGAGTTGCAGTCGATCAGCGCGAACACCTGGTCACTGGGCATGGTCGCGCACGCTGTACCGCACCACACCCCAGACAACCAGCTCGTCGCCTTCCATGATGTAACGCGGTGGGTAGGCGGGGTTCTCGGACTTGAGCATCACCACCCCGGCGCGGCGGTGCAGCCGCTTGCAGACAGGCTCGCTATTGACTGCTGCTATGACGATATCGTCGTGCTCTGCTTCACGCCCGCGGTCTACGATGACGATGTCACCAGAATAGATGCCCGCCCCTTGCATGCTGTCGCCCTCGACTTTCACCAGATACACATGCGGCGCGCGGAGGTCGAATAGCTCATCGAGGGAAATATGACCTTCCAGGTGGTCTGCCGCAGGTGATGGAAAACCTGCCGGGACATGGAATGAGTACAGCGGTAGCGGTTCGGTACCGCCGGTTGGCGTACCCAGGAACGTGATGGTCATGATGGAAGGTCCGATGCAGGCTGTATGCATATACAGTTAATCCGGCATCGTTCGCCCGGTCAATCCTGGGCAGCGAAATTTCTGACAAGCGAGAGGTGCATATGTGTGGGCGGTACTCGATCTACGAGTCGATGGATCACTACCTTCGGCAGCTGTCACTGGACCTGGTGGTGATCAATGGCTATGACCACGCGTCAATCGACCGCTACAACGTAGCGCCCTCGACGCGTGTCGAGATTATTCGCCAGGTGGAGGGCGGGCTGAGCGTGGACCGGGTCAAGTGGGGGTGGTCGCCGTTCTGGGCGAAGGGCAAGCGCCCAGACCCGATCAATGCACGGGGCGAGACTGTGGTGACCGGGAAATTCTTCAAAGGGCTATGGCCAGGCGGCCGCGCCTTGGCGCCGGCGAACGGCTGGTTCGAATGGATACCCGACCCTGCAGACCCGAAACGCAAGCAGCCCTACTACATCACCAGCGCCGACGGCGGGCCGCTGTATTTCGCAGCGCTTGCCGAAGTGCACCAGGGCCTGGAGCCAGATGAACGCGATGGGTTCGTGATCATCACGGCGGCTGCCGACCAGGGCTTGGTAGACATCCACGACAGGAAGCCGCTGGTGCTCACAGCGGAAACGGCAAGGGAGTGGCTTGACTCGGCCACATCACCAGCGCGAGCAGTCGCGATCATGCAGGGCGGTTGCAGGCCGGCTGAGGATTTTCGCTGGTATCCCGTCGACAAGGCTGTGGGCAATGTACGAAATCAGGGGGCAGCGTTGCTGGAGCCGATCAGTGAACCCGCTCGGCAGGGTGACCTGGAGTTTTGAGCGGGTGCGGCTACGCAACGCAATTCACTGCTGCATAAGGCGGCGAGACGAACAGCTACGTGCGCGCTTGACTAACCAAGTGTTACAATCCGTCCCTTCAAATCAGCGCTCAAGGCGCTGGCCATCCGTGAACGCCGGCAGTACGACACCCGCCACACCTCTGCAACCCTGAGCCTGATGGTTGGGATGAACCCTGCGTTCATCGCAGACCCGCTCGGTCACAGCGTCGAGATGTTGCCCTCTACCTACGCGAAATGGATCAGCTCCTCCTCGGACTGGAGGGAGCTGGAGAAGCTGCCGCCCCGAGTCGAATTGGCCCAGAACTGGCCCAACACAGACAAGAGGGCCTAAATACACCTCTGGAACCCCCGCAGGACAAGCACTTTGATTTCTACCGCTAACATCACCATGCAGTTCGGCGCCAAGCCGCTGTTCGAAAACGTCTCGGTCAAATTCAACAACGGCAACCGCTACGGCCTGATCGGCGCCAACGGTTGCGGCAAGTCGACCTTCATGAAGATCCTCGGCGGCGACCTGGACCCGTCCGGTGGCCAGGTCATGCTCGAGCCGAACACCCGCCTGGGCAAGCTGCGCCAGGACCAGTTCGCCTACGAGGAATTCACCGTGATCGACACGGTGATCATGGGCCACGGCCAGCTGTGGAAGGTCAAGGCCGAGCGCGACCGCATCTACTCGCTGCCGGAAATGACCGAAGAAGACGGCATGGCCGTCGCCGAGCTGGAAACCGAGTTCGCCGAGATGGACGGCTACACCGCCGAATCGCGCGCCGGTGAACTGCTGCTGGGCCTGGGTATTCCGCTGGAGCAGCACTTCGGCCCGATGAGCGAAGTGGCGCCGGGCTGGAAGCTGCGTGTGCTGCTGGCCCAGGCGCTGTTCTCGGACCCGGACGTGCTGCTGCTCGACGAACCGACCAACCACCTGGACATCAACACCATCCGCTGGCTGGAAACGATTCTGACGGCGCGTAACAGCACCATGATCATCATTTCCCACGACCGTCACTTCCTCAACAGCGTGTGCACGCACATGGCTGACCTGGATTACGGTGAGCTGCGCCTGTTCCCGGGCAACTACGACGAGTACATGACCGCGGCCACCCAGTCGCGCGAGCAGCTGCTGTCGGACAACGCCAAGAAGAAAGCCCAGATCGCCGAGCTGCAGACCTTCGTCAGCCGCTTCTCGGCCAACGCCTCCAAGGCCAAGCAGGCAACGTCGCGGGCCAAGCAGATCGACAAGATCCAGCTGGCCGAGGTCAAGCCTTCCAGCCGTGTCAGCCCGTTCATCCGCTTCGAGCAGACCAAAAAGCTGCACCGTCAGGCCGTAGTGGTCGAGAAAATGGCCAAAGCCTTTGACGACAAGGTGCTGTTCAAGAACTTCGACATCACGGTCGAAGCCGGCGAGCGCGTGGCGATCATCGGCCCCAACGGCATCGGCAAGACCACCCTGCTGCGCACACTGGTCGGCGAGTTGACGCCAGATGCCGGCTCCGTGAAGTGGACCGACAGCGCCGAAGTGGGTTACTACGCCCAGGACCACGCGCACGACTTCGAAGACGACGTGTCGCTGTTCGACTGGATGGGCCAGTGGACCTCCGGTGAACAGGTCATCCGCGGCACCCTGGGGCGCATGCTGTTCTCCAACGACGAGATTCTGAAGTCGGTGAAGGTGATCTCCGGTGGTGAACAGGGCCGCATGCTGTTCGGCAAGCTGATCCTGCAGAAGCCGAACGTGCTGGTGATGGACGAACCGACCAACCACCTGGACATGGAATCGATCGAGGCGCTGAACCTGGCGCTGGAAAACTACCCGGGCACGCTGCTGTTCGTCAGCCACGACCGTGAGTTCGTGTCGTCGCTGGCCACCCGCATCATCGAGCTGTCGCCGGACGGTGTGGTGGACTTCAGCGGTACTTATGACGACTACCTGCGCAGCCAGGGTGTAGTGGTCTGAGGTAAGTGAGGTGGCCTGGTCATCTTCGGGTGGCCGGGCGGACCTCATCGCGGGCAGCCGCGAGGATTAATTCGTTAGCCTGCTTTCATTTCCTTCGCGCAACGGCCATGATGAAGCCACGCCCAACCGCCCGCCCGCGAACGAGCCCATGACCGCGCAACAGCCCGCCCCCGCCAGCAGTACCTTCAGCATCACCCTGCAGATCCTGTCGATCGTCTTCTACACCTTTATCGCATTCCTCTGCATCGGCCTGCCGATCGCGGTGTTGCCCAGCTATGTGCACGATCAGCTGGGCTTTGGTGCGGTGGTTGCCGGGGTGACCATTGGCCTGCAGTACCTGGCCACCCTGCTCAGCCGGCCGTTTGCCGGGCGCGTGGCAGACACGCTGGGTGGCAAGCAGGCGATTCGTTACGGCCTGATGGGCATTGCTGCCTGCGGGGTGTTGACGTTCGCTTCGGCCTGGACCTTGAGCCTGCCACTGCTGAGCCTGGCACTGTTGCTGGGCGGGCGTTTGCTGCTGGGGCTTGCCCAGGGCCTGATCGGTGTTGCGACGCTAAGTTGGGGCATCAGCCAAGTTGGGCCTGAGCATACAGCGCGGGTCATTTCCTGGAACGGCATTGCTTCGTACGGCGCCATCGCCATCGGCGCGCCGGTGGGGGTGCTAGCGGTCGATGGCCTGGATTTCAGCGTGCTCGGGCCCGCCTTGCTGGTGCTTGCCGTGCTGGGGTTGCTGGTGCTACGCAAGCGCCCGGACGTGGTGGTGGTGCGGGGTGAGCGGCTGCCGTTCTGGTCGGCGTTCGGCCGGGTTGCGCCTTGCGGCCTAGGGCTGACGCTGGCATCGATCGGTTACGGCACCCTGACCACGTTCGTCACCCTTTATTACCTGGAGCGCGGCTGGGCAGGTGCGGCCTGGTGCCTGAGTGCCTTCGGCCTGTGTTTCATCGTTTCGCGGCTGTTGTTCGTCAACGCCGTTAACCGCTTTGGCGGCTACAACGTGGCAGTCGCCTGCATGGTCACCGAAGTGCTCGGCTTGAGCCTGCTATGGCTGGCGCCCTCGCCGCTCTGGGCCTTGGTCGGTGCTGGCTTGACCGGTTTTGGCCTGTCGCTGGTGTACCCGGCGCTGGGTGTCGAGGCGATCAGGCAGGTGCCCAGCAG
Organism: Pseudomonas sp. LFS044; assembly: GCF_047978245.1. Classification (NCBI taxonomy): domain Bacteria; kingdom Pseudomonadati; phylum Pseudomonadota; class Gammaproteobacteria; order Pseudomonadales; family Pseudomonadaceae; genus Pseudomonas; species Pseudomonas sp. LFS044. The sequence continues at coordinate 23,606 of NZ_JBFPFX010000009.1, forward strand.
CAGCCGCGGTGCCGGGCTGGGCGCCTACGCGGTGTTCTTCGACATGGCACTGGCAGTGGCCGGGCCGGTGATGGGCGCCGTGGCGGTGCACCTGGGGTATGCCTCGATCTTCTGCGTAGCCGCCTTGCTGGCCCTGGCCGGGGTGGGCCTAACGTTGTTGCTGGCGCGGCGCAGCCGTCGCGGCTGAGCGCTCGCCGTGCTCCGGGGCGCCAAGGGCCTGGCTGAAGAAGGCAGCCGTGTCGCGCTGCAGGGAGTGATGGATATGGCGGCGGTCGACGCCCTCTGCGTCCTTGCACAGCGCCGTCATGCGGGCCCACTGCTCCTTGTCGCAACGGGCCATGAACACGAAATGCCCGGCGCCTGCCAGCAGGCGGTAGTCCGGCGTTACCGGCAGTTTGCGCGCTAGCGCCTCGGCATTGCGGTCCACGGCCAGCAGCTGGTCGTTGTCGCCGCTGTAGATCAGTGCCGGCACCCTGACACTGGCCAAGGCGTGGCGCCCGAACATCAGGCTCAGCGGGGCCATCAGCATCACCGCCCCCACGCGGGCATCGGCCTTGGGCGCCAGCTCACTGCGGTCGGCGATCAACACGCCATGGGTTTTGCAGGCATCGGCGTCGGTGGGGCGCTCCAGGCAATACTGGCGCAGGCGGTCCAGGTCGGGCTGGGCGCCGGAGAGAATCAGCGCCGTTTCGCCGCCGGCCGAATAACCGATCACGCCCACTTTGCCATCGTTCAGGTAAGGCCCGAGCAAGGCATCGTCACGGGCGGCGGTAATCGCAGCGCTGACCTGCAAAGGCCGGCCATACAGGTTGCTCAGGGTGCCCAGGCGGCTAGGGTCGCGGGCGTTGTCGCCAGGGTGCACCACCGCCACCACCACAAACCCTTGGCGCGCCAGGGCGGTTGCCAGGTAATGCAGCGCCAGCGGGCTGCCGGTATTGCCGTGGGACAGCACCAGCAGCGGGAACTGCCCGAGGGCGACCGGGGCTTCATCGGCGACTTCGACGGGGTAACCGTCAATGCGGGTGCTGTGAGCGGTGCCTTGTGCCGGGTAGAACGCCAGCGCCTGCATCGGGCGCGCATCGACGGGGTCGGTCAGGGTCATGTGGTGCAGCCCGGCGACCCAGGGCGCAGCCTCGGCAGGCGCCAACAGGCCAGCGAACAGCAGCAGTGCCAGCAAGCAACGGGAAAGGTTCATCGGCCGGCGCTTCCACGCGGAGCGAGGGGATAGCGTCAGAATAGGTCGAGGCTGGGGTGGGGCAGATGAAAACTGGATGAAAAAAACCGGCTGCCGCACAGGCGACAGCCGGTTTTTTCGTGCCTGCCGATCAGGCGGCGGCAAACAGCTCGTTGGCAATCTGCGCCTGGGCGGCATCGATGGCCTGGCTGCGGTGTTCCGGGCCGTAGGCCAGGCCGTGGGCGCGAACGATCTCCAGGTCGGTGATGCCGATGAAGCCGAGGAACACCTTGAGGAAGTCTTCATGGCCAGCACCGGTCGGTTGGCCTGCGTGCAAGCCGCCAGCGGTCGACACCAGCACCACTTTCTTGTTGCCGCACAGGCCTTCAGGGCCGGCCTCGGTGTAGCGGAAGGTCTTGCCGGCAACGGCAACGCGGTCGATCCAGGCTTTGAGCTGGGTGGGTACGGTGAAGTTGTACATCGGCGCACCGATCACCACGGCGTCGGCGGCGAGGAATTCTTCCAGGGTTTCGGCGCTGAGCTTGGCTTCGAAGGCCTGGGCTGCGTCGCGTACGTCTTCCGGCGTGCCAGCAGCGACCAGGGTAGCGGCCGAGAAGTGGGCGATGGCGTCGGCGGCCAGGTCGCGGTAAACCACTTCGATACCCGGCTCGGCGGCTTGCCAGGCTTGGACCACTTCACGGCTCAGCTGGCGGGAGGCGGAATTGTCACCCAGGATGCTCGAATCGATGTGCAACAGTTTCATGGGACTCTCCTGTGTATGAAGACCGCAGCGTTGGGCGATCACGATGGGGAGAATCCTACCGGGGCGTCGAATGGCTGATAAGTCGGCAAAAATGCGTTAGTTTGTCCCACAGATAGAACAGTGAGACAGCCATGCAAGACCTCAACGACCTCTTCTACTTCGCCCGGGTGGTAGAAGCCGGGGGCTTCGCCGCCGCCGGGCGCCAGCTGGGCATCCCCAAGTCGCGCCTGTCGCGGCGCATCGCCGAGCTGGAAGAACGCCTGGGTACGCGGCTGCTGCAACGCACCACGCGCCAGCTGAAGCTGACCGCGGTGGGCGAACGCTACCTGCACCATTGTCAGGCCATGCTGCTGGAGGCCGAGGCCGCGGATGAGGCAGTGGCGAGCATGAGCAGCGAACCGCGTGGGCGCTTGCGGGTGTCCTGCCCGGTGGCGCTGGCCCATGCGTTTCTGCCGGATGTGATCAGCCGTTTCCTGGCGCAATACCCTCAGGTGCAGCTGGACATGGTGCTGCTCAACCGCCGCGTCGACCTGATTTCCGAAGGCATCGACGTTGCTCTGCGCGTGCGCGACCTGGGCGACGAGGACCCGGCGCTGGTCACCCGCCGCCTGCGCCAGGCGCAGATGCAGCTGGTGGCCGCGCCGGGCTTTGCCGACCACATACGCGAGCCGTCGGAGCTGGCGACGCTGCCCGTGCTGGGCGCCGCCGAAGCTGACCGGCTGGTGCACTTGCGCCTGCTGGGGCCCAATGGCCGTCAGCAGGAAATGGCCCTGGAGCCGCGCCTGGCCATCGATGATTTCGTCGTGCGCAACGCCGCCGTGAAAGCCGGGCTGGGCTTTACGGCACTGCCGAGCATGTTCTGCGAAGAGGAACTGCAGCGCGGCGAACTGGTGCGGCTGCTGCCGGACTGGTCATTACCGGGCGGTTATCTGCAGGCGGTTTACCCGCATCGGCGTGGCCTGCTGCCGGCGGTGCGGGTGTGGATCGACCACCTGGCAGCGTCGTTCGAGGCGTGTGGAGAGCGTTATGGAACTACGCTGGCAGGATGCCTACCACCAGTTCAATACGGCGGAAAACGAGCAGCAGCTCTTTCACCAGGTTTCCGCATACTCGAAGCGTCTCGGCTTCGAGTACTGCTGCTATGGAATCCGCGTGCCGCAGCCGGGATCGCAGCCCTTGGTCGAGATCTTCGACACCTATCCGCCGGGCTGGATGGCGCACTATCAGGCGCGCAACTACATCGAGATCGATCCGACCGTGCGCGACGGGGCGGCGAGCCCGAACATGATCATCTGGCCCGACGCCGATGCGGCGGAGCAACCGTCGCTCTGGCGCGACGCGCGCGACTTCGGCATGTCGGTCGGCGTCGCGCAGTCGAGCTGGGCCGCGCGCGGCGTGTTCGGACTGTTGACCATCGCGCGGCGCTCGGACCGCCTCACGCCGGCCGAGATCAACAGCCTGACGCTGCAGGCCAACTGGCTCGCCAATCTCTCGCATTCGCTGATGGGCCGGTTCCTCGTGCCGAAGCTGTCGCCGGCCGCGAGCATCTCGCTCACCAAGCGCGAACGCGAGGTGCTGAGCTGGACCAGCGAAGGCCGCACCGCCAGCGAGATCGGCGAACAGCTCAACATCTCCGAGCGCACCGTCACGTTCCACATCAACAACATCCTCGCCAAGCTCGGCGCGGCCAACAAGGTGCAGGCGGTCGTCAAGGCGATCGGCATGGGGCTGATCCAGGCGCCGTAGATGTCTAAGCAGAAGATGACCGAAGAGCAGGTGGCAGCGTTCTGCCTGGGCCTGCCTGGCGCGCGGGAAGATTACAAATGGGGCGGCATCCGGGTGTTCTCGGTGGCCGGCAACAAGATGTTCGCGGTGCTCGACCTGGCGGGTGCGGGGTTGTCGTTCAAGGTGGCCGATGAGCTGTTTCTGGGCTACTGCGACCGCCCTGGCGTACGCCCGGCGCCGTACCTGGCGCGGGCGCGGTGGGTCAGCATGGCACCGCCCTACCCCATGGCCCGTGAAGAATTGTGCGATCTGCTGCAGCGCTCGCACCAGCTGGTGGTGCGACGGCTACCGAAACGGTTGCAGGCAGGCCTGCTGCTGTAAGCCGCTGGCCTCAACCCAACGCGAGAAATCGCCCGCCCAGAAGCAGGTGATCGACCCAGAACAGCTGATGCAGCAGCACAATCGCCCAGAACATCAGCTGGTACGACAGCTTGCGGGTCTTGTGCCGAAACAGCTGCTGCGCCACCAGGGCCCCAGGCCAGCCGCCCAGCAGCTCACTGGCGTGCAGCACCTTCTCTGGCGTGCGCCAGGCCTGGGTACGGGCTTGGTGCTTGTCCTGCCAGTAAAGCAAGGCGGTGATCAGGCTCACTGCCGGATACACGGCCAGCGGCAGCCACGATTGCCCGCTCCAGGCCATCTGCGCAGCGCCCACCAGCGGTAGCAGGCACAGCAGCCCCAGCACCAGCAGCTTCAGGCGCACATTGCGTACACCCTCCTCCTTGCGCGCGGCGGGCCGTTGTGCGGTGTGCGTGCGTGCCATGTCAGCCGTGCGCCGTCGACCAGTCGACCCAGCCGAACTGCCAGGTGGCGAGGATCAGCAGGCCAAAGACGATGCGGTACCAGGCGAAGGCAGCGTAGCTGTGGTTGGCGATGAATTTGAGCAGCGCGCGCACCGCAATCATGGCGAAAATGAACGACGTCACGAAACCGAGGGCGAACACCGGCAGGTCGCTCGGCTCGAACAGATGGCGGTACTTGTACCCCGAGTACACCGCTGCACCGACCATGGTCGGCATCGCCAGGAAGAACGAGAACTCCGTCGCCGCCTTGCGCGACAGGCCGAACAGCAGGCCGCCGATGATGGTCGAGCCGGAGCGCGAGGTCCCCGGGATCATCGCCAGGCACTGGACGAAACCGATCTTCAGGGCATGCGACCAGCGCATGTCGTCGACGTGGTCCACCTCTACACGGTGGCTGCGACGCTCGGCCCAGAGCATGATCACCCCGCCGATCACCAACGCGGTCGCAACGGTGATCGGGTTGAACAGGTATTCATGGATCATGTCGGCGAACAGCACGCCCAGCACCACGGCCGGCATGAACGCCAGCAGCAGGTTGCCGGTGAACCGCCGCGCCGCGGGTTGGCTGGTGAGGCCGAACACCACATCGAGGATCTTGCGCCGAAACTCCCACACCACCGCCAGGATCGCCGCCAGCTGGATGATGATGTTGAAGGCCATGGCGCGTTCGCCGCCGAAACCGATCAGGTCGGCGACGATGATCTGGTGGCCAGTACTGGAAATCGGCAAGAACTCTGTCAGCCCCTCGACCACACCCAAGATGATTGCCTGAAAGGCAGTCCAAAAATCCATCATTCCCCCGGTTGGAGCGCTGCTGCTTGCAGGCCCCTTATTCTTGATTTGCTTTTGATTGCCGCACGCGGCGCGGCATTTTTACAGCGACTGGTGGGACCAACGCCAGTAGAAAAGTTCACAAGCCCTAAAGGTTTCATCTTGCACGGCCGAAATCCTAACAGAGCGGCTTTGCAATGGCTTGTGCGGTATTTGGCAGATCAGGCAATAAATGGCACTTAGCCATAAGTCGGCTAGGGAGCACCGCCAAAGCATGCTTGGATGCACCTTGATAACAAGAACAATGCGGAGTGCTATTCATGAAGACCTTGAGGTCGATGTCGATCAGCCGCCGTTTATGGCTGATCCTGCTGGTGGCTGTGGCGATGCTGGTGGTGCTGGGCTTGCTGATGCTGCGCCAGATCCATGGCGATCTGTACCAGGCAAAGGCCGAGAAAACCCGCCATGTGGTACAGACCGCGGCCGGTGTGCTGGCCTATTACCAGGGCCTTGAGGCCGCCGGCACGCTCAGCCGCGAGGCCGCCCAGCAACAGGCCCTGCAGGTGGTGCGAGCGCTGCGTTATGACCAGAACGACTACTTCTGGATCAACGACCTGGGGCCGAAGATGATCATGCACCCGGCCAACCCCAAGCTCGACGGCCAGGACCTTTCGGCCATTCGCGACCCCGACGGTTTTGCCGTGTTCAACGAGATGGCCGCCCTTGCCCGCAGCCAGGGCGCCGGCCCGGTCAACTACCGCTGGCCCAAACCCGGTGCCAGCGACCCCGTGGCCAAGACCTCGTACATTCAACTGTTCAAGCCCTGGGGCTGGGTGATCGGCTCTGGTGTGTACATCGACGACGTACAGGCCGAGTTCGCCCGCCAGTTGCGCGATGCCTCGCTGGTCGGCTTTGGTATCGCCCTGCTGATGGCGCTGGTGGTCATGCTGATCGCCCGCAGCATTGCCCAGCCATTGCAGGACGCCGTGCAGGCCATGGGCAACATCGCCAGCGGCGAAAGCGACCTGACCCGGCGCCTGGATACGCACGGGCGCGACGAAATCACTCACCTCGGTGAGCATTTCAACCGTTTCAACGGCAAGCTGCAGGGTGTGGTCGGCCAGTTGCAGGGCGCGGCGCATTCGCTGGCGCAGTCGGCCGGGCGTGTCGGTGACAATGCCGGCGCGGCGCAACAGCGCAGCGCGCAGCAGTCGATGCAGATGGACCAGGTGGCCACTGCCGTCAACGAAGTCACCTATGCGGTGCAGGACGTGGCCAAGACAGCCGAGCAGGCCGCCGGCGAAATGCGCGCAGCGCAGCAGCAGGTGGAGCATGGCCAGCAGGCTATCCACGGCAGCCTGCAACAGATCGACCGGCTTTCGGCGACCATCGACCAGGCCGTGCAGGTGATCCGCGAACTGGCCGGGCACAGCACCAAGATTGGCGGGGTGCTCGATGTCATCCGTGCCATCGCCGAGCAGACCAACCTGCTGGCACTCAATGCCGCCATCGAAGCGGCCCGCGCGGGCGAACAGGGCCGTGGCTTCGCGGTGGTGGCCGATGAAGTGCGCCTGCTGGCCCAGCGCACTGCGCAATCTACCGCCGAAATTCACACCATGATCGAGCACCTCCAAGGGCAGTCGGACGCAGCGGTCAGGGCCATCGATACCAGCAGCGAGGCGTCGCGCCAAACCGTCGAACAGGCCCGCGAGGCCGGTTCCAGCCTGGACGCCATCAGCCAGGCCCTGCACAACCTCACCGTGCTCAACGCCACCATCGCCAGCGCCACCCTGCAACAGTCGCATGTGGTCGAGGAGATCAACCGTAATGTGCTGGACACGGCCGGGTTGTCACAGCAAACCGCCGATGCGGCGCGCCAGTCGAGCGACGCCGGAGTGGCGCTGGGCCGTTTGAGTGAGGAGCTGGAGCTGTTGCTGAGGCAGTTCAAGGTTTGAAAGCGCGCGTCTTGTAAGGCCTGGCCGCTTCGGCGGCCACAGCAGCCCTTTCGCGACACAAGGCCGCGCCTACAGGCTACAATCGCGGCCCTTCCCCTTTCCAAGGATCGCCGATGTCCGGCCTCGAACTCATCGCCGCCGTGCTTGGCGTCACCGCCGTCTGGCTCACCGTCAAACAGAACGCCTGGTGCTGGCCAATCGGTCTGGTGATGGTGCTTATTTATGGCTGGCTGTTCTTCGAGGTAAAGCTGTACTCGGGCATGCTGCTGCAGCTGGCCTACGCGGTACTGCAACTTTACGGCTGGTGGCAGTGGAAACGCCCCGGCCGAGCGCAGGACGCGCGCGTCGTGTCACGCCTGGCTAACCAGGCGGTGTTCACCGGGCTGGCTGCAGGCGTTGTGATCAGCGTCGCCCTCGGCGCGGCCATGGCCCACTGGACCGATGCTGCCCTGCCCTGGCTCGACGCCACGCTGACCGGCTTCAGCCTGGTCGCGCAACTGTGGATGGCGCAAAAGCGCGTGCAATGCTGGCCGCTGTGGATGGTGGTGGATGTGGTCTATGTCGGCCAGTACCTGCACCAGCAGCTTTACTTCACGGCGGGTTTCTTCGTCGTGCTTACCCTGATTGCCGTGCGTGGCTGGCGGGAGTGGCGCCGTGACCCGGCCCTGCAGGCAAGCAAGGTGCAGGCATGAAAGTCGTGGTGCTATGCGGCCCCGAATCCAGCGGCAAAAGCTGGCTCAGTGGCGAGATCCAGGCACACTTCGGCGGCGTGGTGGTCGGCGAATACGTGCGGCATTTCATTGACCAGCAATGCCGTGACACCTGCTACGCCGACATCACCCCCATTGCCCGGGGGCAGTTGGCCTGGGAAGACCAGGCACGGGGGCAAGCGCCGCAACTGCTGATCCTCGACACCCACCTGCTCAGCAACATGCTGTGGAGCCGCGCGCTGTTCCAGGATTGCCCACCCTGGCTGGAAGAGGCCCTGCTGTCACGCCCATACGACCTGCACTTGCTGCTTAGCCCACAGGGCGTAAGCTGGGTGGCCGACCCCCAGCGCTGCCAGCCTGACCTGGCTGACCGTCAAAGGTTCTTCGATGACAGCCTGCATTGGCTGCAAGGCCATGGGCAGAAGCTGCAGATCATTGACGGCGACTGGCCACGGCGCAGCGCGGCAGCATTGCGCGCCGTACAGCGCCTGCTGGAGGGTAAAACACCGGAATGTGCCACCGAGTGTTAAACCGCTGACACACCCCATAGCGACTGGAGCCCCGTATTTGCGGGCTTCTTCGGCAATCGAGGGGCGAGTGTCAAGCGGATGAGACATTGCCGGGAAATGCTCCTCGGGCAACGTGCATAACGGGCAAAACCTCACGTGCAGCGAAATCTGTCTCAGCGCTGATACAACAATTTCCCACCGCCCCCAGGTAGTTGGCGCAACCTGCTGATATCAAAGCAGTTCTAAAAAGCGGCACGCCTCGTGCTCTCCTCCTCGCAACGCTGCACCACGCCAGCGCTCGTAGAAGGAATCGCCGTCGTGAGGAAACTGGACAAAGGCATCGCTCGCCTGGTGCTCGTGGGTTGTGTAGTGGGCTCAGGCTTGAGCCTGCCGGTCCAGGCCGACAACGGCATCATCGTGATCACCCGCGATGTGCAACCGCGCATGGCCACCCGTGCACCCCTGGCACCCGACCCCTACCCCACCACCGCCAACGCCAACCCGTCCGCATACGTGCTCAAGCAGAGCACCGAACTGAGTGATGGCGACTTCGCCAACATCACCAGCGGCACCGGGATCTCCTCGCTGATCACCCAACAGACCGACAACCTGGGCGGCAACATCAGCAACCAGAACCAACTGCCAAACATGGCAGCCGGGCGTGGCACTGGCTCGGGCAACGGTATCTCCAACATGGTCAACTCCAGCGTTCAGCGCGGCCTTGCGCCTCTGCAGATCCTGACCGGAGGCAAATGAGATGAGGCAGACGCTGTTAATCCTCGCCACGTTGTGCAGTGCATCGGCCCTCGCCCAGTCCCCCGTTCCCGTGATCAACAGCGCCAACATCGACAGTTCCGGCGCCCAGTACCAAGGCAACTTCAGCGTCAACCAGGCCGCGGGCGACCTGCAGCAACAGGCCAATGCCCGGGCGATCGCCACCGGCCGCGAAGCGGCTGCGAGCACGCAGATCCGCCAACGCCAGCAGTCCATCGTCGACCCCAACATGGGCGCCAGTGCCAGCATCCAGGGCGACGCCTTCAGCCATGGCAGTGGCGCACTGGGCGTGAACCAGAGCGCCGGCGCCAGCACACAGCAGGCCAACGCCCTGCGCATCAGCCTCAGTACACAACCACAAAGCATCGATGACAGCGTCCTGTTGCAGCAGAACGTGGCGCTGATCAACAGCTCAGATCCAGCTGACACCTCCCCCGGCTATCGCCAGGTCACCACCGGTGACCAGGCATTCACCGGTAGCCGCGGGGTAATCCAGCTGAATCAGAGCGCCGGGGTGGGCAACCAGACGGCAAACACCCTGAGCGTACGGGTCGCCAATTGACCCAAAAAGGTAAGAACAACACTTAACCTAAAGAAGACGGAGAAACACCATGAAACCCTCGATGGCAATCAAGCCTCTGGTTTTCGCAATTGCTGCGGTCATGGCTGTTGCTGCACAAGCGGATCAGAACGATAGACGCGGTGGCCACGGCCACAATAACAACAACAATCACCAGCAGATGGACAGGGCGGTTTATACCAACGCCAATGCCACAGCTACTGATTCCCAACGGAGCACGGGTAACTCCATCCGCAACGAAGGCACCATCAACGAAGCCGAAATGAGCAGCTCCGGCGCGGGTGCCAGTGGCAACGTCGGCGTCAACGTGGCGGCCGGTAACGGCAACCAGCAGGACAACGCCGCGGCCATCGCCAACACCTCGTCCGATAACGCCGACATCGACAACAGCTTCGTCTTCGGCACCGCCACCGCCAGCGCCGAGGTGGTTCAGCGCAGCAACAATAACGTCGTCAACAACTGGTCGACGCAAAGTTCTGCGGTCATGAGCGGCTCGGCTGACGGCAGCAGCGGCAACATTGGTATCAACATTGCTGGCGGCGACCTGAACCAGCAGAAAAATACCATGGCAATCGCCAACAATGCCGCAGGTATCGGTAACTCGAGCGCCACCGCTTCGGCCGACCAGAACGGCCCTGGCCTGGAAGTGAACAACCGTGCCGACCGCACCTACACCCTCGACACCCTGACCTTCACCACTTCTTCGAGTGGCTCGGCCTCGCGTAGCGGTGCGTACGATGCAAGCGTCGACAAGAGCTCCAGCTCGAGCTACAGCGCGTCCGGCTCCAACAGCAACAGCGCCAGCGGTTCGAAGAGCAGCAGCGCCAGCGGGTCTAGCAGCATGACCGCCAGCGGCTCCAACAGCAGCAGCGCCAGTGGCACCAACAGCATGACCGCCAGTGGCTCCAACAGCTGGGATGCCAGTGGTTCGGCCAGCCGCGACCACAGCTCTTCGTCTAGCGCTTCGCTGAATGCTTCGCTCGATGCCAGTGCCAACGGCAGTGCATCGTCGTCGCAAACCTTCGGCAACTTCACCCGGTCGCGCAGCTCCGACTTCGACGCATCGCTCAGCGCTTCGCTGGATGCATCGATCGACCGCTCGCACGAGTCGGCCAGCAACTCGTCGTTTGACAAGTCGTTCGACTCGTCCTTCGACAAGGCGTACGACTCTTCGTATGACCGCACCCGCGACTCGTCCTATGACAAGGCTCGCGATACGTCGTACGAGAAGGCAAACGCCTCGGCATGGGAAAAAGCGAGCGCTTCGGCCTACGAGAAAGCTGGCGAGAAAGCATCCGAATCGTCGGACAGCATCTCGAAGAGCTTCAGCGAGTCTAGCGAGTTTGCCCTGAGCAACACCGTGTCGTTCCAAGTGCTGACCCCGACCGGCTGGGCCAACCCTGTAACCAACACCGCAACCCTGAGTGGCTCGGTGAATGGCGGCAGCGGCAACCTGGGCGTCAACGTGGCAGCCGGTGTAGGCAACCAGCAAAGCAACTCGCTGGCCATCTCCAACACCTCGATGTAACCACTGCGGCCTGGAGGCCCCCTTCGGGGGGCCTCTTTCTAACAAGAAAAAACAGGGGGGCGTCGAACATGCGCATTATCGCCTTGGCGTTTTTGCTGTGCATGGCCAGTGTGAGCGAAGCAGCCCAGATGCCGTTGTCCGTCCTGCCCGGTGGCGCGGTGATCTACAAGCCCATCCAGAGCATCCGCGAGCGCAAGTTCGCCGACCTGGTACAGCAGAAAACCGACTTCAGTTGCGGCGCAGCGTCGCTGGCAACCATCCTGCGCCAAGCCTACTGGCTTGACGTCGACGAACATCAGATCATCGAAGGCATGCTGGAACACGCCGACCCGGACCTGGTCCGCACGCAGGGCTTTTCGATGCTCGACATGAAGCGCTACGTGGAAAGCCTTGGCATGCGCGCACGCGGCTACAAGGTGGCCCCTGACACGCTGCACAGCATCCGCATCCCCGTGGTGGTGCTGATGGACATCCGCGGCTACAAGCACTTCGTGGTCATGCAGAAGGTCGACAAAGGCTGGGTGTACATCGGTGACCCGGTGCTCGGCCACAAACGCTTCAAGCTCGATGACTTCGTCAAAGGCTGGAACGGCATCATCTTTGCCGTCATCGGCCAAGGGTACGACAAGGCCAACGCCCTGCTCGACCCGCCACTGCCGCTGAGCGCCAAGAACCGCGTCAGCAACTTCACCCCGGTGCAGGACGCCGAGTTGATGGACTTCGGCTTCATCCAAAGCGACTTCTTCTAACGACTGTGGGCAAGACGCTCCGGGAGCATCCCATGAAGACTTCTATCTGGCTGGCCGCCCTTTGCATGGCTGCCAGCCTGCCGACCCAGGCACAAACGTTCAAACCGATCGAACTCAAGGACCAGGAGCTGGCCAACCTGCGCGGGCGCTACGTGATGCCCGGGCGCATCGTCAGCTTCGGCATCGTCATGACCAGCACCTGGCAGAACGCCAATGGTGAGGTGATCGGGGCAACGTCGGCCATGCAGGTTCAGCAAACCACCATCAAGCCGCAATTCTATGTGTCGATGATCAATGAAAAAGGCAGTGGCGGCGCGCAACCGAGCAGCGCCGGGACGGGGACCGTCACGGGGGGCAGCGGCCTCAACACCACCGAAGGGGTAACCCAGGTGGTGCGGGCTGCCGGCGATTACAACACCGCCCATAACAATGTCGACATCAATGTAACCAAGGCCAACCAGGCGCCGGCGACGCAACCCCAGGGCCAGGCCCTGGCGGCTGGCTCCACGCTGGTCGGCGCCAATGGCGCCGGCTCGCTTAGCGTTTCGTCCAGCGGCACGGGGGTGCAACTGAGTATCGTCGCCAGCGACAACCAGGGCAGCACCCTGCAGCGCCTGGGGCAAGGTGGGCTGATGCAGAACACCACCCTGCTGGGCGCCAGCAACCGCGTCAGCAACCTGACGTCGCTCAATGTGGTGCTGCGTGACAACGCGCCCACGGCCGGATCGGTGGGCACCAACCTTGACCAGCTCAAAGGCCTTCGCAATCTCGGATACTGATCTACGCTCAGTCTCATCGTATGTAGTCAGAAGGGACGGCTAATCCATGCACCGTTTGTTGACGTTCAGAGCTATCGTTTGTTTGACAACCCTGGCCCCGGCCACTCTGCTACAGGCGGCAACCGACCCACAGGTCGAGCAACTCAAACAGGAACTCATCGCGCTGAAACAGCGCTACGAAGCCCAACAGAACGCCTTGATGGTGCTGGAACAACGGCTCAAGCAGGTGGAAGAGGCACCGCCGGCCCCCGCACCGAAACGCCTGACCAAATCGCCCGCCGAAGGGGTCAAGGGTGCGCAAACCGTGGCCTCCGGCGCGCCAGGCACCACCGGCAGCTCGTATGGGCAATCGCTGCAGGACAATTCGGAGCCGGCGCAGAGCGTGTCCAACCTGTACGACGAAGCCAGCGGCTTCTTCGGCGGCGGCAAGTTCAGTGTCGAAACCGGCCTGACCTACACCCATTACGATACGCGCGCCTTGACCCTCAACGGGTTCCTCGCGCTCGACTCGATCTTCCTCGGCAATATCAACATCGACCGCATCAAGGCCGATAACTGGACGCTTGACCTCACCGCCCGCTATAACGTCGACCAGCGCTGGCAGTTCGACATTAACGTACCCATTGTCTACCGCGAATCGACCTACTCCTCCGGCGGTGCCGGCGGCGCTGCGGGGGTAAGTTCGGACGGTACGGTCACCCGCGACCCGACCATCGGCGACGTCAACTTCGGCGTAGCCTACAAGTTCATCGACGAGTCGGAAAACTGGCCCGACGCCGTCGCCACCCTGCGCGTCAAGGCGCCAACCGGCAAGGACCCGTATGGCATCAAGCTGATCCAGGTGGCCGGCAACGACAACCTCGCCGTGCCTGAAGACCTCCCGACCGGTAACGGTGTCTGGGCGATCACGCCGGGCATCTCGCTGGTCAAGACATTCGACCCGGCAGTGCTGTTCGGCAGCCTGTCCTACACCTACAACATGGAGGACTCGTTCAGCGACATCAGCCCTACGGTCAATACCAAAGTGCCAGGCGACGTGAAGCTGGGTGACTCCTGGCAGATTGGTGGCGGTATCGCATTCGCCCTGAACGAAAAGATGAGCATGTCGTTCTCGGTCACCGACCAGTTCTCGCGCAAGAGCAAGATCAAACCCGACGGCGGCGACTGGCAATCGATCACCAACAGCGACTACAACGCGGCCAACTTCAACATCGGCATGACCTTCGCGGCCTCCAACAACCTGACCATCGTGCCAAACCTGTCCATCGGGTTGACCGACGACGCGCCAGACTTTTCCTTCAGCCTGAAATTCCCCTACTACTTCTGACCGCTCGATGCCCGGGCCCGCGCGGGCCCGGCTTTTGGTAACCAACCTTGTAGCCCACCGCTTTCCTGACCCCAGCCTGTTATCATCGCGCACAGATTTGTGACGTTTTAACGGCAATTAAGGAAAGTTTTCGTGAAAAACCTGCTTGGCCCCTCGCACACCCGGCTTGTCGCCCTGGCAGCCCTGGTGCTGGTGGTTCCACTGGCTGCGCGCGCCCTGCTGGGCTGGTCCAACCCGCTCGGCTATGTGTCGGACCTCGCGCTTGGCAGCCTGCTGGTACTGCTTCTGCACCGCCGGCCGCTGTGGCTGGCCCTGCCCGTGCTGGTGGCATGGGCCGCGTTGTGGGTGGCATCGGCCGAGTTGGTGAGTGCGGTCGGGCGGCTGCCCAACAGTGCCGACCTGGGCTACCTGTTCGACCCCCAATTCATGGAGAACTCCACCGGCGGTGGCCTGGCCCACGCCTGGCTGCCCTGGGCCCTGGGTGCAGGCTTGCTGGCCTGGGCGCTGACTGCCTGGCGCAGCCGTGGCCAGCGTGGCGCCGCATTCGGGCTGAAAGCCCTGTCCATCCCGTTGGCGCTGTTCGGCCTGCACTGGGGTAGCCAGCACCTGGCGCCGTCCGATGCCGACCAGTGGCGGCAATACAACCTTGCGCACCAGCTACTGTCCGCCGGCGTCGCCGACCTGCAGCAGCAGGCACTGGGCTGGGCCGGGCAGACGCAACCCGTTACACCGCTGCCAAGCGCCGGGCTGACCCAGCCCGACCTGCATGGCCAGCGGCTGCTCGCTGGCCCCGGCAGTGCGCGCAACCTGCTGGTGATCACCGTCGAAGGCATCCCCGGCGCCTATGTACGGCCCAACCGCCAGGCCCTGCACAGCCGCTTTGACGAAGACCTGATGCCCAACCTCAGCCGCTGGGCCGAGCGCGGCATGAACACCCCGGACTACGTGCTGCATACCCACCAGACCATCCGCGGTTTGTACGCCATGCTCTGCGGCGACTACGACAAGCTGGCCAACGGCACGCCCAAGGGCATGGAACTGCTCACCCAGCACCAGCGCAACCAAGCCTGCCTGCCTGCCCAACTGCGCCAGGCCGGCTTCACCACGCATTACCTGCAGGGTGCGGGCCTGCGCTTCATGGCCAAGGACCGGATCATGCCGCACATCGGCTTCGACTCTGTGCATGGCCTTGAATGGTTCAGCAACGACAACTACCTGGAGTTCCCCTGGGGCAAGGATGACCGGGCATTCTTCGAAGGCGCGCTGGACTATGTTGGCCAGCTCAGGCAGCAGGAGCGCCCATGGATGCTCACCCTGCTGACCGTGGGCACCCACCAGCCTTACTCGGCGCCTGCAGACTACCTGGACCGCTACGACACGCCCAAGCAGGCAGCAGTGGCGTA
Source organism: Pseudomonas sp. LFS044 (assembly GCF_047978245.1). Classification (NCBI taxonomy): domain Bacteria; kingdom Pseudomonadati; phylum Pseudomonadota; class Gammaproteobacteria; order Pseudomonadales; family Pseudomonadaceae; genus Pseudomonas; species Pseudomonas sp. LFS044. Next base: position 39,213 of record NZ_JBFPFX010000009.1, read on the forward strand.
CCTGGACGACGCCATCGGCGCGTTCCTCGACAACCTGGAGCGCCAGGGCGTGCTCAAGGACACCCTGGTGGTGGTGACTTCGGACGAGTCTCACGGTATCGATGGCGTACGCCTGGCCTCCTCCTGGGGGTTCAACCTGACCCTGGCACCGGAGCAGGCGCAATTGCCGCACATAAAACGCGGCACCTACGGCCACGTCGACCTGGCCAATTCCCTGCTCGATTACTTTGCCCTGCCGATGCCCGTGGCACTGGCCGGGCGCTCGATGTTCCGCGATTACGACAGCGGCCGGGAAATGATCTCCTACACCAACGGCATGTTGCGTTACCACAATGGCCAGGGCGTGTTCACCGAGTGCGACTTCCAGCAGCGCTGCCGCCGCTATGCCAGCGAAGGGTTCATCGCTGACCAGGCCAAGTACCTGGGCGCCGGCGACAGCACCCTCGGCCCACAACTCGGCGCCCTCGCCGGTGTGCTCGACCAGTCCCTGCTGCAAACCCCGCTCAACCTGCGCTACCAGTTCGGTGGCCCCTCGGCCATCCAGTTGCAGGCGCAGATCCGCGACGACTGGGCCGACAACCTGATTGGCGCGCAGTACCTGGAAATGCCCGAGGGCTCTCGGACGCGTGTACGGGTGAAGGTGCGGGTACTCGACCCGCAGCATGCCGCCTACATTCAACTCAAGGCCAAGGAACTGGAGCAGGATGTGCCGCTGGGGCTGCCGGAAGAGATTCGCGTGACCGCCGATGAGCCGCTGGAAATGGAATTCGGCTTCGACAACCCGACCGTGCGCAAAGCGTTCTCTTTCCATTTGCTGGGGTATGGCGGTGGAGAGGTCGAGGTCAGCGATTTCAGCGTGATCACGGCACTGCCGGACGAAGAAGAGTCGGTCGAGGAGCTGTCGGACGGGCACATAGCCCAGTCGAGCTGACCGCTCGCAGCACTGGCCCCTCACGGGGCCACGGTTTCAGCGAATCTGGTGCTTGTGCAGCAACCGATAGAACGTTGGCCGCGATACCCCAAGCACCTTCGCGGCAATGCTCATGTTGTTGCTGTGCCGGTCCAGCACATCGCACAGCGCCTGGCGCTCTGCCCGGTGCTTGTAGTCTTCCAGCGTACCCAAGGGCTGCTCCTCCTGCTCCAGCACGTGCAGGCCGAGGTCCTGGGCCTCGATCTGCCGCCCCTCGGCCAGCACCAGCCCGCGGCGCACCCGGTTGGCCAGCTCGCGCACATTGCCCGGCCAGTGGTGCCGGCCCATGGCAGCCAGGGCGTGATCACTGAAGGTGCGTGGCCTGCGGCCTGTTTCCAGGCTGTAAAAGTGGGAGAAATGGTTGGCCAGCATCGACAGGTCGCCATGGCGGTCGCGCAGTGGCGCTGTCACCACCTGAAGCACGTTGAGCCGGTAATACAGGTCCTCGCGAAATCGCCCTTGCTCGATGGCCCGCTCCAGGTCCACGTGCGTGGCCGCCAGCACCCGCACATCCACCGGTATCGGCTGGCTGCCGCCCACCCGCTCGATGTGTTTTTCTTGCAGAAAACGCAGCAAATTAGCCTGTAACTCCAGCGGCAAGTCGCCAATTTCATCGAGAAACAGCGTACCCCCGTGAGCGGCTTCGATGCGCCCCACCTTGCGCTGGTGCGCCCCCGTGAACGCGCCCTTTTCATGCCCGAACAGCTCGGACTGGATCAGGTGCTCCGGGATTGCCCCGCAATTGATGGCGATGAACGGCATTTCGCAGCGCTGCGACTGACGATGCAGGGTACGTGCAACCAGCTCCTTGCCGGTGCCGCTCTCGCCGCGGATCAACACCGGCGATTCGGTCGGTGCCAGTTTGCCCAGCAGTTTGCGCAACTCCAGAATCGGCCGGCTGTCCCCCAGCAATTCGTCTTCCACACCATCGACAGGCACCGCCCCCTTGCCGCGCAAACGCGCCATGCCGAAAGCACGGCCCAGCGTCACCAGCACCCGGGAGACGTCGAACGGAAGGGTATGGAAATCGAAGAACCACTCGCAGACGAAGTCACCGACATTCTGCATGCGCAATTGCTCGGCATTGAGCACGGCGATCCATTCGGTATTGCTGCGCTTGATCATGTCTTTTACCGCGTCGGGGTGACGCAGGTGCGACTCCTGCAGGCGCAGCAGGCCGATATCGCAGCGGTGCTCCAGCGCCAGGTCCAGGCTACAGCTGTGGACGTCCCAGCCGGCACTCTCAAGGCCCGGTAGCAAGCGGTGGCAATCGTCGCAGGGGTCGACGATGAGCAAGCGACGAAGGGAGGCGGTTTCGTGCATGACCGTTCCTTGGCGCCAAATTGTGGTTTTTTACGTGAAAACAGTAAGTTGCGGCGCCTGCTTAACAGTAGCAACGAACCTGACGGCGCCCACTACCGTCTGTCTGCCGAATTCTTTGGCCACTACGCCAGTCGGGAATTTTTCAATTTAATCAGCGTCACAGGCGGCGCAGGATATTAAAAAAATGTTTCACAGTGAAAAAATTACAGTGACTGTGTGACTCCACCCCCAACAGGGAGCATCAGTACAAATAACCCCGCACTGCAGATCGCGATTACCTGAAGCGCCATTGCAGTAACGCGGACATGAATTTCGATGTTTGGGACCATAGAGAGACCGAACCATGAATGCCCAGCTCCGTGTAAACGAAGCACTGCTGATCGCCGACCACGCCTTCGAACCTTTCCAGTGCGTTGCCTGGGACGCACCCAACGGTACGGGTGAGCTGAGCCTGGCAGTGGTCGACCGGACCAACACCCGTATCGGCAGCAAACAAGTGTCCTCGCGCATTTACTCCGACCCTGCGCAGTGGGCTAGCCTGATCGAGGAAGTGCGCGCCGAACTGTGCCAGAAAGGCTATGACCTGCAACCCTGGTCGATGCCCAAGTAATTCCAGTACGTTGCCTGCAAGTGCGTGCCTCGCACGCACTTGTGCAACTTTGCCATTACCCTTCCGGCAACTTTTGCCATTGCGACATAGTGTCGCGCCCTCGCCTTCAGTCTTTTATCCTGAATTGTTCAAGATGCTGATATTCGGCCTGTAACTGCGTGGCCAACTGCCGCGCACGCCCCAGCCGAACTGGCGCCAATTCCATGTCCACCAACAACGTGGCACACGGCATGGGGTGCAAGGTATTCCAGCGCTGCAGGCGGCCATCGGTGAATACCAGGCAACGCTGCACCTCCTGAGGGTGGGCCTGCTGCCGTGCCAGCAACCAGTATCGGGCTTGCTCCAACGCTGCAATCAAGGGCGTGCCGCCACCCGCGCCCAGGGCTTGCAGCCACGGCTGCAGTGCTGCCGAGGCTTTCAGGCCATGGCGCTGCCACTGCGGGCCGGCACCGCTGGCGGTCAGCAACGCCAGGCGGGCACGCTGGCGATACGCCTGGTCGAAGACCTCGGCCAACAGCCCCTTGCTCTGTGCCAGTGCCTGATAGCGGCGAGTGGACGCCGAAGCATCGACGATGACCAGCCACAGTTCAGCGGCCTGGGCCTGACGCTGCTGCCAGCAAAGGTCCTGGCGCTGCCGCGGCCGCCCTTTGAGCAAAGTGGCAAGCCAGGCCACGCGGCCAGCCGACGCTGCACGTACGCGCCCACGGCTGCTACCGGCCAGTTTGCCGACACGCGGCAGGGCATCCGCCACCTTGCCCGCAGGGCGGATGCTCAGGGCTTTTTTGCCCAGTTCGGCACCTCGCGCCTGGCGCCGCTGGCCACCGGTTGCGCGGGCAGCGCCCCCCAATCGCCCTGCCCGCCCTGGCTGGGCGCATCGCGGCCGCCCGCCTCAGGCGGCGCTGAAGGCGCAGCGGCTTCTGGCGCCGCACGCCGGCGATGACGCAGGGCGAACTCTGCCACGGCATCGACATCGCCCTCCTCGATCACTTCACCACCGCGCCAGGCGCAATGCGCGCGGGCGGCGCGCAACCAGACCAGGTCGGCACGCAGGCCATCGACCCCGGCGGCATAGCAACGCTCGGTGATCCAGGCCAGGGCCTGGTCGTCCAGGGCGATGGCCGCCAAGCCCTGGCGCGCCGCCTGGCAGCGCTCGCGCAGTTGCGCCTGGGCGGCGGCCCATTGCTCGCAGAACGCATGCGGGTCGGTGTCGAAAGCCAGGCGACGGCGAATGATCTGCTGACGCGCTTCTGGTGCCGGCAAACCTTCGAGCAGCACATTCAGGCCAAAGCGGTCGAGCAGTTGCGGGCGCAACTCACCTTCTTCGGGGTTCATGGTGCCGATGAGCACGAAACGCGCACTGTGCCGGTGGGAAATACCGTCACGCTCAACCCGGTTGGTGCCGCTGGCAGCCACGTCCAGCAAAAGGTCGACCAAGGTGTCGGGCAGCAGGTTGACCTCGTCGACATACAGCACGCCACCATCTGCCTGGGCCAGCACCCCCGGGGAGAACTGCGCCTTGCCCTGCCCCAGCGCCGCATCGAGGTCGAGGGTGCCGACCAGGCGCTCTTCGCTGGCGCCCAGCGGCAAGGTCACGAACGGCCCCTCGCCAAGCAGGTCGGCCAGGCCACGGGCCACAGTGCTCTTGGCCATGCCGCGTGGCCCCTCGATCAGCACGCCGCCGATCTTCGGGTCGATGGCGGTCAGGCACAGGGCCAGCTTGAGGTCGTCGGCGCCGACCACGGCCGCCAGGGGAAACTGTACGGGGTCACTCATTTCAAGCCTGTTCCTCGCCGTCGAGCAGTTGTTCCTCCAAGGCTTCGCGGTATTCACCGGGGGTTTCCCAGAGCCCGCGCTGCTGGGCCTCCAGCAAACGCTCGGTGAGGTCACGCAAGGCCTCGGGGTTATGCTCGCGCATAAAGTCGCGCGTCGCCGGGTCGAGCACGTAGGCATCGGCCAGCGACTGGTAATGATGGTCGTCGATCAGGTGCGTGGTGGCGTCGAAGGCGAACAGGTTGTCGACTGTCGCCGCCAGCTCGAAGGCGCCCTTGTAGCCATGCCGCTTGGCACCGTCGATCCACTTGGGGTTGAGGGCGCGGGCACGTATGACGCGGTTCAATTCCTCTTTGAGGGTGCGGATACGCGGCCGGTCGACCTGGCTGTGATCGCCGTGATAACTGGCCACCCGCTCGCCGGACAAGGTCTCGGACGCCGCCAGCATGCCCCCCTGGAATTGGTAGTAATCGTTGGAATCGAGCAGGTCGTGCTCATGGTTGTCCTGGTTCTGCAGCACCGCCTGCACCTGGCCCAGGCGGTGGGCGAACTGGGCCCGCGCGGGGGTGCCTTCGTCGCTGGCGCCATACGCGTAGCCGCCATGATTGAGGTACACCTCGGCCAGGTCGTCACGGCTGTTCCACAGGCGGCCATCGATTGCATTCTGCACCCCGGCACCATACGCGCCGGGCTTGGCACCGAATACCCGCCAGCCGGCCTGGCGTGCGGCCTGCTCGGCTTGCACACCTTGCGCTTGCAGCGTTTCACGCTCGCTGCGCACGCGCGCGGCCAAGGGGTTGAGGTCATCCGGCTCGTCCAGCGCCGCCACGGCCTGCACCGCCGCATCGAACAGACGGATCAGGTTGCCGAACGCATCACGGAAAAACCCCGAGACGCGCAAGGTCACGTCCACCCGCGGGCGGTCGAGCAGGCTCAGTGGCAGGATCTCGAAATCGTCGACGCGCTGGCTGCCGGTGGCCCACACCGGCCTTACCCCCATCAGCGCCATGGCCTGGGCGATGTCATCACCGCCGGTGCGCATGGTCGCTGTGCCCCACACCGACAGGCCGAGCTGGCGCAGGTGGTCGCCATGGTCCTGCAAATGGCGCTCGAGGATCAGGTTCGCCGAGGCAAAACCCAGGCGCCAGGCCGTGGTGGTGGGCAGGTTGCGTACATCCACGGTATAGAAGTTGCGGCCCGTGGGCAGTACATCCAGGCGGCCGCGGCTGGGTGCGCCGCTGGGTCCTGCCGGCACGAAACGGCCCGCCAGGGCTGCGAGCAGGCCGTTTATTTCTGCTGGCCCGCAAGCGTCGAGGTTGGGTGCCACCTGCTCGAGCAAGGCCTGGACCACCTCGTGCACCGCCTGCCATTGCGCCTCGGCGGGCAGTTGCAGTTCGCCGTTCAAGGCTTGCTCGATGACCTGCAACGCCAACAATTCGAGACGCTCGCGGCTATCACCGAAGGTGCGCCACGGCGCTTGGCTGATGGCTTGCAGCAGGGTTGGGCATGGCCCTTCCCACGCTTGGCCGAGGTCGCAGTCCAAGGGGTCGAAGCCTAACGCCAAAGCCTTGGCGAGCGTGCGCAGCAAGCTGGCGTTGCCGCCGCGGCCATCTGCGCGCTCGACGCGCAGCAGGGCCAGCAAGGTATCGATCCGCAGGCGTGCCTGCGGAGACTCGCCGAACACATGCAGGCCGTCGCGAATCTGCGATTCCTTGAGGTCGCACAGGTAGGTGTCCAGGCGCGGCAACCACACGGCAGCATCATCCAGCTGGCCTTCCAACTGCAACTCGCGGTCGATGTGGTTGGCTTTGACCAGCTCAAGGATGTCGCGCTGCAACTCACGGGCACGCCGTGGGTCGAGCATCTGCGCTTCGTAGAACTCATCGGCCAGTTGCTCCAGGTGACGCAGCGGGCCGTAGGTTTCGGCGCGGGTCAGCGGCGGCATCAGGTGGTCGATGATCACCGCCTGGGTGCGCCGCTTGGCCTGGGCGCCCTCGCCCGGGTCGTTGACGATGAACGGATAAATGTTCGGCAACGGGCCCAGCAGCGCATCCGGCCAGCACTGGGCGGACAGGCCCACGCCTTTGCCTGGCAACCACTCGAGGTTGCCATGCTTGCCCACATGAATGACCGCATCGGCAGCAAAGGCATGGCGTAGCCAGAAATGGAACGCCAGGTAACCATGCGGCGGCACCAGGTCGGGGTCGTGGTACACAGCGCTGGGGTCGACCTGATAACCGCGCGCAGGTTGAATGCCGACAAAGGTCAGGCCAAAACGCAGGCCGGCCACCATCAGCCGGCCGCTGCGGTACATCGGGTCTTGCTCGGGCGGGCCCCAACGTTCCAGCACCGCTTGCTGGTTGGCGGCGGGCAGGCGCGCGAAGGCGGCCTGATAATCCACCAGGCTCAGGCTCTGCGCGCAGGGGCGCTGGTCGAGGTGATCGAGGTCGTTGGTCACGCCGCCGAGCAACTGGTGAATCAGCTGCGTGCCGCTGCCGGGAAGTTCGTCGAGCGGGTAACCTTCTGCCCGCAGCGCCTTGAGAATGTTCAGGGCGGCTGCGGGGGTGTCGAGCCCGACGCCATTGCCGATGCGCCCGTCACGGGTTGGGTAGTTGGCCAGCACCAGCGCCACGCGTTTCTGCCCGTTGGGCAGGCGCGCCAGCTCGACCCAGCGCCTTGCCAGCTCGGCCACGAAGTCCATGCGCTCGGGGTGGGCGCGGTAGCAGACCACGTCGGACTGGCTGCGCTCGCTGCGCCAGGCCATGTCCTTGAAGCTCACCGGGCGAGTAATGATGCGCCCGTCCAGCTCGGGCAAGGCAATGTGCATGGCCAGGTCGCGGGCACCCAGGCCCTGCTCGCTGGCTTCCCAACCGGGTTGGTTGTCCTGCGCGCAGATCGCCTGCAGCACCGGGATGTCGCGACGAAACGGCCGCAGGTTGGGGCGCTCCGGGCTGGACAGGGCAAAACCTGTGGTGTTGATCAACACCTCGGCCCCAATGTCGTCCAGCCAGCGTTCGACCTGTTCCAGGCACGCGCTTTCCTTGAGGCTGGCGACGGCAATCGGCAACGGGTTGAGGCCTGCGGCCTGCAGGCGTTCGCAGAACACGTCGATGAACGCAGTGTTTGCCGCCTGCAGGTGCGAACGGTAGAACAGCAGCGGCGCCACCGGGTAGTCCGGGTGCCACTCGCCGTACCAGTCTTCCAGGGCCGCCGCGGGTTTGGCCGGGTGATAGACCGATGTGCGCGGCAGCGGCTGCGGCGCGTCCCAGCTGTAATCGCGGCCCAGCCACTGGTTGGCCAGGCACTTGAACAGGTTGACGGCATTGGCCTTGCCGCCCTGGCGCAGGTAGTGCCAGAGGCGCTCGGCCGGTTCACCGGTAACGGTGCCAAGGCCGGTCAGCTCAGGGTCCGGGCGGTCGTCACCCGGCACCAGAATCAGCTGCACGCCGCGCGCGGTCAGCTCGACCAACTGCTCGACGCCATAGCGCCAATAACCGACCCCACCGTGCAACGACACCAGGATAACCTTGGCATGGCGCAGTACCTCGTCGACATACAGATCGACCGAAGCATGGTTCTGCACCTGCATGGGGTTGGCCAGGCGCAGGCTGGGAAAGTCGTCTGGCAGTTGCTCGGCGGTTTCGGCGAGCAGTGCCAGGTGCGAGTCGCCGCTGCAGAGGATCACCAGCTCGGCGGGTGTCTGGCCGAGGTCGGCGATGCTGTCGTCCGGCACGAAGCCGCCGGGCTGGGTCCGCAGCAGGTGCATGGGTCAGGCGCCCAGGGCTTGGCGCAGGCGCGCTTCCAGTTGCGCGGCATCGAGATCCTGGCCAATCAGTACCAGGCGGGTCATGCGCGGCTCGCCAGCGCGCCAGGCACGGTCGAAGTGCTTGTCGAAACGGGTGCCCACGCCCTGGACCAGCAGGCGCATCGGCTTGCCGGGGATGGCTGCGAAACCTTTGGCCCGCAGAATGCCGAACTCCACTACCAGCTGGGTCAAGGCGTCGAGCAGCAGGGCTTCGTCGGCTTCCGGCAGGTCGATGGAGATGGAATCGAAGGCGTCATGGTCGTGGTCATCATGATCGTCGTCGCCGTCATGGTGGGCGTCATGGTGGGTGCGACGGCCATCGATGTGCGCTTCCGACTCAGCGCCAATACCCAACAGCACGTCCAGCGGCAGGCGGCCGCTGCTGGCTTCGATCACCTTGACCGCAGGCGGCAGTTCTTCGGCGACTTCGGCGCGCACCTTGGCCAGGCCTTCGGCGTCGATCAGGTCGGCTTTGTTGAGGACCACCAGGTCGGCACTGGCCAACTGATCGGCGAACAGTTCGTGCAGCGGCGATTCGTGGTCCAGGTTGGGGTCGAGCTTGCGCTGGGCGTCGACCTGGTCGGGGTAGGCGGCGAAGGTGCCAGCGGCCACGGCCGGGCTGTCGACCACGGTGATTACCGCGTCGACGGTGCAGGCGTTACGGATTTCTGGCCACTGGAAGGCCTGTACCAACGGTTTTGGCAGGGCCAGGCCGCTGGTTTCGATGAGGATGTGGTCGAGGTCGCCGCGGCGGGCCACGAGTTCGCGCATCACCGGGAAGAACTCTTCCTGCACGGTGCAGCACAGGCAGCCGTTGGCCAGTTCGTAGACACGGCCGCTGGCCTCTTCCTCGGTGCAGCCGATGCTGCACTGCTTGAGGATTTCGCCGTCGATGCCGAGCTCACCGAACTCGTTGACGATGACCGCGATGCGACGGCCCTGAGCATTGTCGAGCATGTGCCGGAGCAAGGTGGTCTTGCCCGAGCCGAGGAAGCCGGTGACGATGGTGACGGGGAGCTTGGCCAGTGTTTTCATGTCGCGTTGCCCTTGGCAGGATGGCGCGGGCATGCGGGACGAAAGCCTCGGGCCAGGCCGGCCGGGCTCGTTCGCCACCGGATCACCCCGCCCGGTTGAAAGTCGAAATCGTTGCGAGGCAGGTCTCCTGGCTTGCACCGTTCAGGCCTTGATCAGACAAGGGCCTGGCGGGATGACGCCTTCCCGCGCCTGGGCGCAGTGGCTGTGTCGATCCGTTGCCGGTACTTACAGTTGCGGGGGCAGCCGCGGCTTGTACCGCGTTCCCGTCTTAGCTTCGGTTTGGCCGAAGAACCTCGAAGCGGCAAGGCTACGCGGGGGGTGGCGGGTGGTCAACTCATGGCTTGAGATTTGTGGCGCCCTGGCGACCGAGCGCCGCGCGGGCGGCGCTCGATTTGCGCACCACCACTGCATTCAAGGAGCCCCCTTCGCGTCCCACTCCGCCTCCCCCCCAACCCCATCAACCAATTGACGCCACCCCTGCCCCGTGCTCTCCTTACACCCTGCGTTCAGGTGCCCCCACGGGGGTGAAACGGGAAACCGGTGCGTCGCAGGCCCTCGACCAGGGCCCGACAACTCCGGTGCTGCCCCCGCAACGGTAAGCGAGCGAAGCGTCTAGACCACTGTGCCAAGCAGTACGGCATGGGAAGGTGACGCGTTCACAGGAGCCCTGCTCCTCCTCGCAAGCCCGGAGACCGGCCTGGCGTTCATGAACACCCCGCGGTGGGCGGGCGCTGTCGCATTCCCCTGGGCCATCCACGCCCGGGGCTGTCGCGCTCGCCTGTGCCCCGTTGCCCCTATAAAAAGCAAAGCAGAGGAACGCGTCATGCCCATCACCAGCGCCAAACACACCATCGCCACCCCCGTCACCCTCAGCCAGCGCGTCATCATCGCCGCCGGCGCCAGCCTGCTGGGCCTGTGCCTGATCTACTTCGCCGGCTTCTCGCACATCGAAGCCGTGCACAACGCCGCCCACGACACCCGCCACAGCGCCGCCTTCCCCTGCCACTGAGACCGCCCCATGATCAAGCGCATTGCCCGCACCGCCGGGTTCAGCGGCCTGCTTGCAGCGTTGCTGCTGACCCTGCTGCAAAGCTTCTGGGTCGCCCCGCTGATCCTCCAGGCGGAAACCTACGAATCGGCAGCCCCTGCCGCCGAGCACCATAGCCATGACGGCGAAGCGGCCGTTGCCCACGAACATGCAGCAGGCCATGAACACAGTGCCGAGGCCTGGTCGCCAGAGGACGGCTGGCAGCGCATCCTGTCCACCACCGGTGGCAACCTGGTCGTCGCCGTCGGTTTTGCCCTGATCCTCGCTGCGCTTTACAGCCTGCGTGAACCCAACCGCGTCAGCACCGGTGCGCTCTGGGGCCTGGCCGGGTTTGCGGTGTTCTGCCTGGCGCCCACCCTGGGCCTGCCGCCGGAGCTGCCCGGCACCGCCGCCGCCGACCTCGGCCAGCGCCAAAGCTGGTGGATCGGCACCGCTGCCGCCACCGGGCTGGGGCTGGCGCTGCTGGTGTTCGCCCGCCATTGGCTATTCAAGGTGATCGGCGTGGTCTTGCTGGCGGTCCCCCACGTGATCGGTGCTCCGCAACCCGACGTCCACCAAAGCCTGGCTCCTGAGGCCCTGGAAACCCAGTTCAAGATCGCATCCTGGGTGACCAATGCCGCCTTCTGGCTGGCCCTGGGCCTGCTCAGCGCCTGGCTGTACCGCCGCTCCAGCCACGCCTGATGGCAAACCAGCACCCACCGCCGGCCCTGTACGCCGGCTTTGGTTGCCGCCGGGGCTGCCCGGTGGACGTGCTCGACACGCTGCTGCGTCAGGCCCTGGAAAGCCACGGCCTGGCGCTGGCAGCGCTGCGCGGCATTGCCAGCATCGATTTGAAGGCCGACGAGCCAGGCCTGCAACAACTCGCCAAACGTTACGGCTTACCCTTGATGCTGTTCACCGCCAGCCAGCTGCACCCCTTCGAGCCCCTGCTCAGCCATCGCTCTGCGCTGGCCCACGCCCACAGCGGCTGCTGGGGTGTCGCGGAAAGCGCGGCCCTGGCCCTCGCGCACCTCGACCACGGCAACGCCAGGCTCCAGGTGACGCGGCAATCGCTTGGCCCCGCTACCCTCGCCCTCGCCTGCGGCGGATAATCGCTACATCCATTACCTGCAAGGAATCTTCATGACGGTCTACTTCATCGGCGCCGGCCCCGGCGACCCCGAGCTGATCACGGTCAAGGGGCAACGCCTGATCCGTCAGTGCCCGGTGATCATCTACGCCGGCTCGCTAGTGCCGACGGCAGTGCTCGAGGGCCATCAGGCCGAGACAGTCATCAACAGTGCCGAACTGCACCTGGACCAGATCATCGAGGCCATGCGCACGGCCCATATAAAAGGCCAGGATGTAGCCCGGGTACACAGTGGCGACCCCAGCCTGTATGGCGCCATCGGCGAACAGATCCGCCATCTGCGCGAGTTGAATATCGACTACCAGATCATCCCCGGCGTTACGGCCACCGCCGCCAGCGCCGCATTGCTGGGCTGTGAACTAACCCTGCCAGAGGTCGCGCAAACGGTGATCCTCACCCGTTACGGCGACAGCTCACCCATGCCTGCTGGCGAACAACTGAGCGACCTGGCGCGCCATGGCAGTACCTTGGCCATCCACCTGGGGGTCAAGCACCTGGCCCGTATCGTCGACGAACTTGTGCCCCATTACGGTCTCGACTGCCCGGTCGCCGTGGTGCACCGTGCAACCTGGCCGGACCAGGATTGGGCCCGCGGCACGCTTGGCACTATCGTCGAACAGGTGGCCGCCAAGGGCTTTCGCCGCACGGCGCTGATCCTCGTCGGCCACGTGCTCGGGGACGCACCGTTCGCCGCGTCAGCCTTGTACCGCGCAGGGCACGCACACCTCTATCGCCCGGGTGATTGACCATTGCCAACCTGCCAGGTGCCGTAGCAGACTCCAGGCTCCATTGCGCGGACCGGAGTCACGCCCATGCTCGAGCTACGCCCAAATTGTGAATGCTGCGACGTTGATCTTGCGGGCGACAGCCCTGACGCGCTGATCTGCTCGTTCGAATGCACCTTCTGCCGCAACTGTGCCGAAACCCGCTTCCAGGGCCGCTGCCCAAATTGCGCCGGCCAGTTGCTGGCCCGCCCCCCGCGCGTCGGCCAGGCGCTCAGCAACAACCCTGCCTCTACCCAGCGCGTGTCGAAGCCTCACGCCGCCTGCGCATAAGCAGCTACCGAGGGCAGGCAGCGTCGAAATGCCTCTGACGATGCCCGCCCTCAGCCGTTTTTGTAGGATTTTTCAACAAAGTCAGCCCGCTTAGTCAACAGATCTATACTCGCCATTATCAAGGCGTCGGAATGGAAGTATCGTGCTGCGCTGCAGAAAGACCTTGCAGACGTATTCCTGATAACCGCGGGAAACGGACCACATTTCGACAGGAGTTTTCCTCATGACAACCGTGCTGATCGTCGACGATCACTCTACCGTCCGCTTCGCGCTGCGCATGTTGCTTGAGCGCGAGCGCTTTCAAGTTATTGGTGAGGTCGACAATGGGAGTGAAGTTGGGCAGGTAGCACGCAACCTGCAACCGGATGTGGTGGTACTGGACATCGGGCTTCCGGGGCTCGACGGCATGGAGGTGATAAAGCGCCTGCAGCAGCTACCCAAAGTGCCAAGGATCATGGTGCTGACCGGGCAAGCCACCGACCTGTACGTACGCCGCTGCCTGGACGCCGGCATTGGCGCCTTCGTGACCAAGGATGAAGACCTCGAGGCTGTCGTCTTTGCACTCAAGGCGCTGGTGAAGGGCTATTCCACCTTTCCGCAGATGTCGGTCAACAGCAATTCCCTGGAAAGCGAGGCGGCGCGGCTGGGCAGCCTGTCAAACCGCGAGATGGAAGTACTGAGACGCCTGGCTCGTGGCGAGAACAACAAGAACATTGGCCATTGCATGAACCTCAGTGCCAAGACCATCAGCACCTACCGTGGACGCATCATGGACAAGCTCAAGACTGAATCATTGGTGGAAATGGTTGACCTGGCCACGCGCAACTACGTCAAGTAGGCCCGCAATCGCCATGAAACGCTCGCTGGCAGGCCTGCTCATGGCCATCGGCCTGGCCTGCTGCTCCCCTGCAACCCTCGCCGACGCCGAGCCACGGCAGCTGCTGGCGCGCTCCATCAGTGCTGCGCCACCGCTAAAACTGGGCAGCGACGACCGGCAATGGCTGCAGCAACGCAAGGTTTTGCTGCTGGGTAGCTCCCGCCCCGATTACCCGCCGTTCGATATCAACATCAGCCAGGCCGACTATGAAGGCCTCAGCGCAGACTATGCCGGGCTGATTGCCGAGCAACTGGGCATACCGATCGAAGTCAGGCGATTTTCCAGCCGCCATGAGGCGATCGCTGCCCTGCGTGATGGCAAGATCGACATGCTCGGCAGCTCCAACGGCTTCGAAGCCGCCGATGCCCAGCTAAGCCTGAGCCAGCCCTACGCCGACGACTTGCCGGTCATCGTTACCCGCGAAGGGCGCACCCTGAAAAACGACAAAGACCTTGCCGGCCTGCGCCTGGCAATGGTCGATCATTACTTGCCGGGCGAAACGGTCCGCACGCTCTACCCCAAGGCTCAGCTGAGTTTCTATCGTTCTACCCTGGCCGGCCTGGCGGCGGTAGAGATGGGCGATGCGGATGCGTACCTGGGCGATGCCATCAGTACCGACTATCTCATCGGCAAAACCTACCAGGGCCTGGTAAGGATCGACCATTTCTGCCAGGTGCCTCCCGGGAGTTTCTCTTTCGCCTTGGCCAGTGACAACCAACGGCTTCGTCGCCTGGTCGATACAGCCCTGGGGAAGATTACCGAAAGCGAACGTTTAAGCATCCTGCGCCGCTGGAGCAGCGGCAACACCAGCATCCTGCTCGAGCGTCACTTGTCAGCGCTCAGCGCTGAAGAGCAGGCCTGGATCGATCGCAACCCGACGGTCAGCGTACTGATCGACACGGCACTCGCCCCGCTGACCTTCAACGATGCCCGCCAGCAACCGACAGGCATTACCATCGACCTGCTCAAGCGGATCGGCTTGCGCACCGGGCTGCACTTCAAGTTCATCGAGCGCAATGCCGTGCAGACCATGGTCGAGCAGGTGGCACGTGGCGAGGCGCAAATGATCGGTGCCTTGGGTTACGGCGCGCAGCGTGCGGCCCAGCTGCGTTATACCCGCCCCTACCTGGTAAGCCCGCGGGTCCTGGTAACGCGCAACCAGGCTGGGTGGCAAGTGCAATCCAGAGACCTTGATGGCCAGCGCATTGCCGTGGTGCGTGGCTCCCCCTTGCGCGCCGAGGTGCAGCGCCGCTACCCCAAGGCCAAGGTCGTCGAGGTGAACAACCCCCTGAGGCTCATGGAAGCCGTGGCCAACGACAGCGCTGACGTCGCCTACAGCAGCCACATCAATGCCACGTACTACATCAACCAGGTCTTCAAGGATAAGTTGCGCATTGCCAGCGTGCTCGGCGAAAACCCGGCCTTGGCTGCGTTCGCCGTCGCCCCCGGCCAACCGCAACTGCAGGCCATCCTCGACAAGGCCCTGCTGAGCATCCCGCCAGAGGAGCTGGACCAATTGGTCAACCGTTGGCGCACCAGCAGCCTGGTCAGCGACAGCCCATGGCGCAATTACCGTACGCTGGCGCTGCAGGTACTGGTGCTGTCTGCACTGGTGCTGGCCGGCGTGGTGTTCTGGAACAGCTACCTGCGCAAGCTCATCCACCAGCGCACAGAAGCCCAACGCGCGCTGCAGGAGCAGTTGGCACTGAGCCGCGGGCTGCTCGAACAACTGCGCCAGGCAAAAGACGACGCAGAGCAGGCGAGCCATACCAAGAGCACCTTCCTGGCAACCATGAGCCACGAGATTCGCACCCCCATGAATGCGGTGATCGGCCTGCTCGAATTGGCGCTCGAAGACGGCCGAGCCGGGCGCTGCGACGTCCTGGCGCTGCAAACGGCGCACGATTCGGCCATTGGCCTGCTGGGGTTGATCGGCGACATTCTGGATATCTCGCGCGTCGAATCCGGCCATATGACCCTGCAACCGGTGGCTACCGACCTGGTTGAACTGGTACGCAGCACCTTGAGGGTTTTCGAGGGCAATGCACGAACCAAGGGCCTTCGCCTGCAGAGTGAATTGCCTGACGCGCCCGCTTGGGTACTGGCAGACGCCCTGCGGCTCAAGCAGATTCTTTCCAACCTGTTGAGCAATGCCATCAAATTCACCGACCGCGGCGAGGTGCAAACCAGCCTGGTGATTCGGCCAGCAACCGCAAGCAATGCCGTGCTGGTCGAGCTGAACGTGCGCGACACCGGCATCGGCATTGGCCCGGCGGACCAGGCGCGACTGTTCAGTGCCTTCGCCCAGGCGCGAGGCCCGCGGGCACGCCAAGGCGCAGGCCTGGGCCTGGTCATCAGCCGGACCCTGGCCGAGCTGATGGGCGGCACACTGAGCCTGCAAAGCGTCGAGGGCGTAGGTACCAAGGTGCTGGTCGAACTTCGACTTCCCGTCAGCGAAGCGCCCGCCCCCGCCGAGGCCGAAACGCCGGCCCAGGAAGGCGAACACGGCCCACTGAACATCCTGGTGGTGGATGATTACCCCGCCAATTTGCTGCTGCTGGAAAAACAGCTGACCACCTTGGGCCATCGGGTGACCTTGGCAGAGGACGGCCAAACGGCCCTGGATCACTGGCAGCAAGCAGCGTTCGACCTGGTGATCACCGATTGCAGCATGCCGGTCATGGATGGCCACGACCTGACGCGCAGGATTCGTCAGCAGGAGCAGGCGTTTGGTCTGCCCGCCTGCAAGATTCTCGGGATTACCGCCAATGCTCAAGCAGAGGAGCGCGAGCGCTGCCTCGCCAGCGGCATGGACGATTGCCTGTTCAAGCCACTCGGCCTGCGCACCCTCGCAGCCCATCTACCGCAGGCCCGCCCCGGTGCTGCTGCAGGTGTGCCAAGTGGCAGCGGTTTCAACCTGAACGAGCTGCGCCACCTCACCCAGGACGACGAGCAACTGGTGCGGCGCCTGCTCGAGCAGCTGTCGCAAAGCGCCAGCGAAGACCTGGCCGCGCTGCATGCCTTGGGCACAGCGCCGGACCGCGACGCGGTGCGTGCGGTGGCCCACCGCATCAAGGGCGGCGCCAAAATGCTCAAGGTGCGCGCAGTCGTGCGCGATTGCGAAGCCATCGAACAAGCCCAGGCCGAAGGCTTGCCGACCGACGCGCTGCAGTTGCGGCTTAAAACCAGCCTGCAGGCCCTGCAGCGCGAACTGGCGGATGCCCTCAGTGCAATTGCAGCGTCGAGTTGATCTGGCTGATGGCATCGACCACATGGCGTGAGCCCTGCTGGATTTCCATGATCACCGTGCCGGCCTCGTTCGCCAGGGCAACGCCTCGCCCCGTGCGCGTCAGGCTCGACTGCATGCTGGCCACTGCGGTGAGCGAAAGGTCATGGTTCTGCCGCACCACATCGACAATTTCCAAGGTGGCCTTGCTGGTCCTGGCAGCCAGGCTGCGCACCTCGTCGGCGACCACGGCGAAGCCGCGACCATGCTCACCGGCGCGGGCCGCCTCGATGGCGGCATTCAGGGCCAGCAGGTTGGTCTGGTCGGCAATGCCGCGGATGGTCAAAACGATCTGCCCGATTACATCCGACTGTTTACTGACCGCATCGATGCTGCGCGCCGCGTCATTGAGCTCCTGGGAAATCTGTTCGATGACCTGTACCGTCTGCTGCACCACCTCGGTACCCTTGCGGGCGCAGGCGTCGGTCTGCACAGAGCTGGCATGCGCCGCTTCGGCCGCGCTCTGCTGAGTGCTGACCTGCGCAGTGATGTCGCTGGCGAACTTGACCACTTTGTAGAGCCGGCCCTTGCTGTCGAAGATCGGGTTGTAGGAAGCCTCCAGGTACACCGTCTGGCCTTGCTTGTTGACCCGCTCGAAGCGATGCGAGTGGTACTCGCCGCGGTTCAACGACGCCCAGAATTCGCGGTACCCGGCCGACTCGCGCTCATGCGCCAGGCAGAACAGCCCATGGTGGCGGCCAACCACCTCTTCCAGGCGGTACCCCATGGTCGAGAGGAAATTCTGGTTGGCCTTGATCACCCGCCCTTGCGGGTTGAACTCGACCACAGCCATGGAGCGGCCGATGGCTTTGAGCAGGCTCTGGTTTTCGTGCTCTTCCTTTACCCGCTGGCTGATATCGGAGGCCACCTTGATCACGCTGGTCACGTGCTGCAGCTCATCACGCACCGGCATGTAGCTGGCTTCGAGCCACACCTCGCGGCCCGCCTTGTCGACGCGTTCGAATGTCCCGCTGATGGCCTTGCCTTCCCCCAGCTCCCGCCACAACTGCTGGTACTCGGCCGTTTTCACGTAGGCCGGGTCGCAAAACAACCGGTGGTGCTTGCCGCGCAACTCTTCGACGGTATAACCCATGGTCTGGCAGAAATGGGCATTGGCGTCGAGGATGGTGCCATCGGGGGCAAACTCGATCATTGCCATGGAACGGCTGATCGCCGCGAGCTTTGCCTGGGCTTCGGCAAGGGCTTGGCGAGTGCGCTGAATTTCGATCAAATCTGACTTGCGATGAAAATCGAACATGGCGCCGGGGTCCTTTGTGCGCGGGGTTTCCTGAGCATAGATCGGCGCCGAAAGCATGCAAGCGAACTGATATCACTTAGTCATTAGTGACAAAGAAAAGTCAGGAGCTTTCGCGCACCATCAATTCAAACCCCAGGTCCTGCTGCTCGGTGGACACGCGCTTGCCATCGAGCAAGGCCAGCAACGCGTGTGCCGCACCCCGACCGACGGCAGCCCGTGGCGTACGGATCGAGGTCAGGCGCGGCACCATGTGCGCTGAGGCCGGCAAGTCATTGAAACCGACCATCGCCACCTGGCGTGGCACTTCGATCCCCTGCCGCAACGCCTGCAGCACCGCGCCCTGGGCCAGGTCGTCGTTACAGAAGAAAATGCCGTCCACATCCGGCGCCTGCGCCAGCAGCTGGCTGAACAACTCGCTGCCCAGTGCAATGGACGAGGGCTGCGGCGAGAGGATTTCAAGTTCGGTCGCGGCCATGCCTGCCTCGGCCAAAGCCTGGCGGAAGCCTTCGGCCCGTTGCATCACGCGCGGGTCGAGTTGCGCGGCGATGAACGCCAGGCGCCGCCGACCACGCTCGAGCAAGTGCTGCGCGGCCGCGCGGCCGGCCTGCTGCTGGGAAAAACCGACGGACAACGCACCCGCCTCGCCGCCCAGCTCCATCATGTGCACGCAGGGCACCCCGCTGGCCGTCAGCATTTGCCGCGAAGCCTCGCTGCGGTCGAAGCCGGTGAGCAGCATGCCGCACGGCTGATACGCCAGGTAGTTGCGGATCAGGTTTTCTTCTTCGTCGATATCGTAGTGATAGTTGCCGATCAGTACTTCGAGCCCGCGGGGGCGCATGACATCGTGGATGGCCTCCAGGGTGTCGATGAACAGCTGGTTGGACAGCGACGGGATCAGCACCACCACCGACTGGCTGCGTGCAGAAGCCAACGCCCGGGCGGCCGGGTTGGCGACATAGCCCAGGCTGGCTGCAGCGGCCACCACCTTTTCCAC
This sequence comes from Pseudomonas sp. LFS044, assembly GCF_047978245.1. Lineage (NCBI taxonomy): Bacteria > Pseudomonadati > Pseudomonadota > Gammaproteobacteria > Pseudomonadales > Pseudomonadaceae > Pseudomonas > Pseudomonas sp. LFS044. The sequence goes on from NZ_JBFPFX010000009.1 coordinate 58,373, forward strand.
CAATTCCGGGGCAACGGTGCTGACGCCGCGCAGCGCGCGGGAGGCGGTAATCGGGGAAACCCCGGAAAGCCTGGCGACTTCTGCCAGGGTGGGACGACCGGTAGTGCGGGAGCCTGATCGGGACATGAATGTTGTAATTTTACTACTTGCAAGGGAGGGGAACGGTCACTAAGGTAGCGCTGTCTCAGGACGCAGGCAATGTAATCTTTGGTGGTGGCGGCTACACGCCTTCTGCCAAGCGTCCATACTGCGTAACGACAAGATCAATAACACCGGGGAGTAGCCTTTCGTCCACAACGAGACAGCGCTATCTCGCCCCGCAGGAGGTACTGATGAATTCTCCCCTGTCCGCCATTGTGGTGATGGGCGTGGCCGGTTGCGGCAAAAGCTGCGTCGGTGCTGCCATTGCCGCCAGAAGCGGCGGCCGCCTGATTGAAGGCGACGCGTTTCACCCTGCCGAAAACATCAAGAAGATGAGTGCTGGCACCCCCCTCAACGACGACGACCGAGCCGGCTGGCTGGTGCGCCTTGGCCAGGAGCTGCAAGCCACGGTCAAGGATGGCGAACGCCCGATCCTCACCTGTTCGGCTCTCAAGCGCCGCTATCGCGACACCCTGCGCGAGGCGATGCCCGGGCTGGTGTTCGTATTCCTCGAGCTTACCCCTGCCGAAGCTGAAAAGCGCGTGCTCGCCCGCCCTGGCCACTTCATGCCGGCAAGCCTGATCGACAGCCAGTTCGCCGCCCTTGAATCTCCCCATGGCGAGCCGCTGACGCTGCCATTGGATGCCACGTTGCCCATCGAAGCGCTGGCCGAGTCGGTGGACGCCTGGCTAAAGCCCTGCGGTGAGCGGAACCTGGCGCGGACCGCCTGACCCGGCGGTTTATCCGGCTCACCAAAGACAGCGCTGTCTCGATGCCCTGAAACGGCGAAAGTTCAATTAAAAGCAACGCCAAAAACAACGATAAGACCGAGGCCTTAAAACCATGTTCGGACTGGCTACAGATACCTACCTGCTGCTCGACGCCCTGGTGACCATCATCGGGCTGATCCTGCTGATCACCCATTTCAAAGTCCACCCCTTCGTTGCCCTGACCATTGCTGCGGGCTTTCTCGGCCTGACGTCCGGCATGCCGGTGGCCAAGGTCATGAAATCGTTCCAGGACGGTTTTGGTGGCGTGCTCGGCTTCGTCGGCATCGTCCTCGCGCTGGGCACCATGCTCGGCAAGCTGATGGCCGACTCCGGCGGCGCCGACCAGATCGCGCAAACCCTGATCCGCGCCTTCGGCAAGAAGAACGTGCACTGGGCGATGATGTTCGCCGCGTTTCTGGTGGGCATCCCGCTGTTCTTCGAAATCGGCTTCGTGCTGTTGATTCCGCTGGTGTTCATCGTCGCCCGACGCTCCGGGGTATCCCTGATCAAGATCGGCATCCCGCTGCTGGCAGGGCTTTCCGTGGTTCACGGCCTGGTGCCGCCGCACCCAGGCCCGCTGCTGGCGATCGGCATCTTCAAGGCCGACATCGGCAAGACCATCTTCTACGGCCTGCTGGTGGCGCTGCCTACGGCGATTATTGCCGGCCCGCTGTTCGGTAACTTCATCTCCCGCTACATCCCCGGCAACCCGTCGCAAGAACTGATGGACCAGATTGCCAAGGAGTCCGATCAAAGCAACCTGCCCAGCTTCACCATCACCCTGGTCACCGTACTGCTGCCGGTGGTACTGATGCTGCTCAAGACCTTCGCTGACGTGGTCCTGCCAGCCGAACACATCGTACGCCAGTGGATGGACTTGATCGGCCACCCGATCACCGCCCTGCTCGCTGCCTTGTTGCTGGCGTTCTACACCTTCGGCTCGGCGCGTGGCTTCACCCGGCAGCAGATCATGAAGATGCTCGACCAGAGCCTGGCACCCACCGCAGCCATCGTGTTGATCGTCGGCGCTGGCGGTGGCTTCAAGCAGATGCTGGTGGACACCGGTGTCGGTAACGTGATCGGGCAGATGGCGGTGCAGGCGGAAATTTCGCCGATCATGCTGGCCTGGCTGGTGGCGGCGGTTATCCGCATCGCCACGGGCTCGGCGACCGTGGCGACCATCACCGGCGCAGGTATCGTCGCACCGGTGATCGACCTGGTGCCCGGGGTCAACCGGGAGCTGCTGGTGCTGGCCACCGGCGCTGGCTCGTTGATCCTGTCCCACGTCAACGATGCCGGCTTCTGGCTGGTGAAGCAGTACTTCAACATGACGGTGGCCGAAACCTTCAAGACCTGGAGCATGATGGAGACCATCCTGTCGGTGGTCGGCATCATTTTCATCATGGCGCTGTCGACGGTGGTGTGACCGCTGATCGGCGTAATGGCACCTTGGTGCGTCGGGTAGGGCCGAACAGACATACGTGCCCTACCCTCGCAAAGGAGCCTGCCCATGATGATCCGCACCAGCTTGTTGCTCGCCACCCTGCTCGCCGCCCCGCTGGCCCTGGCGGTTGGCACCGGCCCGACCTACCCTGACGACCCGCACAACCCGGCGCCAAAACCGGGTGTCGACAGCACCCTCAACCCGATCGAAAAGCCCATGCCGCGGGACACCGACCCGCGCATACAGGGCAATGACCCGGAAAGCCCGCCCGCCAGGCAGAATGACAACCGCGACCTTCCGGGTATGGATGGCACGGGGTCGGAAGGAACGGGTGGCCAGGGGGCCGGCTCGGACGGTGGCCAGCGTTAGACTTCATTGGCCTCTTCGCGGGTAAACCGTGAAGGGGCCGGACTAGCCCGTACCGGATACCGCTCACCACTGACGCTTGTCAGGCCGGGTCAACCCCAGTTTTTCGATCTTGTAGCGCAGCATATCCCGCGAAAGGCCGAGCATCCGCGCCGATTTGGTGACGTTCCAATCGGTGCGATCGAGCGTCTTGCACACCAGGTCGCGCTCCATGTCTGGCAAGCTGGTGCCAGGCTCCGGTTCATGCCGCGGCATTTCATACAGTGTGGCGGTGGGCTGGGCCAGCGGCTCGTCGACCAAGGTCAGGCACAGGTTGAGCTGATGCGCCTGCACCACTTCATTGGGCGCCAGCAACACGGTCTGCTCCAGCATGTTGCGTAGCTCACGCACATTACCCGGCCAGCTGTAACTCAGCATCAGGGCCTCGGCCTCGGCACTGAAACGCAGGTTCGGCTTGCCATAGCGGCGCCCGTGGTGGGCCAGGAAATGCCGGGCCAGGATCAGAATGTCCTGCCCACGTGCGAACAGCCGAGGCACCTTCAGGGCAATGATGCGCAAGCGGAAGAACAGGTCTCGGCGGAACTTGCCCTGCTGCACCATCTGCTCGAGGTTGCAGTTGGTGGCGCTGATCACCCGCAGATCGACCTTGCGCTCCTTGACCGCGCCGATGCGGCGGATGCTGCGGTCTTCCAGCAACTTCAGCAGCTTTGCCTGCAGCACCAGGTCCATCTCGCCGATCTCATCGAGGAACAGCGTGCCGCCATCGGCGGCCTCGACCAGCCCCACACGGCGCTCCTTGGCATCGGTGAAGGCGCCCTTTTCATGCCCGAACAGCTCCGCTTCCAGCAAGTTGGCGGGGATCGATGCGCAGTTGAACTCGATGAACGGCCCCTTGCTGCGCGACCCATCGAAATGCAAGGCGCGGGCGACCAGCTCCTTGCCCGTGCCGGTTTCGCCTTCGACCAGCACTGGCGGCAGGTCGTCACTGGCCATGCGGCGCTCGGCATCGAGCACCTGGCGCAGCGTGTGCTTGAGCGTGAGCATCACCGGTGACTCGCCGATCAGGGCCTGTAGCCCGGACTTCTGCGCCTCGCGCTCCTGGTAGAACGACAGCGTGCGCTCCATGCGGTCGGTCGCCAGGGCCTTTTCCAGCGTCAGCTTGAGCTCGGCGAGCACCACGGGTTTGGTCAGGTAATGGAACGCGCCCTCCTTCATCGCTTGCACGGCATCTTCGACGTTGCCGTAGCCGGTCATCATGATCACCTTGAGCTCCGGTGCCTGCGCCACCAGGGTGCGCAACAGGTCGTGGCCGTTCATGCCGGGCAGCGAGTTGTCGGTGAGCACCGCGTCGGGCTGGATGCGCTTGATCTGCTCCAAGGCAAGCTCTGCGCTGTTGCACACGGTCACCTCGAAGCCCTTGAGGCTCAGGTAGGTGCGAATGTTGTTGGCAAGGATTTCATCATCCTCGACTACCAGGATGCTGTGCTCCATGTTCCCCTCCCGCTGCAATATTGAAAGTGAGGCTGACGCGGGTTCCTTCCTCTTCGCGGCTGCTCAGGCTGACCGAGCCGCCGAACCGTTCCATGATGCGCTTGGCCAGCGCCAGGCCTACACCGAGGCCGCCCTGCTTGGTGGTGAAAAACGGCTTGAAGACCATCCGTTCCTGCTGCTTGGTCATGCCTTTGCCGGTGTCGCTAAGCAGCAAGTCGACCCACTGGCCATCCCGCACACTGACCTGAGCACGCAACTGGCCGCCGCTGGGCATGGCTTCGATGGCATTGGAAAACAGGCTGTTGAGGATCTGCGACAACTGCAGCGGCTGGCTGGCCACCCATTGCGCCTGCGGCCCCTCGAAGGTGAAGCGCACGCCGTTGCGCTCGATCTGCTGGGCAAAGGCCTGGCGGGTATCGTCAATGGCCGCCACCAGGTCCACAGCTTCGGCGATGTCGCTGGTGGGGCGCAGCGACACCAGCAGTTCGCGCACCCAGCGCGACATCCGGTCGACCTGGCTGATGATGTCGACAATGTTCTGCTGCGCCTGGGGGTTGGCGATTTCCTGGGCAAGCTCTGCACTGGAGCGAATATTGGCCAACGGGTTGCGCATGCTGTGCGCCACCGCCGACGACATTTCGCCCAGAGCCACATAGGTTTCGCTGGCCACCAGGCGGTCCTGCTGGTGGCGCAGCATGGACGCAGCACGGCGCACGATCCAGAACAGGCCAAAGTAGATCAGCGCCCCGCCCAGCAAGGTCGAGGCCCAGATCAGCACGTAACCGCGCTGGATACGCCGGATCAGGTCCTTGGGCTCTTTGTAGATCTCGACCATCGCCATCACCTGCTCGCCCTGGCTGTCGAACAGCGGGACGTAGTTCTCGATGAACAGGTACTGCGGGGCGCGCTGGAACTTCTGCTCTTCGCGGCCTTCTTCGGCCTTGTGGTAGCTGGCCGATACCGCCTTGCGCGAGCGGAATGCATGCTCCAGCTCGCCATCGGCCGCGATGCGCTTGCCGACCAGTGCCGGGTTGGTCGACCAGACGATGGTACGGTCGCGGGCATAGACGTTGGCCAGCAGCGTGTCGGGCAAGTGCTCGACATGGTCGAGAAATTCGACGCGGGTCGACTCGGCGAGCGCGGGGCTGACCTGCAGGTGTTGATGGTCCAGCCGTGGGTCGAGCAATTCGCCCATGGTGGTGCCGGGCGGCAGCTGCGAATGGCGCACCTCGGCCTGGGCCATGGCCTGGATGAACTGGGCGGTGAGCATGGCGTCGCGCTCGACGCTGTCACGCACCACGAAACGCGTCGAGACGTAACCCAGGCCGCCTGCCACCGAGGCAATGATCAGCAGGCTGATCACCGAAAACCAGCGCAGCAGGTTGAACTCGCGAAGCGGGGCAGCGAAGCCGCTGCCAGGCTGCGCCGGGGTCTTGTCGGGGAATTCGGTTTCCAGCGTCTGCATCGCTTCGTTCCCGCGCAAGATTGCGTTCAAGGTCGCACCCGTGAGCTTAGCGTGCGTAGCAAGTTGATAGCACTTCGCCAGCCACGCCGCAGCCGCCATTTGTCGCCAATGTAGCGCTGCAAAAAACCAGCCATGGGTACTTGAAAATACAATGTCTATTTATATCAGCTAGTTACATAACTATTGGAACCTTGATTCGAGAAACACCCCCCACATTTGGGTCTTTATGCCCCAAATGTGTAATAACGCTTTTAGATCAAATATTTACAATGGTTTCCTGATAACAGCTATGAAGATAACGCCAGTCTGAAATTCAGGGACACGCGCGTGCCATGCCCCACGCTGCTACTCAATCTCACCGAGCCACCGAAGCGTTCCATGATGCGTCTCACCAGCACCAGCCCAACCCCCAACCCGCCTTGCTTGGTGGTGAAGAAGGGCCGGAATGCCATGCGTCGCTGGCGTTCATTCATGCCTCTGCCGGTGTCGGACAAGCGCAGGGTAACGCTGCGCCGGTCCTGCTTGACCACCTCCACCCGCAGCCGGCCACCTTGCTCCATCGACTCCAGGGCGTTGTCGATCAGGCTGTTGAAAATCTGCCGCAGCAGCACCGGCTGGCCCAGCACCTGCACGGCGGGCAACGGTTGCAGGTCGACGGTCACGCCGCTGCGAGCAAGCGCTGCGGCAAAAGTCTGCAGGCTCTCCTGCAAGGCCTGGGGCAGGTCCACCGCGACCGCTTCGTCGTTCAATGGCCGTAGCGACTGCAGCAGTTGGCGAATCCAGTGCGACATGCGGTCGACCTGGCTGATGATTTCATCGATATTGCGCTGTGCGGGCCCCTCATCGAACACCTGCGCCAGCTCGGCACTGGAGCGGATGCTGGCCAATGGGTTGCGCAGGCTGTGCGCCACGGCCGAGGACACCTCGCCCAGCGCCACATAGGTTTCGTTGCTGATCAGGCGTTTCTGCTGCACCGCCATCAGCCGTGCGGCGCGGCGCATGATGCCGTAAAGGCCGATATAGACCAGCCCGGCGCCCACGGTCATCGCCAGCCAGATACGCACCAGGCCATGCTCGATACGCACGATCAGGTCGTGGGGCTCCTTGTAGATCTCCACCATGGCCGTGACCCGCTCGCCATCGGCGTCGAACAGCGGGATGTAGTTTTCAATGAACAACTGCTTGGGCGGGGTCACGAACTTCTGTTCGGCGCGGGCCTGCTCGAAATGGTGGTAACTGGCCGAGACCCGCTGCTTGTACTCGAAAGCCCGATCGAGGTCGTCATCGCCATCGATCAGCTTGCCCATCAGCGCGGGGTTGCTCGACCAGATCACCGTGCGGTCAGGGGCGTAGATATTGGCCAGGAGCATGTCGGGCAGGTGGGCGATGTGGTCGAGAAATTCTCCACGGGCCTTGCGCCGCGCTTCAGGGGCCACGCCCGGCAAGGCGGAATGGTCGGTGCGTGGGTCGAGCAGTTCGCCCATGGTGCGCACGTTGGGGATCGACACATGGCGCACTTCTGCATCGGCGATGGAGGTAATGAACTGGGCGGTAAGCAGCGCGTCGCGCTCGACACTTTCGTTGATGATGAAACGGCTTGAGATCAACCCAAGCCCCGCGGCCACCGAAACGATGATGGCCAGGCTCACCCAGGCGTACCAGCGCAGCAGGTTGAACGGTTTGCGCGGGGTGCCGGCTTCAGCGCCGGCAGGTGGCTCTGGCATCTCGGTACGGGGAGCGATGTCCATGGTGGCTTCCACTGCTGAGCACCTGTGAAAGGGTATAGCCCAGAGTTGGGGAAACCATGGCACTGATTTCCATCATGCCGATGCAAGGCGCCCTGCAGTCACAGTGGCGAATCTGCCGCCAGGCCCTGCAACTTGCGGTATTCGCGCAGCACGTTGGGCACATAACGCCGGGTTTCGGCGAACGGCGGCACCGCACCCCGGCGCATTACCGCATCGGGGCCGGCATTGTAGGCGGCCACCGCCAGGGTGATGTCGTTGTCGAACAGCGTCAGCATGCGTTTGAGGTAGCGCGCGCCGCCCAGCACGTTGTCTTCAGGGTCCAGGGCATCTTCGACGCCCATCTCCTTCGCCGTATCGGGCATCAGCTGCATCAGCCCCACCGCCCCCGCTGCCGAGCGTGCCTTGGGGTTGTAACCGGACTCGGCTTTGATCAGCGCATGCAGCAGCGCCTGCGGCACGTTGTGCTTGCGTGCCGCGGTGGCCACCAGGGCAGCGTACGGGCGGCCGGTGATCAGTTGCGCATTGGCCGGGCCTGCCTGGGCAAGGGGTTCGCTGATCACCCGCTCATAGTGGCGCCCGGGCCGGTGGACGTTAGTCAGTACGTAGCCACCCTTGGCATCGATGGAAATGTACACGTCGGCCTGGGCGCTCGCCCCTGCCAGCCAGATCAGTCCTAGGATAATTCCACGCATGTCGGTCGCCTCCCCGCCGGTGCCCCCGATGTGGGGGAAATGCCCCGGAAAACCCGGGCTTTACGGGGATGACGCAAGCACTGTGCCGCTTGCCATGGCGCATGGCGCAAGGCCCCGAGGCAGACGTGCACGGCTGTTGCATGGAGCAGCGAAACCCTGGGCAAGCATGCCCCCATGCAGGAGGGCTTCACCATGCAGCGCACACCCAACCGCCAAACTGGCTTCACCCTGCTCGAGCTTCTGGTGGTGCTGGTGGTGCTCGGCTTGCTGGCCGGCATCGTCGCACCCAAATACTTCAGCCAGCTCGGCCGCTCGGAGGCCAAGGTGGCCCGGGCGCAGATCGAAGGCCTGGGCAAGGCCCTGGACCTGTACCGCCTGGAAGTCGGCCACTACCCCAACAGCGAACAGGGCCTGCAGGCGCTGGTGGCTGCACCCAGCGGCGAGGCGCGCTGGTCTGGCCCCTACCTGCAGAAAGCGGTGCCGCAAGACCCATGGGGCCGGGCATACATCTACCGCCAACCTGGCGAAAACGGCGGCGAGTACGACTTGCTGTCGATGGGCAAGGACGGCCAGCCCGGCGGCGACGGTGAGAACGCCGAAATTACCAGCTGGCAATGAGGAGCACGGCCATGCGCTACAGCCTCAAGGCCCTGGGCAGACAGGGCGTGGTGCAATTGCAGATCGATGCCGAGGACGCTGAGCAGGCGCGCCGCCAGGCCGAGGGCCAAGGTTTGCGGGTGGTCAGCGTGCGCGGCCACGGCGGCGCCCTGCGCAATATCGCCTGGCGCCGCCAGGCCATGTTCGACCTGGTGTTGTTCAGCCAGGAACTGACCACGCTGCTGCACGCCGGCCTGCCGTTGATCGATGCCCTGGAAAGCCTGGCGGAAAAAGCCCCGCCCGGGGCCGCGCGCAAGGTTCTGGCTGCGCTGGTTCGCCAGCTGTACGAGGGCCGCTCGCTGTCCCAGGCACTGGCCCAGCAGCCGCGCGTTTTCCCGCCGTTGTACGTGGCACTGGTGCAGTCCAGTGAACGCACGGGCGCCTTGGGTGACGCCCTGCACCGCTATATCGGATATCGGCAGCGGCTGGACCTGGTTCGGCAGAAGCTGGTGGGCGCCTCGGTGTACCCGATGCTGCTGCTGTTGGTCGGCGGTGGCGTGGTGCTGTTTCTGCTGGGCTATGTGGTACCGCGTTTCAGCCTGGTGTTCGAGGGCATGGGCAGTGAACTGCCGTGGCTGTCACGCATGCTGATGCAGGTCGGCATGTTCCTGCATGCCCATCAATTGCCGCTGGCACTGGCCACGGCCGGCACCCTCGGTGCGCTGGTGCTGCTGCGTCGCAACCCGCTACTGCGGCGTTGGGTGTCACGCCAGATACGGCGCATGCCGGCCTTGCATCAACGTTTGATGATGTATGAGCTCGCGCGCTTCTACCGTTCGCTTGGCATTCTGCTGCAGGGCGGTATTCCCATCCTTACGGCCATGGGCATGGCCCGCGGGCTGCTCGGCAGCGCCGCAGCGCAAGGTCTGGCGCAGGCCAGCCAACGGGTGGGGGAAGGCCTGCCGCTGTCGGAGGCACTGGAGGCCGGCCAGTTGGTGACCCCGGTATCGCTGCGGCTGCTGCGGGCGGGGGAGCAATCGGGGAACCTGGGGGAAATGCTCGAACGCTGCGCGGATTTTCATGACCAGGAGATCGGGCGCTGGGTGGAGTGGTTCGTGAAGCTGTTCGAACCGCTGCTGATGACCTTTATCGGGTTGCTGATCGGGGTGATCGTGATTTTGATGTACATGCCGATCTTCGAGCTGGCATCGAGTATTCATTGAAGGCCTGCGCGCCCGGGAGTGTTTTTCGTTCTCGAGATCGAGCGCCGCCCGCGCGGCGCATCGCGAAGCGCTTGCCTTGGGATCTTCAGCGCCTTTGAGATCGAGCGCCGCCCGCGCGGCGCATCGCGGGCAAGCCCGCTCCTACATTTGTTGCACCGTGCCATGGCCTGATAGGCCATAGTTGCCAGCCTTGTTAGCACGACGCGATTTTTTTGGCTGGCGCTGCCGGCGCCCCACCTGTCTTCAGCCGTGCGCCAAGGCGGACAACCATGGCCTGACTGGAACGGCACGTTGCAACAAATGTAGGAGCGGGCTTGCCCGCGATGCGCCGCGCGGGCGGCGCTCGATCTCACAGGCGCTGAAGATCCCAAGGCAAGCCCTTCGCGCGGGCGGCGCTCGATCTCAGGGGCGCTGTAGATCCCAAGGCAAGCGCTCGATCTCGAAAGCAACAACAACGCTCCCGCCCTACACCCGGCCCCACCTCAATAGTCGAACCGATCCACCGCCCGCCGCCGCTCATTGTCATCGCGTCGGTCATAACTGGCGGTGGTCTGGATGTTGGCATGGTGCGCCAGCTTCTGCGCAATCGACAGGTCGTGCTCCTCGATCACCCGGGTGATGAACGCGCGGCGAAAATCATGCGGCATGATTTTTACCCCCACCTGCGCGCCACGCTGGCGGGCGATGTAGTAGATCGCATGCTTGGTGATGCGGGCACGGGTGATGTGGTTGCCACGGCGAATGCGATTGAACAGGAACGGGTCGTCCGAGGCCCCTGCAGGCAGGTCCTGCCGGCGAAGGTCAAGCCAGGCCTGCAGCTTTTCGAAGGCCCACACCGGCGCATACTTGATCAACTGCCGGTTGCCCTTGCCCAGTACCTGCAGGCTACGGGCTTCAAAATCCACCTGGTCCAGGTCGATGTCCACCGACTCGGACTTGCGCATACCGGTGCCGTACAGCAGCGCAATGATCGCCGCATCACGAACCCCTTGTGGGCGTGGGTCGGCTGCGCACACCTCCATCAGCTCGCGAATCAGGCTGCGGCGCAGGTTGCGCCCAGGCGGCAATCGGCTGCCGGTGGCCGGCTTGACCTCCCGGATGCGCAGCAGCTGCTCATGGTCGATCAGGCCCTGACGCCAGGCTTCATTCATCACCCCGCGTATGGCGTTGACGTACAGCGATGAGCTGTTGGGCGCGTAGCCATCGGTGCGCAGTGCCGCCACCAGGCCGATCACGTGGCCCGGCTCCAGCCGGTGCCACGGCACATCGACCAGATTGCAGTCAACGAAACCCAGCCGGTCGGCAGCGTCTTGCAGGATGTAGCGCATGGTCTGCTGGCTGGAGGGTGCCAGCCGGGCAAGGTATTGCAGCAGCGGATTTTGCGAAAGGTCGGACAAAACGTGGATCCTGTAGCGGTGCCTGGCGCGGCAGGCACCCCGCCAGGCGTAAAGCGGCCAGTGTGATTTCCTTGAAATTCAGGGGCTTCGACACGGGCATGAGCTGAAATGTTATCCCATAGGCTATCGTGGTAGCCATGACTCCCTGTCGATGAGGCCCCATGGCTCTGCACCGCCTTACCCGTAGCCACCCCCGCCTGAGCATCGCTGCGCTGGCAGGTTTGGCCAGCGCCTGGTTCATTTCAGGCGCAGACACCATCCAACGCGTTCTCGCCGGCTGGAACATCGGTGTCTGGCTGTACCTGCTGCTGGTGCTCTGGCTAACCTGCCGGGCAACGCCCGAGAAAGTTCGCACAGTCGCTCGGGTCGAGGACGAAAACGCGGGCCTGGTGCTGTTCACCGTGTGCACCGCCGCCATTGCCAGCCTGGCCGCAGTGACCCTGCAGCTGGCGTCAAGCCGCGGCCTGCAAGGCACCGACCAGGCCCTGCACTACCTCTACACCGGCTTGACCATCGCAGGCTCGTGGCTGCTGATAGGTTGTATCTTCAGCCTGCATTACGCCCGGCTGTTCTATACCGGCGAGGGTGACGAACCGGCGCTGCGCTTCGCCGACGGGGAACGCAACCCGGATTATTGGGACTTTCACTACTTCTCGTTCACCCTCAGCGTCGCCGTGCAAACCTCCGACGTCGGCGTCAGCGGGCGCGGCATGCGCAAGGTGGTGCTGGCGCATTCACTGGTGGGCTTCGTGTTCAACACGGCGATTCTGGGTTTCACCATCAATATTGCGGCGGGACTACTCGGCTAATCAACCTGACAGTTTTACCAGTAGCCGTGCGCCCAACAAATAGAAACAATCCGTTACCCGCTGACTGTTCAAGAATCGAACCATGCCTACGCCCACCACGCCACCATCGCCTGATCGCTTTTGCTCCCAAACAAGGCCTCGAACCAATGCCAGGAGGGTGCAGCTTTATCAACTGGACATCGCTCAGTCGGTCATAGGCACAGCTATAACACCGGCAACTTATCACTATCCTCCCTATGGGGGAGTGAACGTCTATCCTGAGATGCTCATGATCTCTTTTGTAGGCCAGCGATTTGATGGAGTCTCTGGTGGCTATCCACTAGGCAATGGCCTGCGGCTCTATAAGCCGGAACTGTTGCGGTTCACCCGCCCGGATGGGTTGTCCCCCTTTGGAAAAGGCGGACCGAACTCATATGCCTACTGCGAGGGCGACCCCCTCAACCGACACGATCCGAGCGGGCAGTTTTGGGTTGCTGTGCTTCGCGCCGCCGCCCGAGTGACTAGCGCTATAACTCGCCACCTCCTCGGGTTTGACGCAACTACCTTACGTACCGTTGGTCATGTTTTGAGCGCAACGGTGTCCGATGCACGTCGTCAGTTAACGCCGGCTTACGAAGCTGTTCGGGTTGTACTTGCCGCTGCACCAAGAGTTCCCTCGCCCCGGTCGATGCGAATACAGGCCTACCTCGCTCACAATCGCAGGCTGCGCCAACCCGCCCCGCAGGAGGGAGCGATTGTCTTGCGCAGGATGCCTTAGCTTTAACGGCCAGATACACCCAGCGAACCGCTGGTCCGAAAATAATTTGCGGGATTGGATTAAAAACTGCAGAGTCCTCCCGCGTTTTGGTTGCCTGAAGGCAGGGAAAACGTTTGCCTGGCAATTTGCCGCCAAACGGTGTGCAGGACGCCTTTGTGACCGGGGTCATGCATTAGTACATTTGTCTTGTTAGGCGCAGAACTGTCACGGAACCGGTGCTATCTTTAGCTTCCCGGCGGCTGTCTTCGCGGCCCCTCGATCACCGCGTCCAGGTACGGACAAGGAGGCTGGCATGAACAAGATGACGTTCCCCAACGCCTGCCAGGTGATGCGTTGGCACTTCCATCCGCTAGGCTTCGAAGCCAGCATGGATGCGCCACGCAGCATGATCGCCCGCCTGTTCGACCGCGCCACCGGCGAAACCCTGCTGGCCATTGCCGGCATCCCCTGCACCGCGATCATGGCGGCGGCGGATGTCGAACGCATCATCGAGGCCGTGGAGGCGGAGATGGAGGTGTTCGGGTCGGCCGTTGCGCTGCGTAATGCGGTCTAGGCGACCGCTTCCGGGCTCTGCTGCAGCGCCTGCCACTTGTCCATGAACTGCTCCGCCGGCACGGGTTGGCCCAGCAGATAACCTTGCAACGAATCACACCCCAGGCGGGTCAGGAAGTCCTGTTGCCCGTCCGTTTCCACGCCTTCGGCGACGATACGCAGCCCCAGCGCCTGGCCCAGGGCGACGATGGCCGAGACGATGGCGGCGTCATCGCTGTCCTGCTCCAGGTCGCGGACGAAGCCGCGGTCGATCTTCAGCTCGTTGGCCGGCAAGCGCTTGAGATACATCAGGCTCGAATAACCAGTACCGAAGTCGTCGATGGACAGGTCAACGCCCATGTCGGACAGGCGTTGCAGCACCGTCAGGCTGGCATCGGCATCGTGCATCGCGGTGGTTTCGGTGATTTCCAGTGTCAGGCAGTTGGCCGGCAGGTCGTTGTCGCGCAAGGCGCGGGCGACGCTGTCGACCAGGCCGGTATGGCAGAACTGGATGGCTGAAAGGTTGACCGCCATGCGCCAACCCTTGCGCCCCTGATCAAGCCACTGGCGCATCTGCCGGCAGGCTTCGTCCAGTACCCACTCGCCAATCGGGATGATCAGCCCGGTTTTCTCCGCCAGGCCGATGAAGCGGTCCGGCAGCAGCAGGCCATGCTGCGGGTGCTGCCAGCGCAGCAGAGCTTCGGCCCCGATTGGCTGGCAGGCCAGAGCGTCGAACTTGGGTTGGTAATGCAGGCGGAACTGGCGCTGCTCCAAGGCCAGGCGCAGGTCCTGTAGCAGTTGCAACTGCTGGCGCGCGTTGCTGTTCATCGACACGTCGAAGAAGCTGTAGCCATTCTTGCCCGCGCTCTTGGCGTGGTACATGGCCGCGTCGGCATTGCGCAGCAGTTCAAGCTGGTCCTGGCCGTTGCCCGGGTACAGCACAATGCCCAGGCTTGCGGTCAGCTGCAGCTCATGTTCGGCCACGTGGAACGCGCGTGACACCAGGTTGACCTGCTTGACCGCTACATCCATGGCATCTTCCGGCTCCTGCAACTCCACCAGGAGCACGAACTCGTCACCGCCGATGCGGGCCAAGGTGTCCTGGCTGTGCAGGTGGCCGCGCAAGCGCGCAGCGACCGCCTTGAGCAGCAGGTCGCCAATGTGATGGCCGAAGGCATCATTGACCGGTTTGAAGCCATCCAGGTCAATGAACATCAATGCGAAACAGCCACCCTGCTCTGCCACCTTGCCAATCGCCTGCTCGATCCGGTCGGATAGCAGGGTGCGGTTTGGCAGGCCGGTCAGGGTGTCATGCAGCGCCAGTTGGGTCAGTTCCTGGTTGGCGAGCGTCAGCGAACGGGCAAGCTCTGCGGTGCGCGCTTCAAGGCGCGCGTCCAGCACCGAGGTCAGCAAGGCCACCGCCAGCACCGCCAGGGTAGTGATCAGCACCAGATACACCAAGCTGTCCCCCTGCAGGCCGCCCGCCAGGGCACCGCAGAAACTGCCCGCGGGGAAATTCGCCGCCGCCATGCCGGTGTAGTGCATGCCGACGATGGCAACGCCCATCAGCACCGCAGCCAGGCCACGGATCTGCCGCACATAGGGGGTATGCTTGCGCAGGCGAAAGGCAATCCACAACGCCGCCGCCGATGCCCCTACCGCTATCGCCAGCGAGGCGCCGAACAGCGTGGGGTCGTAGTCGATGCCCGGCAGCATGCGCAGGGCCGCCATGCCGGTGTAGTGCATGCAGCTGATGCCTGCGCCCATGATCAACGCGCCAAACCCCAACTGCAGCCCGGGCAGGCTGGGCTGGCTCACCAGCCAAAGGGCGAAGCCGGACGACAGCACGGCGATCAGTAACGAGAATGCCGTGAGCCCAATGTCGTAGCCCAGGTTGATCGGCAGGCTGAAGGCAAGCATGCCGATGAAGTGCATCGACCACACGCCAATGCCCATGGCCAGCGCGCCCCCGCCCATCCACAGGTAGACGCCGCGCCCTTTGGCGGTGGCGATACGACCGGTCAGGTCAAGGGCGGTGTAGGACGCCAGGATGGCCACGCACAGCGAAATCAACACCAGCGAAGAGGAGTAGCTACCGGTCAGCATTGGGAGTTCCAGCAACGGGTCAGGGGGAGCCCGGAAAAACTGACGATTGTACTCAAGCTTTGCCGAAACGCACGGGCTTTTTGCGAATGGGAACGGATCCAATAACCCGGCGAAACCAGCGCGAAGCCTGACCTAGACGCGTTCTGGGCTAGGATGAAGGCATATTGCCACTGGTCGGTTTGCTGTCAGCCCATAGCCCGTCACTTTCCCCCGATCAATCCTGCTCGGCAAACGCCTGATCGGCATGCCAACCGCCACCCAGCGCGGCAATCAACTGCACACTGGCCACCAACCGCCCCTGAAGCAGGTTAAGCGCGCTGCGTTCGTTGCTCAGCGCGGTGGTCTGCACGTTCACCACATCCAGGTAACCGATCAACCCGGCGCGGTACTGGTTCTCGGTCAGGCGCAACGATTCGCGCGCGGCATCCAGCGCTTCCTGGCGCACCACCGCCTCGTCGGCATACACCTTCAATTGCACCAGGTAGTTCTCGACCTCCTTGAAGCCATCGAGCACGGTCTGGCGGTACTGCGCCACGGTCTGGTCGTACACCGCGACGGTACGGTCCACTTCGGCGCTGCGTTTGCCGGCATCGAACAACGTCAGCGCCAGTTGCGGGCCTACCGACCAGTAGCGGTTGGGCAACTGAATCCAGTTGTTGAAGGTGCTGCTGGAGTAGCCGCCGCTCATGCTCAGGCTCAAATCCGGGAAATACGCCGCACGGGCCACACCGATGTTGGCGTTGGCCGCCATCACGTTACGCTCGGCCGAGGCGATGTCCGGCCGGCGTTCGAGCAGTTGCGACGGCAAACTGACCGGAATCTGCGGCAAGGCCGGGATGCGCTTGCTGTCGGCCAGGGCGAACTCAGCCGGCGCCTTGCCGAGCAACACGGCGATGGCGTTTTCGAACTGGGCGCGCTGCCAGATCAGGTCGATCAGGTCGGCCTGGGTGCTCTTGAGCTGGGTGCGGGCCTGGGCCACCGCGTCAGGGCCGGAAACCCCGGCGCGGTACTGGTTCTCGGTCATCCGCAACGACCGTTCATAGGTGGCGACGGTGGCTTCGAGCAGGCGCTTCTGCTCATCGATCACGCGCAACTGCAGGTAGTTCTGGACCAGCTCCGACTGCTGGCTGAGGCGGATCGCGGCGAGGTCGGCGAAGCTGGCTTCAGCGCTGGCCTCGTTGGCGTTCATGGTTTCGCGCAACTTGCCCCACAGGTCGATTTCCCAGCTCACGCCAAGTTGCGCGTTGTAGGTGTTGCGGATGCCGCTGCTGTTATTGGACAGGCTGGAGCTGGAGCTGCCGGTGCCTTGCGCCGAACGGTTCTTGCTGGCGCTCAGGTCCAGGCTGGGGAACAGCGATGCACGGCTGCTGCGTACCAGTGCCTGAGCCTGACGGTATTGAGCCTCCGATTGCGCCACGGTCTGGTTGCTGCGGTTGAGCTCCTCGACCAGCGCATTGAGCCCGGCATCGCCGTAAACCTCCCACCAGGCGCCACGGGCAATGGCATCGGACGGGTTGGCCTGGGTCCAGCCTTCGGCCTGCTTGAACTGCGCCGGCGTGCTCAGCTCGGGGCGCTGGTAGTCCGGGCTCAGGGTACAGGCGCTGAGCAGCGCCACGCAGAGCCCGGCGCCGACCAGGCGCGAGCCACGCCCGCGGGTCAGCAACTTCAGGGCGTGGTGGAGTGGAGTCTGGGCAAAGTTCATAGCGGAGTTTCCAGAGCGGCGTCGGTGCGCACGCCACGCCAATGGTTGAATCGGTGACGCAGGCGGTCGAGGTACAAGTACACCACCGGCGTCGTATAAAGGGTCAGCACCTGGCTGAACACCAGGCCGCCAATGATCGTCAGGCCCAGCGGCTGGCGCATTTCTGCGCCCTCGGCCCGGCTCAGCAGCAACGGCAAGGCGCCGAGCATGGCCGCCAGCGTGGTCATCAGGATGGGCCGCAGGCGCAGCAGGCAGGCACGGCGGATGGATTCTTCCGGTGTCATGCCCTGGTGGCGTTCCAGCTGCAACGCCAGGTCGATCATCAGGATGGCGTTCTTCTTCACCACCCCGATCAGCAGGAACAGGCCCAGCAGCGAAATCAGGCTGAACTCCCCGCCCGTGACGTACAGCGCGAGCAAGGCACCGACCCCGGCCGAGGGCAAGGTCGACAGAATGGTCAGCGGGTGGATGTAGCTTTCGTACAGAATGCCCAGCACCAGGTACACCAGCACCAGCGCGCCGAGGATCATGAACGGTTGGCCTTGCTGCGTCTTGGCAAAGGCATCGGCAGTGCCACCGAGTTTGGCGATCACTTCTTCGGGCAGCCCGAGCTTGGCCACCGCCCGCTCCACTGCCGCCATGGCCTGGTCCGGGCTGTAGCCCTCGGCGACATCGAAGGCGATGTCTTCGGCGGCGAACTGCCCTTCGTGGCTGACCCGGTCGTTGGCCAGGCTGTTCTCGTAGTGGGCGATGGTCGACAGCGGCACCCGTGCACCGTCGCTGGTGATCACCTGCACCTGCTCCAGCGTGCTGGGGTCCCAGGCGTATTTCGGGTTGATCTCCAGCACCACCTGGTACTGGTTGAGGCTGTCGTAGATGGTCGAGATCTGCCGCTGGCTATAGGCGTTGTTCAGCACCGTGGTGACCATGCTCATGTCGATGCCCAGGCGTTTGGCCTGGTCACGGTCGACCACCAGGGTTACCTGCTGGGTGCCGGAGCCGTCGCGGGCGTCGATGGCGGTCAGCTCGGGCAGCGCACGCATGGCGGCGACCACCTTGGGGAACCACTGACGCAGGGCAGCCAGGTCGCCGCTCTGCAGGGTATACAGGTACTGCGACGAGGTCTGGTCGCGGCCACCGCCACCCAGCTGCAAGTCCTGGTCGGCCATCAGAAACAGGCGCCCGCCAGGCACCTTGGGCATCTCCTTGCGCAAGCGCTCGATGACCTTCTGCGCGTCGATCTTGCGCTCGCTGATCGGCTTCAGGCGCACCAGCACCATGGCATTGTTGGTGCCGCTGTTGCCACCGATGAACCCTGCAACGCTCTGCACGGCCGGGTCGGCCAGCAGGGCGCGACGGTAGGTCTCCATCTTCGGCTGCATCACGCTGAACGACAGGCCGTCGTCACCGCGGATGAAGCCCATCAGCTGGCCGGTGTCCTGTTGCGGGATGAGCGTTTTCGGCACCACCACGTACAGCGCGATGTTGATACCGATGGTCGCCAGCAGGCTGATCAGGGTCAGCCGCCTGTGGCGCAAGGCCCAGCCCAGGCTGCGGTCGTAACCATCGACCATGCGCTTGTGCACGTTGTCGCTCCAGCGCTGCAGGCGCGTCTGCTCGGCGCGGTGCGGCTTCAGCCAGCGGGCGCAGAGCATAGGCGTCAAGGTCAGCGACACCACCAGCGAGACGATGATCGCCGCCGCCAGGGTGATCGAGAACTCCTGGAACAAGTTGCGCACGATGCCGCCCATGAACAGGATCGAGACGAACACTGCCACCAGCGAGACGTTCATCGACAGCAAGGTGAAGCCGACCTCCTTGGCCCCGAGAAACGCTGCGCGCATGGGCGGCTGGCCGTCCTCGATGTGCCGCGAAATGTTCTCCAGCACCACGATGGCATCGTCCACCACCAGGCCGGTGGCAAGGATCAGTGCCATCAACGACAGGTTGTTCAGCGAAAAACCGCACAGGTACATCACCGCGAAGGTGCCCACCAGTGACACCGGCACCGCCAGGGTTGGGATCAGGGAGGCGCGCAAGCTGCCAAGGAACAGGTACACCACCAGGACCACCAGCACCACGGCGATCAGCAGCGTGTGCTCGGCCTCCTTGAGGGTGGCCTTGATCACCGGTGAGCGGTCCATGGCCACATTCAGCTGCACGCTGGCCGGCAGCAGCGACTGCAATGCCGGCAACTGTGCGTGGATCTGGTCGACGGTCTCGATGATGTTGGCGCCGGTCTGGCGGTTGACCACCAGCAGCACCGCGCTCTGGTCATTGAAGAAGCCACTGTTGTAGCGGTTCTCGACACCATCGGTGATGGTCGCCACGTCGGACAGGCGCAGGATTGTGCCGTTCTCCTGGCGGATCACGATCGGTTCGTAGTCCTTGGCTTTTTCCAGCTGGTCGTTGGCCCGCACCTGCCAGTTGCGCTCGCTGTCTTCGACAAAGCCCATGGGGCGCCGCTGATTGGCGTTGTCCACGGCGGTACGCACTTCGTCCAGCGAAAGGCTGTACTGGTTGAGCAGTTGCGGCTCGACGGCAATGCGCACCGCTGGCAGCGAGCTGCCACCGATCTGCACTTCCCCTACCCCGCTGACCTGAGCCAGGCTCTGCGACAGGATGGTGTCGGCCAGGTCATACAGCTGGCCCTTCTGCAGCACATCCGAGGTCAGCGACAGCACCATGATCGGTGCCTGCGCCGGGTTGATCTTCTTGTAGGTGGGCATGCTGCGCATGCCGCTGGGCAGCAGGTTGCGGGTGGCATTGATGGCCGCCTGCACCTCGCGCGCGGCGCCGTCGATATCCCGGCCTTGCTCGAAACCGATAATGACCCGGGTCGAGCCCTGGTTTGAGCTGCTGGTCAGGGTGGTGACACCGGCGATGCTGCCAAGCTTGCGCTCCAGCGGCGTGGCCACCGTGGACGCCATCACCTCGGGGCTGGCGCCGGACAAGTTGGCCTGCACCACGATCACCGGGAAGTCCATCTGCGGCAAGGGCGCCACCGGCAGCAAGCCGAAGCTGACGCCACCGAGCAGCATGATCGCCAGGCTCAGCAGCATGGTCGCCACGGGCCGGCGAATGAATGGGCCGGACAGGTTCATGCCTCGGCCTGCCTGGCGTCAGTGGCCGGGCGCCAGCGGCGTGCCAGGCGATCGAAGTACAGGTAGATGACCGGCGTAGTGAACAGGGTCAGTACCTGGCTCACCAGCAGCCCGCCGACCATGACCAGGCCCAACGGCTGGCGCAGCTCTGCGCCGGAGCCGGTGGCCAGCATCAGCGGTATGGCGCCGAACAGCGCTGCCAGGGTGGTCATCAGGATTGGCCGGAAGCGCAGCAGCGCCGCCTGGTAGATCGCGTCGTGCGGGGTCATGCCCTGGTGGCGCTCGGCCTCGAGGGCGAAGTCGATCATCATGATCGCGTTCTTCTTGACGATGCCGATCAGCAGGATGATGCCGATGATCGCGATCATGCCCAGGTCGTTGCCGCTGATGAGCAGCGCCAGCAAGGCGCCGACAGCCGCCGACGGCAGGGTCGAGAGGATGGTGACCGGGTGGATGTAACTTTCGTACAGCACACCGAGCACGATGTACATGGTCACCACGGCGGCGAGAATCAGCAGCAAGGTGCTCGACAGCGACGCCTGGAACGCCTCGGCGGCGCCCTGGAATTTGGTCTGCACGCCGATCGGCATGCCGATCTCCTGCTGCACCTGCTCGATCACCTTGACCGCCTCGCCCAGGGACGCACCGTGGGCCAGGTTGAACGACATCATCACCGCCGGGAACTGGCCGATGTGCGAAATGGCCAGCTGGGCCTGGCGCTGTTCGATGCGCGCCAGGGCCGACAGGCGTACCTGGCCACCGTCGCTGGCCTTGACGTGGATCGACTCCAGCGCCTGCGGGCCGATGCTGGCGGCATCACGCGACTGCAGTACCACGCGGTACTGGCTGGCCTGGGTGTAGATGGTCGAAATCTGCCGCTGGCCGAAGGCGTCGTACAGGGCGTTGGTGATCTGCGAAACGTTGATCCCCAGGCGGCTGGCCATGTCGCGGTCGATCACCAGGTACACCTGCAGGCCCTTGTCCTGCAGGTCGCTGGCCACGTCCTGCAGTTCTGGCCGTTGTTGCAGTGCGCTGACCAGCTTGCCGCTCCACTGCGCGAGCAGGTCGGCGTCAGGTGAAGACAGGCTGAACTGATACTGGGTGCGGCTGACCCGGTCCTCGATGCTCAGGTCCTGCACCGGTTGCATGAACAGGCGGATACCCACCAGCTTGTCGAGCTGCGGTTGCAGCCGGCTGATCACTTCACCGGCGGTCACGTCGCGCTCGCCGTGGGGTTTGAGGTTGATCAGCAGACGGCCGCTGTTGAGTGTGGCGTTGTCACCGTCCACGCCGATGTAGGACGACAGGCTCTGCACCGCCGGGTCTTGCAGGATCACCTTGCTCAAGGCCTGCTGGCGTTCGCTCATGGCGGCGAACGAGGTGGATTGTGGCGCTTCGGAAATGCCCTGGATCACGCCGGTATCCTGCACCGGGAAGAAGCCCTTGGGCACCGCCATGTACAGCACGACAGTCAGGCCGAGGCTGGCCACGGCCACCAGCAAGGTCAACGGCTGGTGGCGCAGCACCCACTGCAGGCCGCGCCCGTAGTGGTCGATCAGCCAGTCGATCCAGGCGCCACTGGCACGGTAGAAGCGGCCCTGTTCTTCCTCCTTTGGTTCACGCTTGAGCAGCCGCGCGCACATCATTGGCGTCAGGGTCAGCGAAACCACCAGGGAAATCAGGATCGCCACGGCCAGGGTAATGGCGAACTCGCGGAACAGGCGGCCGACCACATCGGCCATGAACAGCAGCGGGATCAGTACGGCAATCAGCGAGAACGTCAGCGAGATCAGGGTGAAGCCGATCTGCCGGGCGCCCTTGAGCGCGGCCTGCATCGGGGTTTCACCTTCTTCGATGTGCCGCGAAATGTTCTCCAGCATGACGATGGCGTCATCGACCACGAAACCGGTCGCGATGGTCAGGGCCATCAGCGTCAGGTTGTTGATCGAAAAACCCGCCAGGTACATCACGCCGAAAGTGCCGATCAGCGACAGCGGCACGGCAATCGACGGGATGATGGTGGCACTGAAGCGGCGCAGGAAGACGAAGGTGACCATCACCACCAGGACGATGGCGATCAGCAGCTCGTGCTGCACGTCCTTGACGGCGGCGCGGATGGTCTGGGTACGGTCGGTCAGCACCGACACGTCGAGGCCAGCCGGCAGGTTGTCGGTAATCGATGGCAGCAGTTGCTTGATGCTGTCGACCACTTCGATGACGTTGGCGCCCGGCTGGCGCTGGATGTTCAGCAACACCGCCTGGTTCTGGTTGGCCCAGGCCGCCAGGCGTTCGTTCTCGGCGCCGTCGACGATTTCGGCAACGTCCTTCAGGCGCAGTGGCGCACCGTTGTTGTAAGCCAGGATCAGGTTGGCGTACTCGGCCGGGGAGCGCAGCTGGTCGTTGGCGTCGAGCATCGACACCCGGGTCGGGCCATCGAAGTTGCCCTTGGGCTGGTTGACGTTGGACGCACCGATCAGGGTGCGCACGTCTTCCAGGTTGAGGCCGTTGGCGGCCAGGGCATCGACGTTGACCTTGATGCGCACGGCCTGGCGCTGGCCGCCGGCAATGCTCACCATGCCCACCCCGCTGATCTGCGCAAGCTTCTGCGCCACGCGGGTGTCGACCAGGTCATTGAGCTTGGGCAGCGGCATGGTCTTGCTGGAAATCGCCAGGGTCAGTACCGGGGTATCGGCCGGGTTGACCTTGTTGTACACCGGTGGCGCCGGCAGGTCGCTGGGCAGCAGGTTGCTGGCGGCGTTGATCGCCGCCTGCACCTGCTGCTCGGCAACGTCCATGTTCATGTCCAGGCTGAAGCGCAAGGTCAGCACCGAGGCACCGCCCGAGCTGGTCGAGGCCATCTGGGTCAACCCCGGCATCTGCCCGAACTGGCGCTCCAGCGGCGCGGTCACGGCGCTGGTCATTACCTGTGGGCTCGCGCCTGGGTACAGGGTCATGACCCGGATGGTCGGGTAATCGACCTGGGGCAAGGCCGACACCGGCAGCAACTTGTAGGCGATCAGGCCGGCCAGGACGATGGCCAGCATGCTCAGCGTGGTGGCGACCGGGCGGAGGATGAACAGGCGCGACAGGTTCATGCGCCCGCCTTGCCTGCCGCTTCACCGGCCTGCGCCGAACCTTTCGAGTCCTGGCCTTGCAGGTGCTGGCCTGGGGTGGTCGGCACCTGCGAGCTGTCTTCGACTACTTCCACCTTGGTGCCTTCGCGCAGGCGGTCGGTGCCTTCGAGCACCAGCCTGTCACCCGCCTTCAGGCCTTCGAGGATCACACTGTTCTCACCGTCGGTGGCGCCCACCTTGAGCTTGCGCACATTGACCGTGTTCTCGGCATTGACCACATAAGCAAAGGTGCCGTCGTTACCGAACTGGATCGCCGCCGCCGGGGCCATGACCACTTGCTTGAGGGTATCGGCCAGCAGGCGCACGTTGACGAACTGATTGGGAAACAGGGCCAGGTCCTTGTTCTCGAAACGGCCCTTGAACTTCAGGGTGCCGGTGGTGGTGTCGATCTGGTTGTCGATGCTGCCCAGCACGCCGGTGGACTGCAGTTTGCTGTCACTGCGGTCCCAGGCCTCGACCGGCAGGCTGGCGCCGCTGCGGTAGCGCTCGAGCACGGTGCTCAGCTCGGTTTCCGGCAGGGTGAAGGCGACGTTGATCGGCTCGGTCTGGGTAATGACCACCAGCGCTGTGGTGTCGTTGGCCGCCACCAGGTTGCCCAGGTCCAGCTGGCGCAGGCCCACGCGGCCATTGATCGGTGCGCGGATCTGGGTGAAGTCGAGGTTCAGGCGGGCATCGTTGACCTGGGCCTGGTTGGTTTTCACCAGCCCCTGGAACTGCGCGACCTGGGCTTCGGAAGTATCGAGCGTCTGCTTGGCGATGCTGTCTTCGGCGTACAGGCCTTTATAGCGGGCCAGGTCGACCTGGGCGTTTTTCAGCTGTGCCTGGTTCTGCGCCAGCGTGCCTTCGGCCTGCTGCAGCGCGATGCGGTAGGAGCGCGGGTCGATTTCGGCGAGCAGGTCGCCGGCCTTGACCTGCTGGCCTTCCTTGAAGTGGATTTTCACCAGCTCGCCGGCCACCCGGCTGCGCACGTTGACCGTGTTGGTCGCGGTGACCGTGCCCAAGGCCTTGTAGTAGAGCGGGAAGTCGCCCACCCGTACCGGCTCGACCCGCACCGGCACTGCCTCGGTGGAGCCACCGAAGCCTGGGCGGCCGCCCATCATGCCCATGCCTTTGCCCGGCCGTCCCCCGCCGCCCTCCTTGTGGGCAGGCGTTGCGGCGGGCCACAGCCACCAGGCCAGCAAGGCCGCCAGCAGCAGGATCAGCAGGCCGACGAGCCAGCGACGGGGGGATCGGGAGACAGAAGCTTGCATGGGTTGAACGAACCTTGTTCGGAATGGCGACTTGGGAGGGTGAACGATAAGCACTGGCATCGTTTTAGCAAAGGCCCTTTACCAGAGGTTTACCTTTGCCTGACGTTGCCAAAAGGTTGAACTTTAAATGAAAACGGCCCGGAAAGCGTTCCGGGCCGTTACAGGGTGTTGCTTGGAGAGGATGGGGGGTGGAGAGTTCCGTTGCCCAGAACGTACCTGTAGGCGCGGGCTTGCCCGCGAAGAGGCCGGAACAGGCGACAAGAACCCGCCCTGCCCCCCGCAATCCTTACTTCAGAACAGCCAGCGCCGCATCATAGTTCGGCTCGTCGGCGATTTCGCCAACCAGCTCGCTGTGCAGCACCTTGTCGTTCTCGTCCAGCACCACCACGGCGCGGGCAGCCAGGCCGGCCAGCGGGCCGTCGGCGATGGCGACGCCATAGGCTTCGAGGAATTCACGGCCACGCAGGGTCGACAGGTTCTTCACGTTCTCCAGGCCTTCAGCGCCGCAGAAGCGAGCCTGGGCGAACGGCAGGTCGGCGGAAATGCACAGCACCACGGTGTTGGCCACAGCGTTGGCCTGGGCGTTGAACTTGCGCACCGAGGTGGCGCAGGTCGGGGTGTCGACGCTTGGGAAGATGTTCAGCACCTTGCGCTTGCCGGCGAAGTCCTTCAGCGACTTGTCGGCCAGGCCTTCACCTACCAGCGAGAAAGCAGGAGCCTGGGCACCGGTTTTCGGCAGTTCGCCGTTGACCTGAACCGGGTTGCCTTTGAGCGTGACTTGAGCCATGGGACGAAATCCTTATACGGGGTTTGAAAAGGACCCTGAGTTAAGCATGAAGGCGGCCGGGTGCCTATGGGGTACAGCGAAATTGTTCTAATGACGGACAATTCTTGTGGACAAAAAAATGTCCGGGTGGCGACAGCCAACCCGGACACGTCTACAGCAAGCAGCGAATCAGGCCAGCAGGCCGTACACCACGGAGGTCAAGGCGACCAACCCTACCACTACCACGAATACATTGGACATCGCGCCACTGTACTTGCGCATCGAGGGCACGCGGCGGATGGCGTACATCGGCATCAGGAACAGCAGCACGGCGATGATCGGGCCGCCCAGCGACTCGATCATGCCAAGGATGCTCGGGTTAAGGGTGGCGACGATCCAGCACACCACCAGCATCAGCGCGGCAACCACGCGGTCCAGCGCCTTGGCGCCGGGGCGCGCACCCGTTTTGGCGATGATGCCTTTGAGGCCTTCGCTGGCACCGATGTAGTGGCCCAGGAACGACTTGGCGATGGCAATGAAGGCAATCAGCGGCGCGGCAAAGGCGATGGTCGGGTTGCTGAAGTGGTTGGCCAGGTACGACAGGATCGACAGGTTCTGCGCCTTGGCCTCGGCCAGTTGCGCGCTGTCGAGGGTCAGCACGCAACTGAACACGAAGAACAGCACCATGGCCACCATCAGCAGGTGGGCGCGGGCCAGGATCTGGCCGCTGCGCTCGTCGGCGTGCTCGCCGTAACGGCGCTTCTGGTCAACGGCAAAGGCCGAGATGATCGGCGAATGGTTGAACGAGAAGACCATCACCGGAATCGCCAGCCACACGGTGTGCAGGAACGCCGAACCCGACGGCAGCTGGGTGGCGCTATCAAGGATGCCACCGGTCCAGTGCGGTACCAGGTACAGGCCCAGCAGCGCCAGGGCGACGATGAACGGGTAGACCAGCAGGCTCATGACCTTGACCGTGGCCTGCTCGCCGCAACGCACGATGGCCAGCAAACCGAGGATCAGCACGAACGACAGCAGCGCCCGCGGCGGCGGCGCCGTGTGCAGCTGGTGCTCCATGAAGCTGGTGACCGTGTTGGTCAGCGCCACGCTATAGATAAGCAGGATCGGGAAGATGGCGAAGAAGTACAGGACGGTGATGAGTGCGCCGGCTGTGATGCCGAAATGCTCTTCGACCACTTCGGTGATGTCGCCGCCGTTGCGCCCGGACAACACGAAACGGGTCAGGCCACGGTGGGCGAAATAGGTCATCGGGAACGCCAGTGCGGCGAGGATCATCAGCGGCCAGAACCCACCGAGGCCAGCGTTGATCGGCAGGAACAAGGTGCCTGCACCGATGGCGGTGCCGAACAGGCCCAGCATCCAGGTAGTGTCTTGACGCGACCAGCTGCCCAGGGCGGCCGGGGTTGATTCTTCATAGCGCCGTTCGACGCTTGGGGCCTGCTCATTCATTCCGGGTGTAGCTCCACTCGCAAGACTGCAACAGGGCTGGGAATGGCGAAACAGACGCTTCGTGCACCCCAACCAGATCAAGAGGGGCGCGATTGTGCACTGAAAGTGGGCGGTTGCGAAGCCCCGTCCGAGGGACGGTTGCACTTGTCATGACAACAAGGTGTCACCAGGAGGGCCGCTTCGCAGGGCAGGCCCGCCCCCACAGGTGCAACTCAGCACTTGTGGGAGCGGGCTTGCCCCGCGAATGGGCTGCAAAGCAGCCCCCTTGTCACATCACTTCTGAACGGCAGCGAACGCTTCGGCAACCCGTTGCAGGTTGGCCGGGCGCAGGCCGGACATGCACACCCGGCCGCTGTCGATCAGGTACACACCAAACTCGTCACGCAGGCGACGGACCTGCTCGACGCTGAAACCGGTGTAGCTGAACATGCCGCGCTGGCGCAGGAAGAACTGGAAGTCCTGACCTGGCAGCAGTACCGCCAGCGCATCGACCAGCGCCTGGCGCATGTCGAGGATACGCTTGCGCATCACTTCCACTTCAGCTTCCCACTGGGCATTGAGGGCAGCATCGCCGAGCACGCCGGCCACCAGCTGGGCACCGAAGTTGGGCGGGCTGGAGTAGTTGCGGCGCACAGTGGCCTTGAGCTGGCCGAGTACGCTCTGGGTAGTGGCTTCGTCGTCACAGACCACCGACAGGCCCCCTACCCGCTCGCCGTACAGCGAGAAAATTTTCGAGAACGAGTTGCTGACCAGGCACGGCACGCCGGCACGGGCCATTTCGCGGATGGCGTAGGCGTCTTCAACCAGGCCTTCGCCAAAGCCCTGGTAGGCGATGTCGAGGAACGGAATCAGCTGGCGAGCCTTGACCACTTCCACCACTTGCTGCCACTGGTTCTGGGTCAGGTCGGCACCGGTCGGGTTGTGGCAGCACGGGTGCAGCAGCACCACGCTGTTGGCCGGCAGGGTCTGCAGGGTGGCCAGCATGCCGTCGAAGTCGACGCCACGGGTAGTCTGGTCAAAGTACGGGTAACTATTAACCTTGAACCCAGCGCCTTCGAAGATGGCGCGGTGGTTGTCCCAGGTCGGGTTGCTGACCCAGACTTCCGACTGCGGGAAGTAACGCTTGAGGAAGTCGGCACCGACCTTGAGCGCGCCGGAGCCGCCAACGGTCTGCACGGTGGCCACGCGCTTGCCGGTGACGGCCGGGTGGTCGGCACCGAACAGCAGCGCCTGGATGGCCTGGCGGTAGCTGGCCAGGCCTTCCATCGGCAGGTACAGCGAGGCTTCGTGGTCAACCCCGGCAATGCGTTTTTCCACCGCATCCACGGCCGCCAGCTGCGGCACCACGCCGGCCTCATCGTAGTACAGGCCGATACTCAGGTTGACCTTGTCGGCGCGCGGGTCGGCCTTGAAGGTTTCCATCAACGAGAGGATCGGGTCGCCGGCATAGGCATCGACATGTTTGAACACAGCGTGCAGCTCCTTGGATCAGGACAGTTCGGAAAGGCTGCCCTGAGGATACCCGGACTCGGCGGGAAGGAACATCACCTAATGTGCAAGGTTGTCTATGCAAGAATGCACAGGGCAATCAGCCCAGCAGTGCCTTCAAGCCCTGCAGCTCCTGCTCGGTCACCGCCACCCCTTCGCGCTCGGCGATTTCACGCTCCCGGTAACGCCGCTCGCCCGGCAGCCGCGTCAACCCCACCGCCTGCATCTGCTCGACCAGCTCACGGCTGCGCTGGGCAAAGCGGTCGCCTTCGGCCTTGCTCGGGTCGATGACGATGAGCAACTGCCCGGTCCACGGCGTTTTCGCGCCCGGGTGGCCCGACCAGTCGAACTCCCAGGAAAAATGCCCACCGGTCAGTGCCGCCGCCAGCAGTTCGACCATCATCGACAGCGCCGAGCCCTTGTGGCTGCCAAACGGCAGCAGTGCGCCCCCTTCGAGAATGGCCTTGGGGTCGGTGGTCGGCTGGCCGTCGGCGTCCACGCCCATGCCTTCGGGTAACGGCTGGCCGGCACGGGCGGCAATCTGCACGTCGCCATGGGCCATGGCGCTGGTGGCCATGTCGAAGACGATCGGGTCATGCCCCGCGCACGGTGCGGCAAAGGCAATCGGGTTGGTGCCGAACAGCGGCTGGCGCGCACCATGGGGCACCACGCAGGTCATGCTGTTGACCACGCTCAGCGCCACCAGGCCTTCATCGGCGAACGGCTCGACATCCGGCCACAGCGCGGCAAAGTGGTGCGAATTGTGGATCGCCAGCACCGCAATACCAGCACTGCGGGCCTTTTCGACCAGCAGCCCACGCGCTGCCGCCAAGGCCGGTTGAGCAAAGCCCCCCCCCGCGTCGACCCTGACATAACCGGATGCCACATCGCTCACCTGCGGTGCGGCCTGGCCGTTGACCCAGCCGCTGGCCAGGGTCGAGACGTACCCGGGAATACGAAACACCCCGTGGCTATGGGCGCCATCACGCTGGGCGCTGGCGCAGTTGTGGGCGAGCACGCCGGCCACCGCCTCGCTGCAGCCGTGGCGCTGGAAGATTGCTTGCAACAGGCCCTGCAGCTCGGCAAAAGGCACGCGCACGACGGGTTCGGTGGAAGGTGCAGACATCTGAAGCTCCTTTCTTGGATTTGGAATGGCAACAGCATTGGCAGCGACAAAAACTTTCCTGCATGTGACAGCTATCTGTCAAATATTGACGCTGTGACAGAAAACATCCATTTTCTATTCCACGCCTCACCTGGAGCAGCGGCATGAGCCAACCGATCAAGCAACGCCTGGAAAACAGCCTGCAAGGGGCCACGGCTTCGGGCCACAAGATCGCCAGCTACATGCTCGCCAATCTTCAGCAACTGCCGTTCCAGACCTCTGCCAGCATCGCCGACAAGCTGGGGGTCAGCGAATCCAGCGTCGGGCGCTTCTGCCGCTCCCTCGGTTATGCCCATCTCAAGGCGCTCAAGCAAGACCTGCAGAGCGACTTGGGTGACGGCCCGTGGCTGGTGGGCGACCGTTTGCAGGAGTATCGCCAGCAGCACGATGACAGCCACCGCGCCGGCAGCCTGGAGCTGGAAATCGCCGCGTTGGTGCGGGTGCATGAATACAGCCGCAGCGATGCCTGGCACCAGGCCGCCCAGCGCCTGGCGGACAGGCCACGGGTGTTCATTGCCGGTTTTCAGACCGAGCGCGGCGTCGCCCAGTGCATGGCGCACCTGCTGCAGTACCTGCGCGATGGCGTGCAGGTGGTGGATGGCAGCGCTGGGCACTATGGCGACGTGCTGCTTGGCCGCCCGGAAAACAGCGCCCTGGTGGTGTTCGAGGCGCGCCGGTATTCCCGCCATGCCCTGCTGCTGTGCCAGAAGGCACGCCAGGCCGGCATACCGGTGACGCTGGTGACCGACACCTTCTGTGACTGGGCCGATGCCAACGCCGACGAGGTGTTCCGCATCCCCACCGAATTCAATCTGTTCTGGGAATCCACCTCGGCGATGCTGTCGTGGGTGCACCTGATGGTCAACGAGGTCTGCAAGAAACTTGGGCCGGATGTTGAAAAACGCTTGGAAGCGACTGCCGCTCTACATAACGAGTTCGTCGGCTACACGACGGGCAAACAACAATAGCAAGAGTGCAAGAGGTGCGAGATGAACAAGACCATGGCTTTGGTGGGTGCGTGTGCCCTGCTGGTGGCGGGTGCCGCCAGCGCCGAAACCCTGCGCTTCGCCACCGAGGGCGCGTACCCGCCTTTCAACTATGTGGATGCCGATAACCAGCTGCATGGCTTCGACATCGACATCACCCACGCCCTGTGCGAACAGATGAAGGTGGAGTGCACCCTGGTCGCCCAGGACTGGGAAGGCATCATCCCCGCCTTGATGGCGCGCAAGTACGATGCCGTGGTGGCCTCGATGATCGACACCGAAGAGCGGCGCAGGAAGATCGCCTTCACCGAGCACTACTACCGCACCCCGCTGACCGTCGCCGTGGCCAAGGACAGCAAGATCAGCGACGCTCAGACCACGTTCGACGGCTACACCGTGGGCGCCCAGTCGTCCTCCACCCAGGCGATCTATGCCGAAGACGTATACGCCAAGGCCGGCGCCGACGTGAAACTCTACCCGACCCTGGACGAGGCCAACGCCGACCTCGCCGCCGGCCGCCTGGACGGGGTGATCGCCGACAAGTTCCCGCTGCACGAGTGGATGACCAAGAACGGCCAGGACTGCTGCAAGGTACTCGGCGACGTGGCCGGGACCAAGGCCGATGCCGCCATCGCCGTGCGCAAGGACGACGAGGCGCTGCGCCAGCGCCTGAATGCCGCACTGACAGCGATCGTCGCCAACGGCACCTACCAGAAGATTGCCAGCAAGTATTTCGACTTCGACATCTATAACTGACGTTCAGCCCAACGCCGCACGTCGGCCCCCACAGAGTCCCAGGTTCGCTGCGACACCTGTGGGAGCCGGCTTGCCGGCGATTGAGGCCGGGCCAGCCAATACAAGGGATATGTCATGCTCGATCAATTGTCCTTGCTGTCCTTCGCCAGTGGCGGCTGGGGCCAGGCGCTGCTGGCCGGCGCGCTGGTCACCGTGTCGCTGGCCCTCGCCTGCCTGCCCATCGGCCTGCCGCTGGGCCTGGCCGTGGCCCTGGCGGCGCGCTCACGCAAACGCCTGGCGCGCGCCTGGGCAACCTGCTTTTCCACCGTGTTCCGTGGCTTGCCCGAGCTGCTGACCCTGCTGATCATTTATTACGGCTGCCAGATCGCCGCGCAGAAGCTGCTGGCCGCGATGGGCTACCAGGGTGAGTTCCTGATCAATACCTTCCTCGCCGCCATGATCGCCTTCAGCCTGGTGTTCGCCGCGTTTTCCAGCGAGATCTGGCTGGCTGCCTTCAAGACCCTGCCCAAAGGCCAGCTTGAAGCCTGCTCGGCGCTGGGCCTGGGCAGGCGCACGGCGTTCTTCAAGGTAGTGCTGCCACAGCTGACGCGCATTGCCCTGCCAGGGCTTTCGAACAACTGGCTGTCGTTGCTCAAGGACACCTCCTTGGTTTCGACCATCTCGCTGGTCGACCTGATGCGCCAGACCAACCTCGCGGTCAGCGTCACCAAAGAGCCCATGTTCTTCTATGGCGTGGCCTGCCTGGGGTACCTGCTGTTCGCAGCACTGTCGGGGCGGGTGTTCGCCTTCATCGAACGGCGCAGCAACCGTCACCTGCAAGGAGCACGCACATGAGTGCCGAACAACTGCTGAACCTGGTGCTCGACCCCGATCTGCTGGAGCGCTACGGGCCGCGTTTTGTGGATGGTTTGCTGGTAACGGCCAAGCTGGTGGCGATTTCCTTCAGCCTGGGTGCCGTGCTCGGCCTGCTGCTGGCGCTGGCGCGGATGTCGCGCCACCTGCTGCTGCAACGGCTGGCCGCCGGCTACGTCTATTTCTTCCGCGGCTCGCCCCTGCTGGCGCAGCTGTTTCTGCTGTATTACGGCCTGGGTTCGTTGAAGGGGTTCTGGCAGGACGTTGGCCTTTGGTGGTTCTTCCGCGAAGCCTGGTTGTGCACCTTGCTGGCCTTCACCCTGAACACCGCCGCCTACCAGGCCGAAATTTTCCGCGGCAGCCTGATGGCGGTGGCGCCCGGGCAGCATGAAGCCGCACGGGCATTGAACCTGAAACGCTCGACCACCTTCTTCAAGGTGATCCTGCCGCAATCGTTGCTGGTGGCCATCGGCCCGCTGGGCAACGAGCTGATCCTGATGATCAAGGCCAGCGCCATCGCCTCGCTGGTGACGATCTACGACCTGATGGGGGTGACCAAGCTGGCGTTCTCGCGCAGCTACGACTTCCAGATCTACCTGTGGGCCGCTGTGCTCTACCTGGTGATCGTGGAGCTGGTACGGCGCCTGCTGAAACACCTGGAAGCCCGCCTGGGCCGCCACTTGAACTGACCGAGGATACATTCATGCATTGCCAGACCCTTGTCCTTGGCGCCGGTATCGTCGGCGTCAGCACCGCCCTGCACCTGCAGGCACGCGGGCGCCAGGTGATCCTGATCGACCGCGACCAGCCCGGCAGCGGCACCAGCCATGGCAACGCCGGGCTGATCGAGCGCTCCAGCGTCATTCCCTATGCCTTCCCGCGGCAATTCGGCGCACTGCTGCGCTACGGCCTGAACCGCCAACCGGACGTACGCTACAGCCTGCTGCACCTGCCCAAGGCCGCGCCGTGGCTGCTGCGCTACTGGCGGCAATCGGCGCCTGGGCGGCTGGCCGGCGCTGCCGCCGATATGCTGCCGCTGGTGCAGCGCTGCGTCGAAGAGCATGACGCGTTGATCGCCGCCGCCGGCCTTGAAGGGCTGGTGCAGGCCAAGGGCTGGATCGAGGTATACCGCGACACTGCGTTGTTCGAGCAGGCCAAGGCCGAGCTCAAGGGCCTGGCCCGTTACGGCCTGCGCTACGAGATTCTCGAGCGCGGGCAAATGCAAGCCCGCGAGCATCAGCTCGACAGTGCCGTGGTCGGCGGCATCCATTGGCTGGACCCGAAAACCGTGAAGGACCCCGGCGCCCTCACGCGTGGTTACGCCGCATTGTTCGTGCAGCGTGGCGGGCAGTTCCTGCATGGCGATGCATGCAGCCTGCGCCAGGCCGGCGGGCAGTGGCAGGTCGACAGCCAGCGCGGTTCGATCACCGCCGACGACGTGGTGGCCTGCCTCGGCCCGCAGTCGGCCGACCTCTACCAGCGCCTGGGTTACCAGATCCCGCTGGGTATCAAGCGCGGCTACCACATGCATTACGGCACCCGCGGCGGCGCCCAGTTGCAGCACTCGATCTGCGATACCCAAGGCGGCTATGTGTTGGCCCCCATGGCACGTGGCGTGCGCCTGACCACCGGCATCGAGTTCGCCGCCAGTGACGCGCCTGGCAACGAGATCCAGCTCAAGCGCTGCGAAGCGCTGGCGCGCAAGCTGTTCCCGGCCCTGGGCGAGCGCCTGGACGACAAACCCTGGCTGGGCCGCCGCCCGTGCCTGCCGGACATGCGCCCGGTAATCGGCCCGGCGCCGCGACACGAAGGCCTGTGGTTCAACTTCGGCCACGCGCACCACGGCCTGACCCTAGGCCCGGTCAGCGGCCGGCTGCTGGCCGAACTGCTCACCGGCGAGCGCCCCTTTACCGACCCTGCGCCTTATAGCGCGGCACGTTTCGACTGAATCCAAGCGGGAGAACAACAACATGACCGCCCCTTTGAGCGTTGCCAGCCTTGCCCCTGAAACCGACCCACGCCCGGTGCTGATCCGCATCGAGGGCCTGAACAAGCACTATGGCGCCTATCACGTATTGCGCGATATCGACCTGCAGGTGCGCGAAGGCGAGCGCATCGTACTGTGCGGCCCGTCCGGCTCGGGCAAATCCACCCTGATCCGCTGCATCAACCGCCTGGAGGTTGCTGAACAAGGCAGCGTCCAGGTGGCCGGTACCGACCTCGCTGCCACCACCCGCCAGGCGGCCCAGGTGCGCAGCGAGATCGGCATGGTGTTCCAGCATTTCAACCTGTTCCCGCACATGAGCGTGCTGGACAACTGCCTGCTGGCGCCCACCAGCGTGCGCGGGCTGTCGCGCAAGGACGCCGAGGAGCGGGCGCGGTTGTACTTGAGCAAGGTCGGTATCGAAAGCCAGGCGCACAAGTACCCCAGCCAGCTGTCCGGTGGCCAGCAGCAACGCGTGGCGATCGCCCGAGCACTGTGCATGAAACCGCGCATCATGCTGTTCGACGAGCCAACCTCGGCACTCGACCCGGAAATGGTCGCCGAAGTACTGGATGTGCTGGTGCAGTTGGCCGGCACCGGCATGACCATGCTGTGCGTCACCCATGAAATGGGCTTCGCCCGGCAGGTCGCAGAGCGGGTGTTGTTTCTGGAGGGAGGGCAAATCATCGAGGACAGCCCGCCGCAGGTGTTCTTCAACCAACCACGCACCGCACGGGCCAAAAGTTTTCTGGCGCAGATCCTTCATTGAGGCCACTGGCCCAATCGCCGGCAAGCCGGCTCCCACAGGTATGGACTGCCCCCAAGAAGTTGGACACCAATCCAATCCTTGGGGGCAGCCCAGGTACGGCGCAGGTCTTGAATGCGATGTTTTCCCTGTGGGAGCCGGCTTGCCGGCGATAGGGCCAGCGAACACAACACAAGCGGCCTTTCATTGCACCGCTGCAATGACCCAACTGCGTCGTTAAATATTATTGACCTCACCCCCTGCCAAACCCTTGCCGCCTGAGGCCCGCAAGGGTTTTAGCCCCCGAATTCAGGCGTTTTATCCCTTCCCTCCCCCCTGCCAGTCGTTTGACATATCGAACGGCTCTGGCAAGCTGTCTACAAGCCCCGACCGGAATCGTCGCCTCTGACGAGCCGGCAGTGCTCGGGGCTTCAGGTAGCACATCAGGCCCCGGGCCGTGCACCTGCACAACAACGACAGGTCGAACCTGTCATAAGGTGACATATGTCCAACAGCAACATTGGCAACAAGCAACCTTCCCTGCGCAAACCCGTCGTCCTGATGACCATGGGCAGCCAAGAGCGCAAAGGCCATGACTATCAGGTCATGACCCACAAATACATTACCCCGCTGGTCGACTTCTCCGATTGCGTCCCGGTTCTGGTGCCCACCTGCTGTGGCGTCGAAGACCTCGAGACCTATCTGGACATGGCCGACGGCGTGTACCTGACCGGTGCCGGCAGCAACATCGAGCCAAGCCTGTACGGCCAGGAAAACCAGACCCCGGGCAAAGGCCAGGACGTCAATCGCGACCTGTTCGACATCCCGCTGGTGAAGGCAGCGCTCAAGCGCGGCCTGCCAATCTTCGGCGTTTGCCGCGGCATGCAGGAAATCAACGTGGCCCTGGGCGGCGACATCTACCAGAAGGTCTACGCCGAACCTGGTTTCAACGACCACCGCGAAAACCCGGAAGACCCGGTCGAGGTGCAGTACGCCCAGGTGCACAGCGTGAAGATCAAGCCGGGCAGCTGGCTGCGTGACACCCTCGGCACCGACGAGATTCGCGTCAACTCGTTGCACGGCCAGGGCCTGCGCAACCTGGGTGCCGGCCTAGAGCCGATCGCCCATGCTGAAGACGGCCTGGTCGAAGCGATCCACGGCCCGAGCATCTCGCCGTTCCTGTTCGCCGTGCAGTGGCACCCGGAGTGGCAAGCGGCGAAAAACCCTGACTCGATCAAGATCTTCCAGGCCTTCGGCGATGCCTGCCGAGCCCAGGTTCGCAAGTCCCAGATCAAGCGCCAACAGGCGGCTTGAACCTCAGCTTCGTTAGGTTTTGATCGCGGGGCGGCGCAAGGTCGCCCCCGCTTCCTCGGTCACCCTCTGCTGGTCCCAGAACACTTCCCGTGGAAGCGGGCGGCGGGCTTGTGCCTGTCTCCGCGATCGTTTTTTCCTTTCCTTCTTAAGAGATACGATGACCTTATGTGTGGTCGTCGTAGGATTTTCTGCGCCTGGGAGATGGAGCGCCGCCCGCGGGGTGCTTGCCTTAGGATCTTCAGCGCCCTTGAGACCGAGCGCCGCCCGCGCGGCGCATCGCGGGCAAGCCCGCTCCTACATTTGTTGCAACGTGCCATTCCAGTCAGGCCATGGTTGTCCGCCTTGGCGCATGACTGAAGACAGGTGAGGCAGCAGCCGCGCCAGCCGAAAAATCTCGTCGAGCCACCAAGGCTGACAACTATGGCCTATCAGGCCATGGCACGTTGCAACAAATGTAGGAGCGGCTTTAGCCGCGATGCGCCGCGCGGGCGGCGCTCGATCTCATAGGCGCCAAAGATCCCAAGGCAAGCGCTTCGCGCGGGCGGCGCTCGATCTATGCCCCACCGCAAATCCTATGACAAGCACCCTCACGCTCCCCCAAAAAAATCTCCAACAAAGGACTAGCCATTCCGGAGGTTGTACGATAACTTACCTCCATCGCAACACATCACACCTTCACCCCAAGCGCCACAGGATGCCAACAACAATGAATCCACAAGAACTGAAATCCATCCTCTCCCACGGCCTGCTCTCTTTCCCGGTCACCGACTTCAATGCCCAGGGCGATTTCAACCAGGCCGGCTACATCAAGCGTCTGGAATGGCTGGCCCCGTACGGCGCAAGCGCCCTGTTCGCCGCCGGCGGCACCGGTGAGTTCTTCTCCCTGGCCGCCAGCGAGTACAGCCAGGTGATCAAGACCGCAGTCGACACCTGCGCAACGTCGGTACCCATCCTCGCCGGCGTCGGCGGCTCCACCCGCCAGGCCATCGAATACGCTCAAGAAGCCGAGCGCCTGGGCGCCAAGGGCCTGCTGCTGCTGCCGCACTACCTGACCGAAGCCAGCCAGGACGGTGTTGCGGCCCACGTCGAAGCCGTGTGCAAATCGGTGAACATCGGTGTGGTGGTGTACAACCGCAACGTCTGCCGCCTGAACGCCGACCTGCTGGAAAAACTGGCCGAACGCTGCCCGAACCTGATCGGCTACAAGGACGGCCTGGGCGACATCGAATTGATGGTGTCGATCCGTCGTCGCCTGGGTGACCGCTTCAGCTACCTGGGTGGCCTGCCGACCGCCGAAGTGTATGCTGCTGCCTACAAAGCCCTGGGTGTGCCGGTTTACTCGTCGGCGGTGTTCAACTTCGTGCCGAAGACCGCGATGGACTTCTACCACGCCATCGCCCGTGAAGATCACGCCACCGTTGGCAAGCTGATCGACGATTTCTTCCTGCCGTACCTGGACATCCGCAACCGTAAGGCCGGTTATGCCGTGAGCATCGTCAAGGCTGGCGCCAAGATCGCCGGTTACGACGCAGGCCCGGTGCGCACCCCGCTGACCGACCTGACCGCTGAAGAATACGAAATGCTCGCAGCGCTGATGGACAAGATGGGTCCGCAATAAGCGCACCCCCAGCGGCCTGCCAATGCCGCACCCGGAGTGGGCTACCCCCACTCCGGCTACAACTCGTGAGCCCGCACAAAAATAACTAGTGGGAGTATTGCCAGCATGCAAGCGACTAAAAAGACGCATGTGCGCTACCTGATCCTGTTCATGCTGTTCCTGGTGACCACGATCAACTATGCCGACCGCGCCACCATCGCCATCGCAGGCTCCAGCCTGCAGAAAGACCTCGGCATTGACGCCGTAACCCTCGGTTATATCTTCTCCGCCTTTGGATGGGCTTACGTTGCCGGCCAGATCCCTGGTGGCTGGCTGCTGGACCGCTTCGGTTCCAAGAACGTGTACGCGTTCAGCATCTTCACCTGGTCACTGTTCACCCTGCTGCAGGGTTTTGTCGGTGGCCTGCCGGTCGCCTGGGCGGTCGTCACCCTGTTCACCCTGCGCTTTCTGGTCGGTTTCGCCGAAGCCCCGTCGTTCCCGGGCAATGCCCGTATCGTCGCGGCCTGGTTCCCCACCGCAGAACGTGGCACGGCATCGGCGATCTTCAACTCGGCGCAGTACTTCGCCACCGCGCTGTTCGCCCCGATCATGGGCTGGATCGTGTTCAGCTTCGGCTGGGAGCACGTGTTCGTGGTCATGGGTGCACTGGGCATCGTGTTCTCTGCCGTGTGGCTGAAGACCATCTACAACCCACGCCAACACCCGCGCATCAGCCCGCAAGAGCTCGAGCACATCGAGCAGAACGGCGGCCTGGTGGACATGGACCAGAAGCGCGGCAATGACGGCCCGAAATGGGGCTACATCAAGCAACTGCTGACCAGCCGCATGCTGCTGGGCGTCTACCTGGGCCAGTACTGCATCAACGCGATCACCTACTTCTTCCTGACCTGGTTCCCGGTGTACCTGGTGCAGGAGCGCGGCATGACCATTCTCAAGGCAGGCTTCATCGCCTCGCTGCCGGCCATCTGCGGCTTCATCGGGGGTGTGCTGGGTGGCGTGTTGTCGGACTGGCTGCTGCGCCGCGGCAATTCGCTGACCTTCTCGCGCAAGCTGCCAATCGTCTGTGGCCTGCTGCTGTCGACCACCATGGTCTTCTGCAACTATGTAGACGCTGAATGGATGGTGGTCGGCTTCATGACCCTCGCCTTCTTCGGCAAAGGCATCGGTGCGCTGGGCTGGGCGGTGGTCGCCGACACTTCGCCGAAACAGATCGCCGGGTTGTCTGGTGGGTTGTTCAACACCTTCGGCAACATCGCTTCGATCACCACCCCGATTGTCATCGGCTACATCATCAGTGCTACCGGCTCGTTCAAGTGGGCCCTGGTGTATGTCGGTGCCAACGCCCTGGTGGCGGTGTTCAGCTACCTGGTGATCGTCGGCCCGATCAAGCGTATCGAGCTGCGCGAAGACGCCCCCAAGCCACAGGCTGAGCCTGCCGCCAACGGTGAACTGGCCAGCTCGCGTCACTGAGTGAACACGCCCGCGCCGGGTTGCCGGTGCGGGCGGATGTACAAAAGCCTGAGAACCTAAACGTAGGGCCTGAACATGCAGTTGATCGAACATTCCGACTCGCCCCGCTACGTCCGCCTGCACGACGACGATAACGTCGTGGTGGTGGTCAACGACGGCGGCCTGGGCGAAGGCGCCCGCTTCCCCGACGGCCTGACCCTGGTCGAAGCCGTGCCGCAGAGCCACAAGGTCGCCACCGTGCTGATCGCCAAGGGCGAGCCGGTGCGCCGCTACGGGCAAATCATCGGTTACGCCCTGGAAGACCTGCGCCAAGGCAGCTGGGTCCAGGAAAGCCAGCTGGCCATGCCGGCGGCACCGGAACTGGACAGCCTGCCGCGCTGCGATGCCGTCCCTGCGCCCCTGCCGCCACTCGACGGCTTCACTTTCGAAGGCTACCGCAACGCCGACGGCACCGTCGGCACCCGCAACATCCTCGGCATCACCACCACCGTGCAATGCGTGACCGGCGTGCTGGAACACGCGGTCAAGCGCATCCGCGCCGAATTACTGCCCCAATACCCCAACGTCGATGACGTGGTCGCCCTCACCCACAGCTACGGCTGCGGTGTGGCAATCAACGCGCGCGACGCCTACATCCCGATCCGCACCGTACGCAACCTGGCGCGCAACCCCAACCTGGGCGGCGAAGCGCTGGTCATCAGCCTGGGCTGCGAGAAGCTGCAGGCCGGCCAGGTAATGCACGACAACGACCCGTCGGTGGACCTCAGCGAACCCTGGCTGTATCGCCTGCAGGACGCCAGCCTCGGCTTTACCGAAATGATCGAGCAGATCATGGGCCTGGCCGAAACCCGCCTGAAAAAGCTCGACCAGCGCCGCCGCGAAACCGTGCCGGCCAGTGAACTGATCCTCGGCATGCAGTGCGGCGGCAGCGACGCGTTCTCGGGCATCACCGCCAACCCGGCGCTGGGTTATGCCGCCGACCTGCTGGTGCGCGCTGGCGCTACCGTGCTGTTCTCGGAAGTTACCGAAGTGCGCGACGCTATCTACATGCTCACCTCGCGCGCCGAGAATCAGGACGTCGCCGACGCGCTGGTGCGCGAAATGGACTGGTACGACCGCTATCTGCAGCAAGGTGCGGCGGACCGCAGCGCCAACACTACGCCGGGCAACAAGAAAGGCGGGCTGTCCAACATTGTCGAAAAATCCCTCGGCTCGATCGTCAAGTCAGGCAGCGGCGCCATTCAAGGTGTGCTCGGCCCCGGCGAGCGGGTCGGGCGCAAAGGCCTGATCTTCTGCGCCACCCCGGCCAGCGATTTTGTCTGCGGCACCCTGCAACTGGCAGCCGGCATGAACCTGCACGTGTTCACCACCGGCCGCGGCACCCCGTACGGCCTGGCCATGGCGCCGGTGGTCAAGGTCTGCACCCGCACCGAACTGGCGCAGCGCTGGCCGGACCTGATCGACATCGACGCCGGGCGCATCGCCAGCGGCCGGTCGAGCATCGAAGAGCTGGGCTGGGAGCTGTTCCACTACTACCTGGACGTGGCCAGCGGCCGCAAACAGACCTGGGCCGAACAGCACCGGCTGCACAACGACATCACTTTGTTCAACCCGGCGCCTATCACCTGATTACTCACCTACAGGAGCACCCCATGCCTGAGATTCTTGGCCACAACTTCATCGCCGGCCAGCGCAGCGCCGCTGGCGCGCAACGCCTGCAGAGCCTGGACGCCACCACCGGCGAGGCCCTGCCCTATAGCTTCGCCCAGGCCACCGAGGCCGAAGTGGACCAGGCGGCCCAGGCCGCCGCTGCCGCGTTCGCCGAATTCCGCCAGCTGGCCCCGGCGCGCCGCGCCGAGTTCCTCGACGCCATTGCTGCTGAGCTTGACGAGCTGGACGATGCCTTCGTCGCCGTTGTCTGCCGCGAAACCGCCCTGCCCGCTGGGCGTATCCAGGGTGAACGTGGCCGCACCAGCGGCCAGATGCGCCTGTTTGCCCAAGTGCTGCGCCGTGGCGACTACCTGGGCGCACGCATCGACCTGGCACTGCCCGACCGCCAACCGCTACCGCGCGTAGACCTGCGCCAGATGCGCATTGGTGTCGGCCCGGTTGCCGTGTTCGGCGCCAGCAACTTCCCGCTGGCCTTCTCCACCGCTGGCGGCGACACCGCTGCAGCGTTCGCCGCCGGTTGCCCGGTGGTGTTCAAGGCGCACAGCGGCCACATGGCCACTGCCGACCTGGTCGGTGCAGCCATCGTCCGCGCCGCCGAGCGCACCGGCATGCCCAAGGGCGTGTTCAACATGGTCTTCGGCGGTGGTGTCGGTGAATGGCTGGTCAAGCACCCGGCCATCCAGGCCGTCGGTTTCACCGGCTCGCTCAAGGGCGGCGACGCCTTGTGCCGCATGGCCGCCGAGCGCCCGCAGCCGATCCCGGTATTCGCCGAAATGTCCAGCATCAACCCGGTGATCATACTGCCGGGCGCGCTGGCCAAGCGTGGCGAGGCCATCGCCCGCGAGCTCGCCGGCTCCGTGTGCCTGGGCGCCGGCCAGTTCTGCACCAACCCAGGCCTGGTGATCGGCCTGCAATCGCCGCAGTTCAGCCAACTGCTGAGCGACCTTGGCCAGCACCTGGACCAACAAGCCGGCCAGACCCTGCTCAACGCCGGTGGCCTGCGCAGCTATGTTGGCGGCCTGGAGCACCTGCAGGCGCACGCCGGCATCGAACATCTGGCCGGCCAGCCTCAGGAAGGCAGCCAGGCGCGCGCGCAGCTGTTCAAGGCCGATGCCCGCCTGCTGGTAGACGCCGACCCGCTGCTGCAGGAAGAAGTGTTCGGCCCGACCACGGTTGCCGTCGAAGCCCGCGATAACGAGCAACTGCGCGCCGCCCTGCTCGGGCTGCGTGGCCAGTTGACTGCCACCCTGATCGGCGAGCCGGAAGACTTCGAAGCGTTTGCCTGGTTGGTGCCGCTGCTGGAAGAAAAGGTAGGCCGCATCCTGGTCAACGGCTACCCCACTGGCGTTGAAGTGTGCGATGCCATGGTGCACGGCGGCCCGTACCCGGCCACCTCCGATGCCCGTGGCACGTCCGTCGGCACCCTGGCCATCGACCGCTTCCTGCGCCCGGTCTGCTACCAGAACTACCCGCAGACGCTGCTGCCTGAGGCGCTGCGCGACAGCAACCCGCTGGGCTTGCGCCGGCTGGTGAATGGGCAGTGGAGTGACGGGGCGATCTGAATGCCCTGAATGCCCTGAGATAAAAGAAAGCCCCGCGTTTGCGGGGCTTTCTTTTGAGTCTTGCATTGAATTTACCGGCCCTATCGCCGGCAAGCCGGCTCCCACGGGGTTTGCGCTGAGCCTGAGAACAGCGGCGTACCTGTGGGAGCCGGCTTGCCGGCGATAGGGCCAGCAACGCCAACCGTGAATTCAAACCCCTTGCGCCTCGGCCTCCGCATGCGCCTGGCGCAGCCGCTCGCGGCTGTTGCTCAGGTGCATGCGCATGGCCATCTTCGCCCCTTCGCTGTCACTCCGGGCAATGGCCTCGTAGATCGCCTCGTGCTCATGCATCAGGCGGCTCATGTAATGCGCCTGGTCATCATGCGCCAGGCGTGCAGAATTGAGCCGGGTACGCGGAATGATGCTGGTACCGAGGTGGTTGATGATGTCGGCGAAGTAGTGGTTGCCGCTGGCCTGGGCGATGCGCAGGTGGAACTGGAAGTCCGCCGACACCGCATCGTTGGCATGCGCGGCACCTTCGTTCAGCTCGTCCAGCGCCGCACGCATGCCGGCCAGTTCCTCATCGCTGCGCCGCTGCGCAGCCAGGCCGGCCGATTCGATTTCCAGGGCGATGCGCAGCTCCAGCACAGCCAGCACTTCAC
Organism: Pseudomonas sp. LFS044; assembly: GCF_047978245.1. Classification (NCBI taxonomy): domain Bacteria; kingdom Pseudomonadati; phylum Pseudomonadota; class Gammaproteobacteria; order Pseudomonadales; family Pseudomonadaceae; genus Pseudomonas; species Pseudomonas sp. LFS044. The sequence goes on from NZ_JBFPFX010000009.1 coordinate 101,588, forward strand.
GCAGCGTGACCACGGTGGCCGGGTCGATGCGGAAACCCCCGGTGGAGGGCGTATCCAGCACAAAAGTGCCGATGCCATGGCGCGTCTCGACCTGCCCAGCAGCCTGCAGCCGCGAGATCGCCTCACGCACCACGGTGCGGCTGACGCCCTCCTCGGCCATGATCTGCGATTCGGTCGGCAACTTGTCGCCGCGCTTGAGCTGGCCGCTGCGAATGCGCTCGGTCAGCACCGTGACCAGTTCCTGGGCCAGACTGCGCGGTTTGCGCCGGGTCCTTGCCTGTACCTGCTGCTCTGTCATGCCCTGTATTTCACCTTGAAAGACAGCCGTCATGATAGCGCAAGCGGTTGTACGATCACATACACCTGACGCGGTATTTATCAAAGCGCTGCGCCAGGCGCTCGGCCCAGCACTCGCGTGTACTCCTCGCGTGCAGCCTGCTCGGTGAACTCGCCCGCCCACTTGGCCACCACCACGGTCGCTACGCTGTTGCCAATGGTGTTGCAGGTAGCAATGGCCATGGACATGAAGCGGTACACGCCGAACAGCAACGCCAGGCCTTCCACCGGCAGCACACCGATGGCGGTGACGGTGGCGGCGAACACCACGAAGCTGCCACCGGACACCGCTGCCGCGCCTTTGGAGGTGACCAGCATGATCGCCAGGATGCCCAGTTGCTGCTCCCAGCCCAGCGGCACCCCATAGGCGTTGGCGATGAAGAGCACGCACATCGACATGTAGATCGAGGTACCGTCAAGGTTGAAGGCGTAACCGGTGGGCAGCACCAGGCCCACGCTCTGCTTGGAGCAACCGAACCTTTCGAGCTTCTGCAGCAGGCGTGGCAAGGCGCTTTCCGACGAGGCGGTGCCCAGCACGATGAATATCTCGTCCTTGATATAGGTCAGAAAGCGCCACAGGCTGAACCCGGATAACCGGCACACCGCACCCAGCACCACGAACAGGAAGAACGCCACGGCCAGGTAGAACATCAGCACCAGGTTGGCCAGCGACATCAGCACTGCCGAACCATTGCTGCCCACGGCGTAGGCCACCGAACCGAAAGCGCCCAGTGGGGCGAACTTCATGATCAGGTTGATGAACTCGAAGAAGCACTCGGACACCCGGTTCAGCCCATCTTCGATCACTGCGCGGCGCTCATGCTTGAGAGCCAGCAGGGCGAAGCCGAACAGCACCGCGATCACCAGGACCTGCAGCAACTGGCCACCGGCGAAGGCACCGACGAAGTTGTCGGGGAAAATCGCGTAGATAAAGTCCATGGTCGAGTTCGGCGCATGGCCCTTGGCAACAGCGGCGCTGGCAGCGGCCGAGGCAGCGCTGCTGGCATGGGCGCCGTGCATCCCTGAGCCGATGCCGATCAGGTTACCCCACAGCAGGCCGATGGCCAGGGCCAGGGTCGACAGCAGTTCGAAGTACACCAGCGCCCGCCAGCCAACCTTGCCGACGCGCTTGATGTCGCCAGCCGACGCAATGCCGTGCACCACGGTGAAGAACACCAGCGGTGCCACGGCAGTCTTGATCAGTTTGAGAAAGATGTCCCCAAGGATCTTGAACTTGGCAGCAAGCTCTGGGGCGAGGAAGCCGAATGCGATGCCCAGCAGCATCGCCGCGATGACTTGGAAGGTCAGGTCCTTGTACAGCGGTTTCTTGATGGCGCAAGACATGATTGTGTTCTCATTGTTCTTGTAATGGGAGGGCCTGGCGGCGGCCAGGCCCGTGCAGCATCAGCGGGCGACGGCACCGGGGCGCGAAAGCGCCAGGTCAACCATCTGCGGCGCCAGGCCTAGGTAGTTGGTCGGGTCGCACAGGCGTTCCAGGGTTGCCAGGTCCAGGCGCGCGGTGGCCTCGCCCTGGGCCTGCAGCGCTTCGAGGAGGCTGATGCCCTGATCGTTGGCCATGCGGCAGGCGGCATACACCACGTCATGTGCCACCTGGCGGCCCAGCGCCGGGGCCAGTCCCATCATGACCGCCTCGGCGACGATCAGGCCCTGGGTCATGTCGAGGTTCTTGCGCATGCGCTCGGTACGTACGTCCAGGCCAGCCAGCATGAAACGCGCCTGGCCCAGCGAGGCGGCGGTCAAAGCGAACGCTTCGGGGATGGCGATCCACTCAGCCTGCCATGGGCCGGTGGAGCGCTCGAAGTCCTGAATCATCGCATCGAGCATCAGCCCGGCCTGCTGGCGCACGCCCTTGGCTGCGGCGTACATCAGCTCGCAGGAAATCGGGTTGCGCTTCTGCGGCATGGTGCTGCTGGCGCCACGGCCCTTGACGAACGGCTCGTACACCTCGCCCAGCTCGCTGGTCATCATCATCATCACGTCCAGCGCCACCTTGCCCAGCGAAGCAGTAACCAGGCCGAGGAAGTTCAGGGTCTCGGCCAAGCCATCGCGAGCTACGTGCCAGGTGGCCTGCGGCACGCCCAGGCCCAATTCGTCCATCAACGCTGCCTGCACCTCCAGGCCCTTGTCGCCCAGCGACGCCAGGGTACCGGCGGCACCGGCGAACTGCCCCACTTCCACCCGCGGGCGCAGCTCCATCAGGCGCTCGGCATGGCGGTCGAACATGCTCAGCCACACCGCGCACTTGTAGCCGAAGGTAATCGGCAGCGCGTGCTGCAGGTGGGTGCGGCCGGCCATTGGCGTGTCGCGGTAGCGCTGCGCCAGCTCTGCCAGCAGGCCTCTTACGGCCTGCACGTCACGTTCGACGATGGCCAGCGCCGCGCGCACCTGCAGTACAACGGCGGTGTCCATGATGTCCTGCGTGGTCGCGCCCCAGTGCACATAGCGGCCCGCGTCCCCGCACAGCTTCGACAGTTGTTCTACCAGGGGCAGGATCGGGTAACCGACGATTTCGGTTTCGTGTTGCATCAGCGCCAGGTCGAGGGAGGCATAGCGCGACAGCTCGGCAATCTGCTCGGCGGCGTCTTGCGGGATCACGCCGCAGCGTGCTTCGGCCTTGGCCAGCGCCACTTCAACTTCGATATAGCGCTCGATCAGCGCCTGGTCGGCAAACACCCCGCGCATCTCGGCAGTACCGAACATGTCGCGGAACAGGGTGGAGTCGAAAACGGTGGTGGACATAGGCAAGGATCCTGAAATGTTTTTATTGAGCGTACATATTTGATATGTCCGTACATAATTCTTGCCCTGCCACTGTTACACTGTCAACCGAAGAAATTGACGGGACTGACCGAAGGTATGAACGAAGCGCGCTACGCCGTGGTAGCCAGGGACCTGATGGAAGGCATCGCCAACGGCCGCTACCCGGTCGGCAGTCTGTTGCCCACTGAGTTCGAGCTGTGTGACCTGTATGAAGTGAGCCGGCACACCGTGCGAGCGGCGATCAACCAGTTGCTCAACCAAGGGTTGGTGTCACGCCGTAAGCGCGTCGGCACCCGGGTGGAAGCCAGCAGCCCGCGTGGCGGGTATTCGCAGTCGCTGGCGACCGTGGCCGACCTTGCGCATCTGGCAGAAACCCAGCAGCGTGAGATCCAGGACGTGCGCCACTTCGTCGCCGACCTCAGCGAGGCAGCGCGGCTAGGGCTGGTGCCGGGCGAGCATTACTTCTGCGTGTCGAGCATTCGCGTCGACCGCCAGCACAGCGCCGCCCCGCTGTGCTGGACCGACGTCTACGCCCAGCGTGACTATGCCGACGTTATCGAGCTGGCCCGTGAACACCCCGACCAACTGATCGCCAGCCTGATCGAGCAACATTACGGGCGCGCTATCGCAGTGGTGGACCAACAGGTGCGTGCGGTGCTGCTGACCGCAGAATTGGCGCGGGCCCTGAAGGCGGAAACAGGGGCGCCGGGGTTGAAGATTCTGAGGCACTACCGGGATGACGACGGGGGGCTGATGGCGGTATCCGAAACTGTCCACCCGGATGATAGATTCACCTTGGTGACGCAGATGCGCCGGGACAAGGCGGCTGGCTGAATACCTAGTTGCCCGCGATCAGGTCGGGGCAGACCGCAACGCTCTCGCTACTGTAGATGCTTGATCTAGCCATTCCACGGAAGGAAACCACTGATGAAAACGCTCGACCGTATTTTGCTGACTTGCGGCCTGCTCATCCCGTTCTGGCTGCTGCTGGGCGTCTGGCTCACCGCCCAGGCCTACCCCGGCTACGACCACCTGCAGCAAGCCATGAGCCAGCTGGGCGCTGTAGGCGCCCCCACCTATTCCTGGTCGCCACTGCTCAACAATTTCCCGCTCGCGGTGCTGTTCGCCTTGTTCGCCTGGGGCCTGGCGCGGCGTTGGCAGGGTTCGAAGGTGGCATTGGCAAGTGCTGCGCTGTTACTGCTGCATGGCTTGGGCAGCCTGGGCACCGGCTGGTTCCCCTGCGACCAGGGCTGTGCACCTGCTCATCCTTCGCTGTCGCAACAGCTGCATAATGCGTCCGGCCTGCTGATGTTCCTCTCGTTGACCCTGGCCAGCGCCCTCTGGATATGGGCCGGCAAACACGTGGCGGGCTCACCAGCGCTTGGGCGGTTCTCATTGGCCTGTGTGGTTGGGGCGATCATCACCGTGGTACTGATGGCACAGGCCGCCAAAAGCGGCCAGTTGTTCGGCCTGTACCAACGGTTGAACTACGCAGTCTCGGTGATATGGGTGGCGGGCCTTGCACTGCACAGCTTGCGCCCTGCGCTGGCAAATCGCCTGCGCATCGCCACCACCTGAGCGGCATAGTACTGGCCCCCAGGCATCTGAAGCGAAGGCAAACTTCGTTCTCCGTCAGATGCTTAGGACAGCAACATGCGAGTATTTCTAGCAACGGTGGCCGGCTGCCTGCTGGCCACGACTGCTTTCGGCGCCCAGGCCAGAACGCTGAGCCAGAACGATCGCCAGGCGTGTGGTTGGGGCTCACAGATCGCCGCCGAGGCCCAGCAGGCCAAACTCTCCGGCGTGACCTTGTATGCCACGCGCAAGAAGCTGCAGGTGCGCAGGTTCGCCAAGCCATGGATGCGCATGACCGCCTTCGGTATCACCGAGCAGACCTATAACAGCCGCTCGCAGCTCAAGCCGGCGGCGATCAAGCAGACGTACTACGAACAGTGCGTTCAGCACGCAGTCGCCAAACGATAAGCCTTTACTTATCAGTTAGTTGCGACAACTATTCATCCCAGCCATTAAGTTTTGAGCCTAGCGCCTAGCAGCCGGTCAGCGCCACTGGCCGACGCTCGCCGGCGAAGAACCACGGGCGCAGGCGTACGCCGATCAGGTTGCCGGTGTATGCCGCAACCAGCCACAGCCAGCCATGCACGCTGCCCGAGGCAATGCCGCTGAAGTAGGCGCCGATGTTGCAGCCGTAGGCCAGGCGCGAACCGTAGCCGAGCAGCAGGCCGCCGATGACTGCGGCAATCAGCGACGGCAGCGGGATTTTCAGGCTTGGCGCAAAACGCCCGGCCAGGCCCGCCGCCAGCAGCGCACCTAGCACGATGCCCAGGTCCATCACCGTGGTCACGTCCTGCCACAGCGGCGCGGCCAGCGCCTTGGCATTGGCCGGGGCCTGCCAGAACACCCAGCTGCCGACATCCACACCAAAACTGGAAAGGGTCTTGGCACCCCACAGGGCGAAGGCCGAGGTGATGCCCCACGGGCGCCCGGCCAAGGCCAGGGTGGCGTAGTTCAGCAGGGCCAGTGCGATGGCGCCCCACAGCAGCGGCCACGGGCCACGCAGGAAGCGGCGCAGGCCCTGATGCTCGCTGCTCACCGGGGCTTCCAGGCCACCATGGCGGCGTTTTTCCAGCACCACGGTAGCCCAGCCGATCAGCGCGAACACGGCCACGCTCACCACCAGCGCCGGCCCAACGCCCCAAGCCTGGACGATCGAGGTTGCCGGCAACGACGGCAGTGCGAACCACCAGTCGGCGTGGTGCGTGGCCGTCACCGAACCGATGATGAAGAACAGCAAGGTCACCAGCATCCTCGCGTTGCCGCCGCCCACGGTGAACAGCGTACCCGACGCACAGCCACCGCCCAGTTGCATGCCGATGCCAAAGATAAAGGCACCGAACACCACGGAAACGCCCGCAGGCGCCACCAGCCCGGTCACCGGATTACCGAACAGGCTGCCGGCGGAAAGCGCCGGGAAGAACAGCAGCACCGCCAGGGTCAGCATGACCATCTGCGCACGCAGGCCGGCGCCGCGGCGCTCGTTGATGAACACCCGCCAGGCCGAGGTGAAGCCGAAGGCGGCGTGGTACAGCGTAAGGCCCAGGGCGGCGCCGACGATCAGTAGCAGCACCTGCTTGAAGCCGGCGTTGAGGTTGAGAAACCAGGCGCCGGCCAGCAACAGGGCCAAGGCTATCACGGGGGCGCCCAGGCGGCGCGGTTCAGGTGTGGCGGTTGTGGAGAGACCCATTGGAATGCTCGGATTACAGTAAAACGGGCGGCGATTATAGCGAAGGTGCGGGGGCATGCCTGGAGGTATTTGCCGCCTTTGAGATCGGAGCGCCGCCCGCGCGGCGCTTCGCGAAGCGCTTGCCTTGGGATCTTTAGCGCCCTTGAGATCGAGCGCCGCCCGCGCGGCGCATCGCGGGCAAGCCCGCTCCTACATTTGTTGCAACGTGCCATGGCCTGATGGGCCATAGTTGTTAGCCTTGGTGGCTCGACGAGATTTTTCGGCTGGCACAGCTGCCGCCTCACCTGTCTTCAGTCATGCGCCAAGGCGGACAACCATGGCCTGACTGGAATGGCACGTTGCAACAAATGTAGGAGCGGGCTTGCCCGCGATGCGCCGCGCGGGCGGCGCTCGTTCTCAAAGGCGCTGAAGATCTCAAGGCAAGCGCTTCGCGATGCGCCGCGGGCGGCGCTCGGTCTCATGAACAACAAATCAACAACGGCCAGCGCCAGACCCACCCCAGCTTCAGCGCGCGTGAGGGCACCGGCACATCTGTTAGGCTGATGCATAGCCCCTGAAGCCACCCAGACCATTCGCCCCATGGATGAACTGCGCAAGATCGACCTCAACCTGCTATTGGCCCTGCACGCACTGCTCAGCGAAAAGCACGTCACCCGCGCCGCGATTCGCCTGCACCGTAGCCAGCCGGCGGTCAGCCACGCTTTGGCGCAACTGCGCACGCATTTCAACGACCCCCTGCTGATTCGCCAGAACGGGCACATGGCCCTCACCGCCCGCGCCCAATCCCTGACCAAGCCCCTGCAGGACGCTCTGGCCAGCCTCGACAGCTTGCTGGCCGCCCCACGCTTCGACCCGGCTCTGGCGCAGCGGCGGTTCCGCTTGTCGTTGTCCGATTACGCCTCGCGGATCATCCTGCCCCCGCTGGTTCGCTACCTGCGCCAGGCAGCCCCCGGCGTCGACCTGGCCATCAGCCAGGCCAGTCGCGAAGCGATGCTGGCGCAGTTGCTCGATGGCGAGCTCGACCTGGCGCTGGGCATTTTCCCCGAGCTGCCGCAAGGCATCACGGCCCAAACCCTGTTCGAAGACACTTTCGTCAGCATCGCCGATCGCCAGGTGCTGCCGGCCAAGAGCGGCCTGGCGCTGGACGACTGGCTGGCGCGGCCGCACGTGCTCATGGCCATGCGCCCGGATGCCCATGACGAGATCGAGCGCGCCCTGGCCGCGCAGGGCTTGCGCCGGCGCATCGCCTTGGCGCTACCGCATTGGAGTGCAGCGGTCGAGGTGCTTGGTGGTACCGACCTGATCCTCACCGTCGCAAAGCGTGCCGTGGGCCCGATGCACCAGCACAAGGCCCTGCGCCAGTTCGCACCGCCCTTGGCGATCCCTTCCCTGGCCTATCAGCAGGCCTGGCACAACAGGAAAGACAGCGACCCGGGTCATCGCTGGCTGCGCGAGGCGGTCTGGGCCTGCTGCCAGCCCGGGCATTGATCAGCCTTCCGGCTGTTTGACGATTGCAGCCTGGTCGGTAGACGGGCTCGCCGCCCAGGTACTCTGCACCAGGAAAACGCCTGCCAGAATCAGTACCACCCCGGCAATCCTGGGCAGGCTGACCGGCTTGGCGGAAACCCCCATCAGGCCGAAGTGATCGACGATCACCGACGTCAGGATCTGCCCCGCCACCACCAGCACCAGAAACCCCGCCGTGCCGAGCTTGGGCGTCAACGCCGCAGCTGCCGCCACATACAGCGCACCCAACACCCCGCCGATCCACAGCCACCACGGGCCTTGCAGTGCCTTGCCCAGGTCGGGCATGGGTACGCGCAGGATCAGCAGCGCAGCGATGACCACCACCGAGCTGACCGTCAGCGACGTGAAAGCACCCCATAGCCAGTGCCCGAGCGCGCGGCCGACTGCTGCGTTGCTGGCAGCCTGGTAGGGCAGCACGACGCCCGCCAAGAGGGCCAGTACCAGAGGAAGAAACGCGATAAGCAGCGCCTTGTTAACCATGTATGGACTCATCGAGGGGGAAGATGCCTGGATGATGCAAGAATCGACAAGGATGATGGAAATTGAAGATATGCACTTTCAGTATTCGCCTGGTGAATAGTCGTGGGCTGCAATGGCCTCCTCACGAGCTCGCCCGCGAAGAGGCTTTAACAGACTTACCGCGATGTCTCGACCCGCAGCACTTCGGTGTAAATCGCATCGACCGTCTGGTCGACCTTGAGGTTCTTCATGCGCGCCTGCAACTCGGGGTCTTCGACTTTGACCACCTGCAACTTGCCTTCCGGCGGCAGCAGGCTCACCTCATGGTTCTTGAGGTCGATCTTCTTGATCTGCGAAGTCACCCTGACTTGGCGGAACGCTTCGCCCCCCGGGTTGGGGTTGTCCTTGGTGGCACGAATCGTACCGGACTCCTCGCTTGCCTTCGGCGCCCCGCCAACATCGGTGTTGAGCACATAGGCGACCGCGCGCGTCACGTAGATGTCGACCTCGTCACCCACCTTCAGGTTGGGCAGCGCCTTGGCCTTTTCCGTGAGCTGGAAGGTCACGTCCTTGTCGTGCGGGCCCTTGACCGTGACCTGGCGATTGGCCTGGTCGATGGCTGTGACCTGTGTGGTGACATGGCTTTCCAGCGCTTCGCTGGCAATCGGTATATCGGCCGCCTGCACTGTGAAACTGGCAGTGCCTAGCAACGAGGCAAGAGCAACAGCGCGAGCGAGTGTACAAATAGCATTCATAGGCCTGCATCCCTGTGTTCAAGACCGCAATGGCGCGTGAACGGTTCACGCGCCGCTCCTACACCATAGCTGGAGTTACTGATTGCGGGTCACCCGCCACACGGTGTTGGCCAAGTCGTCGGCAATGATCAGCGCGCCCTTCGGATCGACCGTCACCCCGACCGGCCGCCCACGCGTCTTGCCATCCTCACCGCGGAAGCCCGTGGCGAAGTCCACCGGTTCGCCAGCAGGCTTGCCGTTGCTGAACGGCACGAAGATCACCTTGTAGCCCACCGGGTTAGGCCGGTTCCAGCTACCGTGCTCGCCCACGAATACACCATTGGCAAACCGCTCGCCCATGGCCGGGAGGGAGAAGTCCACGCCCAGCGCGGCGACGTGCGAACCCAGGCTGTAATCGGGCTTGATCGCGGCGGCCACCTTGTCCGGGTTCTGTGGCTTCACCCGCTCATCGACATTCTGCCCCCAGTAGCTGTAGGGCCAGCCGTAGAAGCCCCCTTCACGCACCGAAGTGAGGTAGTCGGGCACCAGGTCCGGGCCCAGTTCATCGCGTTCGTTGACCACGGTCCACAGCTGCCCGCTGTCGGGCTGGATGGCCAGCGCCGTGGGGTTGCGCAGGCCGGTGGCATAAGGCTTGTGCGCGCCGGTAGCGGCGTCGATCTGCCAGACCATGGCGCGGTCCACTTCCGCCTCCATGCCACGCTCGGTGATGTTGCTGTTCGAGCCGATGCCCACGTACAGGTAGCGGCCATCGGGGCTGATGGTCAGGGCCTTGGTCCAATGGTGGTTGATCTCGCCCGGCAGGTCGGTGAGCTTGGTGGGCGCGCCGGACGCCTGGGTCTGGCCGTCCTGGTAATCGAAACGCACCAGCGCGTCCTGGTTGGCCACGTACAACTTGCCATCGGCAAAGGCCAGGCCATATGGCGCGTTGAGGTTTTCGGCGAACACCGTCTGCACCTCGTAGGTGCCGTCGCCGTCGGCGTCGCGCAGCAAGGTCAGGCGGTTGCCGCCCTTGACCTGAGTATTGCCCTTGGCCTTGATCTGGCTGGCGATGACGTCCTTGGGCTTGAGCTTGGCCGCATTGCCACCTCGGCCTTCGGCCACCAGGATGTCCCCGTTGGGCAATACCAGGCTCTGGCGTGGGATCTTCAGGTCGGTGGCAATGGCGGTGATGCTGTAGCCCTCGGGCACCGTCGGTTTCTGCTCGCCCCACTGGGCGGGTTGCGCGATCTTCATGCTCGGCAGCAGGCCACGCTCGGGGGCCGGCAGTTTCGGGTCGGGGCCCAGTGCCTGAGTGGCTTCGCCTTCACCGCCGCAGGCGCTCAGCAGCAGCGCCACGCTCAATACCGGCAATGCATGCAATGGCTTCATTCCACACCTCCCGAACGCAAGTTGCTCATGCCCAGCCATGCCGCCACACAAGCCAGCACCGTCACCACCAGCGACAGCACCAGGCCTGCCGGCATCACGGCCCAGGCGTCCTTGGCGTGCTCGAACGCATTCACCAGGCCCAGCACCCAGGTCACCAGCAGCAACAGGAAGTACACCGTCGGCCGGCCGCCCTTGCGCTCGGCACGGACCAGGTTGACCAGTGCGAACAACAGTGCCAGCCCGCAGAACAGCAGCCCGCCCGCGATCAGCCAGGCGGCGAAGTTGCTCCACTGGATCTGGTAGCTCTTGAAGTAGGCGATGTCGCTCAGCAACGCGCCGAGGAACAGCGGCACCGTGCCGGCCAGCAGGATTGCATGCAACGGGCTGGGCGTGCATCGGTAGAGGGTTTGCTCGGTAACGGTCACGGCGCCTCCTTATCAGTCAGTGACCCGAAACTGATGACCTGGGGCAATGCCCGGTCCATCAGGCGTGCGCGGGGTGCGCACTGCAAAGGATCGCTCTGTCGTCCGATAAGTTCACCGTTTGGCTTGTTTGACATATCCTGAAAGCATTAACCCGTGAAATGCTTCACGGGCTCAGCTGAGGCAATGGCATGAATGCTCACACCCCACAACGGTTCGCGCTCTGGGCCGTGCATGCGCTGCTTGCCCTCAGCCTGGCGCTGACTGCTGGCTGTTCGAGCAAGCCCAAGCAGGCACGTTACATCGCTGCGGCGCCGGGTTCGAACTGCTTCGCCAAAGCCGTGCCCAGCCTGGGCGAAGGCGGCCTGGCCTGGGGTAATACCCTGAGCATTGCCCGGCAGAAGTCGATGAACAACTGCATCCGTTATGCAGGCCGGTCCGGCGGTACACCCAATACGTGCCAGGTGGTCATGGCCAAGTGCAAGAACTAGTTGGCGGCGCAACACAACTCCACCCGATTCAACGCTTCACGATCACCACTTCCAGGTATTCACTGGGCACCACCAGCGACGCCGCCCCGCCCACGTTGTGCTCATCCAGCAATGCCCTCAGCTCACTGTCCAACGTCGCCGCCGCATCGGCCGGCAACGCCGCAAACGCCTTGTGCACTGGCCCATACCAGGTACGGAACACCTCGATGAAATGTGCCGCCGAGCGGTAGCGGAAATTGAACTGCTGGCGGGTAACGTCCATGGCGCCGATAGCGCCCTCGAACATCGCCCGCAGTTGCTCTTCATCGCCCCAGCGCGAGGGTGGCAGCGCCCCGGCAGGCGGTGGCACATGCCGACCCAGGGTTTTGAACATCTGCCCGACAAAACCCTGCGGGGTCCAGTTGGCCAGGCCGACCCGGCCACCGGGCCGGCAGACGCGCGCCAGCTCACGGGCGGCTTGCGCCTGGTCGGGGGCGAACATCACGCCGAAGGTCGAAACAACGGCGTCGAAACTGCCGTCCCGGAACGGCAAATCCTCGGCATCGGCCACCTGAAAGTCTACGTGGAGGTGTTCGGCGCGGGCGCGCTCTTCCCCGCGTTTGAGCAGTTCGGGCACGTAGTCGGTGGAAGTGACCCGGCAGCCTCGCCGGGCAGCGGCCAGGGTGGCGTTGCCATTGCCGGCGGCGACGTCCAGCACCTGCTCGTCCCAGCGCAGGTCGCAGGCTTCGGCAAGCCGTTCACCTACCAGCTGCAAGGTGGTACCGATCACCGCGTAGTCACCACTGGCCCATGCCGCCTGCTGGCGGGCCTTCAGTGCATTGGTATCCAAAGGAGTGCTCATGGTCTGCGCCCTTTTTGTGGGGTGCGCGGCCGAGGTCCGTCTGGCGGTCTACGCGCCATGGAATGAGGTGGCCAGTCGAGGCCGGTCAATAGCTAAGCGCTGCTGGCGGGACGCGGCAAGCGGTAATGCCCGATGGGCAATACGGATTGGCAATAGCCCGTATGCCATTGAGCTATTTAGGCGATTCTTTGCGAGCGAGCTTGCCCGCCAATGGGGCGCAAAGCGCCCCGCGGTCATTCACACCGCCTTGGCCCGTGCGGCATGCAGCTTCTTGTAGCTCTCGATCAGGCGCAGGTGACGGTCCAGCCCTTCCAGCTTCATGCTGGTCGGTGTCAGCCCATGGAAGCGCACGCTACCATCGACCGACCCCAGCACCGCATCCATGCGCGGGTTGCCGAACATGCGGCGGAAGTTGGCCTCGTAGTCTTCCATCTGCAGATCGTCGTCCAGCATCACTTCCAGCACCACGTTCAGCGCCTGGTAGAACAAACCACGCTCGACCGTGTTGTCGTTGAACTGCAGGAACGCCTCGACCAGCTCCTTGGCGTTCTCGAACCGCTTCAGCGCCAGGCAGATCAGCAGCTTCAGCTCAAGGATGGTCAACTGGCCCCACACCGTGTTGTCGTCGAACTCGACACCGATCAGCGTGGTGATGGTGGTGTAGTCATCCACCTCGCAGTTGTCCAGGCGCTTGCGCAATGCGCGCAGGGCGCGGTTGTCGAGGCTGTGCAGGTTGAGGATGTCTGCGCGGAAATCCAGGGCGCGATTGGTGTTGTCCCAGATCAGGTCTTCGACCGGGTAGATCTCGGAATAGCCGGGCACCAGAATGCGGCAGGCATTGGCGCCGAGGTTGTCGTACACGGCCATGTACGCCTCTTTGCCCAATGCTTCGAGGATGCCGAACAGGGTGGCAGCTTCCTGAACGTTGGAGTCTTCGCCGTGGCCGCTGAAGTCCCACTCGACGAACTCGAAGTCGGCCTTGGCGCCGAAGAAACGCCACGACACCACGCCGCTGGAGTCGATGAAGTGCTCGACGAAGTTGTTCGGCTCGGTCAGCGCATGGCTTTCGAAGGTCGGCTGCGGCAGGTCGTTGAGGCCCTCGAAGCTGCGGCCTTGCAGCAGTTCGGTCAGGCTGCGCTCCAACGCCACTTCAAAGCTTGGGTGCGCGCCGAACGAGGCGAACACACCGCCCGTGCGCGGGTTCATCAAGGTGACGCACATCACCGGGAACTCACCGCCCAGCGACGCATCCTTGACCAGCACCGGGAAGCCCTGCTCTTCCAGCCCCTGAATGCCGGCGACGATGCCCGGGTACTTGGCCAGCACCTCTTGCGGCACGTCGGGCAGGCACAGTTCGCCTTCGAGAATTTCACGCTTCACCGCCCGTTCGAAAATCTCCGACAGGCACTGCACCTGCGCTTCGGCCAGGGTGTTGCCGGCGCTCATGCCGTTGCTGAGGAACAGGTTTTCGATCAGGTTGGACGGGAAGTACACCACCTGCTCGTCCGACTGGCGCACGAACGGCAGCGAGCAGATACCGCGCTCGGTATTGCCCGAGTTGGTGTCATACAGGTGCGAGCCGCGCAGCTCGCCATCCGGGTTGTAGATCTCCAGGCAGTGCTCGTCGAGGATCTCGGCGGGCAATTCATCCTTAGGCCCCGGCTTGAACCACTGCTCGTTCGGGTAATGCACGAACGCTGCGTTGGCGATTTCCTCGCCCCAGAACTGGTCGTTGTAGAAGAAGTTGCAGTTCAGCCGCTCGATGAACTCACCCAGCGCCGAGGCCAGCGCGGCCTCCTTGGTCGAGCCTTTACCGTTGGTGAAGCACATCGGCGACTGCGCATCGCGCACGTGCAGCGACCACACGTTCGGCACGATGTTGCGCCACGAGGCGATCTCGATCTTCATGCCCAACCCGGCCAGCAGGCCGGACATGTTGGCGATGGTCTGCTCCAGCGGCAGGTCCTTGCCAGCGATGTAGGTGGTGGTGTCGGCCACGGGCATCAGCAGGCCCTGGGCATCGGCGTCGAGGTTGTCCACCTCTTCGATGATGAACTCAGGGCCGGTCTGCACCACCTTCTTGACCGTGCAACGGTCGATGGAACGCAGGATGCCCTGGCGGTCTTTTTCCGAGATATCTTCGGGCAGCTCGACCTGGATCTTGAAGATCTGGTTGTAGCGGTTTTCGGGGTCGACGATGTTGTTCTGCGACAGGCGGATATTCTCGGTGGGGATATCCCGGGTCTGGCAGTACAGCTTGACGAAATAGGCGGCGCACAGGGCCGACGAGGCAAGGAAATAATCGAACGGCCCCGGGGCCGAGCCGTCGCCCTTGTAGCGGATCGGCTGGTCGGCGATTACCGTGAAGTCGTCGAATTTGGCTTCCAGACGGAGGTTGTCCAGAAAGTTGACCTTGATTTCCATGCGGGGGTACCAGAAAGCGTGCGGAACGAATGGCGGGCATTATCCGGTTTTTTTACCGGGAAGTCTTGGGGCACCGCCCTGCCCCTGCGCAATTGCGCATTTCACCGGATTACTTGCCTGATCCTCTGAACCTGCAGCGTCTGCCAGACAGGCGGTCACTGCGCTGTGCTAGCGTTTGCGGATTGGGGAACGATGCATTCCCCACCTGATAGCAACGATAACAACCGATGATCAGCAGGTGAGCCATGGAACTTCGAATCAATCAGAAGACCTACCAGGTCGAGGCCGACGCCGACACGCCCCTGCTGTGGGTGATCCGCGACGACCTGGGCCTGACCGGCACCAAATATGGCTGCGGCCTGGCCCAGTGCGGCGCGTGCTCGGTACTGGTGGACGGCAATGTGGTGCGTGCCTGCGTCACGCCGGTGGCCGGGGTGGTCGGGCGTGAAGTGACCACCATCGAAGCCATCGAGGCCGATGAGGTGGGCAAGCGCGTGGTGGCGGCCTGGGTCGAACACCAGGTGGCCCAGTGCGGCTACTGCCAGTCTGGCCAGGTGATGGCGGCCACCGCGCTGCTCAAGCACACCCCACAACCCAGCGATGCGCAGATCGACGCGGCGATGGTCAACCTGTGCCGCTGCGGCACCTACAACGCCATCCATGCTGCCGTGCATGAGCTTGCCCAAGGGGAGAAGGCCTGATGAACACGCCTGTCGATACCTCTGCGGCCCTGCTCGACCTGCCCCTGGGCGAACCGGTCAACCTGTCGCGTCGGCGCTTTCTGGCCGGTAGCGCAATCGGCGCTCTGGTACTGGGCTTCGGCCTGCCGTTGGGCTCAAGCCGGGTTCAGGCCGCCACTGCGGCCACTGCCGAACGTGGCACCCAGGTGCCGGCATTCCTTGAGATCCGCCCGGACAGCACGGTGCGCCTGCTGTGCCCATTCATGGAGGGTGGGCAAGGTACCTACACCGCCATGGCGCAGATCGTCGGTGAAGAACTGGATGCCGACCCAGCCACTTTCCTGGTCGACAGCGCGCCGCCCGGCGAAGCCTATGTGGTGATGGAAAACGGCATGCGCATCACCGGTGGCAGCATGTCGGTGCGCATGAGCTACCCGACCATGCGTCGCCTTGGCGCCCTGGCCCGGGCGATGTTGATGCAGGCCGCGGCCGACCAGTGGGGCGTGCCGGTCAGCGAACTGTCCACCGAACCAGGCAAGGTGCTGCACGCCGCCTCCGGCCGTTCGCTGGCCTACGGCGAACTGGCCGAACGCGCCATGGACCTGCCCGTGCCCGACCCTGCCAGCGTCAAGCTGCGCGACCCCAGCCAGTTCCGCTGGATCGGCAAGCCGGTACGCCGCGTCGATGCCTACGACAAGTCCACCGGCAAAGCCCTGTACACCATCGACATCAAGCTCGACGGCATGCTCCATGCCGCCGTGCAGCACGCCCCGCGCCTGGGCATGACGGTGGGCGGCCTGCGCAACGAAGCGCAGGTCAAGGCCATGAAAGGTGTGCACTCGGTGCATCAACTGCCCGGCGCCGTGGCCGTGGTCGCCGAACGCTGGTGGCACGCCAAGCGCGCGGTCGAAGCCATTCAGGTGGACTGGCAGGAACCGGGGGCCGACAGCAAGGTGCGGCCGATGCCGGCCGACTTCTCCAGTGACGCCTGGCGCGACCACCTGGCCGCCCAGCAGGGCCCAGCCCGTGACGAGGAGAACGACGGCGATATCGCCGGTGCCCTGGCCAATGCCAAGACCAAGGTCGAGGCCACTTACCACAACCAGTACCTCAACCACGCTCAACTGGAACCGCCATCCGCCATCGCGCGGTTCAACCCGGACGGTTCGCTCGAAGTGTGGCTGCCCAACCAGGCGCCGGACATGTTCCGCGACGACATCGCCAAGCGCACCGGCCTGCCCCCTGAGCAGATCACCCTGCATTCGCCGCTGCTGGGCGGCTTCTTCGGCCGCCACTTCCTGTATGACTCGGCCAACCCTTACCCGCAGGCCATCCTGCTGGCCAAGGCGGTAGGCCAGCCGGTAAAGCTGATCTGGAGCCGCGAGGAGGAGTTTCTGCGCGATGTGCTGCGGCCCGTTGCCGTGGTCAAGTTCCGCGCCGGGCTCGATGCCGATGGCCTGCCGGTGGCCATCGAAGCGGTCAGCGCCACCGAGGGCCCGACCGAAGCTCTGGCGGGCAAGCAAGGCGAGAAGATCGACCCGACAGCGCTCGAGGGCCTGTCGGGCAAGGCTTATGCCATCGCCAACAAGCGCATCGCCCAGATCTACGTCAAAGGCCCGGCCATGCTGGGCTACTGGCGCTCGGTGGGCAACTCGCTGAATGATTTTTTCTATGAGTCGTTCCTCGACGAGCTGGCCGACAAAGGCGGCAAGGACCCGTTCGAGCTGCGCCTGCACCTGCTGCGCGACAACCCGCGCCTGACCACCCTGCTGCAAGCGGTCGGCGAGTTGTCCGGCGGCTGGAAGCGCGGGCCGTTCACGGCCGAAGATGGCAGCAAGCGTGCCCGCGGTGTGGCCATGGCCTCGCCGTTCGGCTCGGAAGCGGCCGTGATTGCCGAAGTGTCGCTTGAAGGTGGCCAGGTCAAGGTGCACGACATCTGGCAGGCCATCGACCCCGGCAGCATCGTCAACCCGGCGATCATCGAAGCCCAGGTCAATGGCGCCGTGGCGCTCGGCCTGTCGCAGACGCTGGTCGAAGAAGCGGTGTTCATCGATGGCAAGCCGCGGGCGCGCAACTACGACCTGTACCCGATCCTGCCGGCTTCGCGCATGGCCCGGGTGCATGTGCGCATCGTTGAAAGCGGCGCGAAGATGGGGGGGATCGGCGAGCCGCCGCTGCCCGCCGTGGCCCCCGCCGTGGCCAACGCGGTGGCGCAGCTGACAGGCCAGCGCGTGCGCAGCCTGCCGTTAAGCCGCCATACCTTCAGCTGACCGGACAAGGACTGCCCCATGACCCAGAGTCGATTCGCAAGAACCGCAGGCTGGCTGGCGCTGCCGTGCCTGATCGCGGCAGGCCTGCTGGCCTGGTACGTCACCCGCGAGCCCGCTTCGCCCTTCGCCAGTGAACAGAACGTCAGCTTCGACCCGGCGTTGGTCAGCCGCGGTGAATACGTGGCCAGGCTCAGCGACTGCGTCGCCTGCCACAGCCTGCCCGAAGGCAAGCCCTTCGCCGGCGGCCTGGAAATGGCCACGCCGCTGGGCGCGATCCATGCCACCAACGTGACCCCCGACCCTGCGACCGGCATCGGCAATTACAGCCTCGCCGACTTTGACCGTGCGGTGCGCCAGGGCGTGGCGCCGGGTGGTCGGCGGCTGTACCCGGCCATGCCCTACCCGTCCTACGCCAAGCTCAGCGACGACGATGTGCGGGCCTTGTATGCCTTCTTCATGAAGGGTGTGCAGCCTGCGCAACAGGCGAACCTCCCCAGCGACATTCCCTGGCCGTTGAACATGCGCTGGCCGATTGCCTTGTGGAACGGCGTGTTCGCCGCCACCACACCCTATGCGGCCAAGGACGGGCAGGACGCGCTGTGGAACCGCGGCGCCTACATCGTCCAAGGCCCCGGCCACTGCGGCAGTTGCCATACCCCGCGCGGGTTGGCGTTCAACGAAAAGGCCCTGGATGAAGCCGGTAAACCCTACCTGGCGGGTGCCTTGCTGGATGGTTGGTACGCGCCCAGCCTGCGCGACGACCCCAACACCGGCCTGGGCCGCTGGAGCGAGGCCGAGATCGTGCAGTTCCTCAAGACCGGGCGCAACAAGCACGCGGTGGTGTACGGTTCGATGACCGAAGCGTTCAACAACTCCACCCAGTTCATGAGCGATGACGACCTGGCGGCGATTGCCCGCTACCTCAAGTCGTTGCCCGGCGACCCTCAGCGCGACGGCACCCCCTGGCAGTACCAGGCCGTTGCTGCTGGCGAACGGCTGAACAGCCCCGGCGCCCACACCTACGTGACCCGCTGCGCCACGTGCCACGGCCTGGACGGCAAGGGGCAGGCCGAATGGATGCCGCCACTGGCGGGCGCGACATCGGCGCTGGCCAAGGAGGACGCCTCAGCGATCAACATCACCCTCAATGGCTCGCAACGCGTCGTCACCGCAGGGCTGCCCGATGCCTACCGCATGCCGGCCTTCCGCGAACAGCTGTCGGACCAGGAAGTCGCCGATGTGCTGAGTTTCGTTCGCAGCACCTGGGGCAACCACGGCGGCGCGGTGGATGCACAGGCGGTCGGCAAACTGCGTGGGCACACCGACCCGGCCAGCAGCAGCCCGATCATCTTGCACATGCGCTGAGGAGAGCTGCCAATGGAAAGCATCGACCTGCTGGTGCTGCGCACCGCCCGCGACTGGCTGCAGGCTGGCGATCGAGCAATGCTGGCCACCGTGGCGCGCACCTGGGGTTCATCGCCCAGGCCGGTGGGCTCGATGATGGCCCTGCGCGGCGATGGCCGGGTGATCGGCAGTGTGTCGGGCGGCTGCATCGAGGATGACCTGGTGCACCGCTACACCACCGCCTACAGCGGCGATGGCATGCCCGAAGGGCCGCCGCAAGTGGTGCAGTACGGCGTCAGCGCCGACGAGGCGCACCGCTTTGGCCTGCCCTGCGGCGGCACCCTTGAGCTGATCCTCGAATTCTCCCCTGCGTTGCCGAGCCTGGAGCAGTTGCTGGCCCAGCTGGACGCGGGCCACCTGGTACGTCGCGAACTGCACCTGGGCAGCGGTCACGTTCACTTGAGCATCACCGCCACGCCCGAGCAATTCAGCTTCGATGGCCAGCGCATGGTCAATACCTTGGGCCCCGGCTACCGCATGCTGCTGATCGGTGCCGGGGTACTGGCCGAGTACCTGGCAACGATGGCCCTGTTCAACGGCTTCAAGGTGGCCGTCTGCGACCCCCGCCCCGAATACATGGGCGGCTGGAATGTCGCGGGCGTGGAAAAGATCGTTGGCATGCCGGACGACGTGGTCCGGGCCTTCGCCCCAGACCTGCGCAGTTGCATCGTCGGCCTCAGTCACGACCCCAAACTGGATGACCTGGCGCTACTGGAAGCGTTGCACAGCCCGGCGTTCTACATCGGTGTGATCGGCTCACGGCGCAACAACCAACTGCGCCGCGAACGGTTGATCGAACATTTCGGCGAAAGCGAAGCGTCGCTGGCACGCCTGCATGGCCCGATCGGCATCTATATCGGCAGCAAGACACCGGCGGAGATCGCGGTCAGCGTCATGGCCGAGATTCTGGCGGTGAAGAACGGCGTTGCCTTGCCCAGTGCAGTCAATGTAAGCAAGGCCAAGCAAGCACTGGGCGCGCTGGCACCGCCACTGTAGCGTCAGTGCGGCACGCCCGCCTGCTCCTGCTGCCAGCGCTCAAGGTTTTTTTCCAGCAACTGGCCGGGCAACGGGCCGGAGGCGATTTCTTTCATTTTTTGCGCCAACTGTTCACGCAGCGCGGGCTGGTTGCAGGGTGAGTCATGGGACAGCGCCAGGTACAACCCTTCGCTGGACACCGGCGGCTCCAGCACCTTCAACTGCTTGTCCATGCCTAGCGTGCGTGCCAGCGCCATACCGGGGTACTGCTCGTAGATCACGTAGTCGTTGCGCTTGTGCAGCAGCTTCTCGAACGCCTGCCTGGCGCTGGGCACCGCTTCGAGCGTGAGGTTGGCGTTGGCGTAATCGTCGAATTTCTGGCCGTGGCTGTTGCTGACCAGGGTGCCGCCCGTCAGCCCCTTGAGGTCCGCCCAGCCGCGATAGACAAAAGTTGCATCCTGACGCACCCAGACAACGCTTGGGGTATGCAGAAACGGTGGGCTGATGAAGTCCATCTCCTGCAGGCGCGCCTGGGTCAGGAAGTAGCCGGCCAACAGGTCGATGCGGCCGGTGCGCACTTCTTCCTGCGCGCGCGACCACGGCCCGCCATAACGCACGTCTACCTTGAGCCCCAGCGATTCACCCAGGTGCTTGAGCAAGTCGGCATTGGCGCCGATCAGCACCTGGGGGTTGTGCGGGTCGCGCCACAGGTAGGGGGGATATTCCGGATTGCCGGTCGCCGTCAATTGCCGACAACCCGCCTCCGCCACCGATAACTGCGGCAGCAGAAGCAGGCAAAGTGAAAGCAACCAGGACCGGCCAGACCCGCACTCGATCATCTCCACCCTCGGTGCATGCGGCCTTCGGCGGCCTGGCGTGGTCGCAAAAGGCTGCCACATCCTGTAGGCGCCTGCTGTACTGCTGGGCGCATGCCTTACACAGTCTGGACCAGATTCAGCCAGCCGCCAGGGCTTTCAACCGGGTCGGTTCACGCGGGCATACGCGCCAGCGAACGCTTGGCTGCTGCCTGGAACACACCGCGCAGTGCCTTGACCTGCTCTTCCGACAGGGTATGGGCGCAGGTCAGGCCCTGCAGGAAGCCGATGCCCCAGTTCTTGGTCTGATCCAGTTGCTGACGGTTTTCGGCTTCAGCGATATCACCCAGGTGCAGCGCGGCATGGTGCTCATAACGGTCACCCAGCGCCAACTTGCGCAGTTCACCCAGTGCCACCTTGAATTCAGCGGCGGCAACATCGTCCAGGCCCAGGTGCTCATACTGAAGCAGGCTCAGACGGTCGGTGGCGGTCATCTTCGAATCTCCGTTTCTCAATAAATGGAGCAATTACATGAAATTACCAGCCATGCCTGAACGCATCCGGGTGCCAGGCGATAGTGGTGTCGTTATCAGGCCTGTATACCATAGGTGGGGCCTCTCGCCCTAGCGGTGTGCGCTGTCCGGTTGCCTGTGCGCGTGCGCTGCCGATTACCGGTGCACCTCGGGTCACAAACACTAAATTTAAATTGAATTTAACTTAAAACTGAACCACTCTTGGCGTAATTGATAGCCCCAGGAATCGAAGCCATGGCGACAACCCCGCGCGAACCCCGCAAGGATGGCGAAGCCACCCGCACCCGGATTCTTCAGGCCGCCGGCGAGCTGTTTGCTGCCGTGGGTTATGCCGAAGCCAGCAACAAGGCGGTCGCGGCCAAGGCTGAGGTCGACCTGGCCTCGATCAACTACCACTTCGGCAGCCGCAACGGCCTGTATCTGGCGGTGCTGGACGAAGCCCGGCGACGCTTTCTGGATATTTCCGATCTGCAGCGCATTACCCTCGCCGAGCAGCCGGCAACCGACAAGCTGCGTGCCCTGGTCGAGCTGGTGGTGCGCAAGGCCACGCAAGGGCGCAACAACTGGCACCTGCGCGTGCTAGCTGCCGAGATCCTCGCCCCCAGCCCCCATGGCCAGGCCCATCTGCAGGCCGGTGCACCGATGAAGCTGGCACTGCTCAAAGGGCTGTTCAGCGAAATCACCGGCATTGCCCCGGAGCAGCCAGCCCTTACCCGCTGCATCCTGTGCGTCACAGCACCCTGGGCCATGCTGCTGATCGGCCCCCGCGGCGCCTCCGGTGCGCTTCACGAGATTCTTGGCATGCCCGCCGACGAGGTCGCTGCCCATTTGTACAGCTTCGCCCTGGCAGGCCTGCAGGAAACCAGCCGCCTGTATGCCCAAGGCAAAGGCCACTGACCGTGGCTAACCGCAACCCTCAAGCGCACCCTCAGGTGCAAGGCGGCCCCATGCAACCGACCGCAGGCAACGCCCCCGCACTGGCCGAACCGCAAGTGCAGGCCTCCATCCCTTTGCTGCTCGGCGCGCTGATGCTGGTGATGTTCCTCGCCGCGCTTGACCAGACCATCGTGTCCACGGCGCTGCCCACCATCGTCAGTGACCTCGGTGGGCTACGCTGGCTGTCGTGGGTGGTCACGGCATACTTGCTGGCCTCCACCGTGGTGGTGCCGCTGTATGGCAAGTTTGGTGACCTGTATGGCCGCAAGCGGGTGTTGCAGATCGCAATCGCCCTCTTCCTGCTGGGCTCGGCACTGTGCGGGCTGGCGCAGAACATGAGCCAGTTGATCCTGTTCCGTGCCTTGCAAGGCCTGGGCGGTGGCGGGCTGATGGTGGTCGCCATGGCCGCCATCGGCGACGTCATTCCACCGGCCGAGCGTGGGCGCTACCAAGGCCTGTTCGGCGGCGTGTTCGGCCTGGCGACCGTCGTCGGGCCGCTGATTGGCGGTTTTCTGGTCGAGCACCTGTCCTGGCACTGGATCTTCTTCATCAACCTGCCGCTGGGGCTGCTGGCGGTGGTGGTCATCGGCAGTGTGTTCCGCCCGCATGTCGCACCGGTCAAGCACGTGGTCGACTACATCGGCGCGTTCTTTCTGACCGTGCTGCTGGGCGCACTGGTGCTGATCACCAGCGTGGGTGGCAGCCTGCTGCCATGGGCCTCGCTCGATGTGCTGTGCCTGGCGTTGTTCGCCGTGATCGGCCTGGTTGGCTTCGTCTTCGAACAGCGACGGGCCGCCGAGCCGATCATGCCGCTGCACCTGTTCCGCCACCGCACCTTCGTGCTCGCCGGGCTGATCGGCTTGATCGTCGGCGTGTCGCTGTTCGGTTCGGTGACCTTCCTGCCGCTGTACATGCAGGTAGTCAAGGAGGCTTCACCGACCAGCGCCGGCCTGCAGATGCTGCCGCTGATGGGCGGTTTGCTGGTGGTGTCGGCCATTACCGGGCGGCTGATCAGCCGTTGGGGGCGCTACCGCCTCTTCCCGATCGTCGGCACCCTGCTGCAGGTGATCGCCCTCGGCCTGTTGAGCCGGCTGGAGCTGGATACGCCGATGTGGCAGATGAACCTGTACATGGGCTTACTGGGCGCAGGGCTGGGCATGGTGATGCAAGTGTTGATCCTGGCTGTGCAAAACAGCGTCGAACGGCGCCACATGGGCGTGGCGACATCAGGCGCCACGCTGTTCCGCTCCATTGGCGGCTCGGTTGGCGTATCGGTGTTCGGCGCGTTGTTCTCGCGTGCCTTGCTGGATGGGCTGCCCGGCGACTTCGCCGCCAATGCCGGTGGGGCCGCCAGCCTGTCGCCAACGGCGGTGCACGCCCTGGCGGCGCCCCTGCAGCAGGCGTACCTGCAGGCGTTTTCCGGGGCCATGCATGGGGTGTTTCTGGTGGCAGCGGTGGTGACCTGTGTGGCGTTCGGGTTGTCGTGGTTGCTGCGCGAGGTGCCGTTGCGTACGGCTCAGGGGTGAGGTCATCGTTGACGGCCCATCGCCGGCAAGCCGGCGATGGGGCCACCACAGTCACTTGATGAACCGCACCTGGCTGTTGATCTTCTCGATCACCGCCCCCTTGCGTTCATTGAAGCGCGCCTTGTTCTGCTCGAACAGGTTATTGCCCTTGGTATCGATGGAGATGATCAACGGCCCGAACTCACGCACCCGGTTGACCCACAAGGTTTCCGGCATACCCAGGTCCTGCCATTCCGCCCGTTCGATCTCCTCCACCTGGGTGGCCGCAAGCACCGCACAACCGCCCGGGAACACCGCATGCACGGCCTTGTTCTCCAGGCAGCCGGTGGTGGTTTCCGGGCCCATGCCGCCTTTGCCGACGATCAGTTTCACGCCGGTTTCTTCGATGAACTGCTTCTCGAACTTTTCCATGCGCATGCTGGTGGTCGGCCCGATGGACACCATCTCGAAGCTGCCATCGTCCTTCTTGCGCACGATCGGCCCGGCGTGGAAGATCGCCCCGCCGCGCAGGTCTACCGGCAGCTCGCGCTTGAGCTCGATCAGGCGGCGATGGGCCACGTCGCGGCAGGTGACCAGCTGGCCGGTCAGGTAGACCACATCGCCAACGTTGAGGTCGGCCAGGTCTTCGTCTTTGATCGGCGTGCTGAGGATCTTTTTCACAGCGCCTTTGTTCACAGTGGTCGGGTTCACAGGACTACACCTTCGTGCGAGAGGATGTCATAGGAGAGGTCGGCGTTGATGCGGATCTTGCCGCGGCGGTGCGCCCAGCAACCGGTGGAAACAGCCACGCCGATGGTCGAAGGGTGGCGCGCCGAGGACTCGATGTTCACGCCCATGACGCTGCTGTTGCCGGTCAGCCCCTGCGGGCCGATGCCGATTTCGTTGAGGCCGTCTTCCAGCAGCTTTTCCATCATCGCCGCGCTCTCGTTGGGGTGGCTGGAGTCGACCGGGCGCAGGATGGCCCGCTTGGACAGGCGTGCAGCGGTTTCCACCGAGGTCGACACCCCGACACCGACCAGCAGCGGCGGGCAGGCGTTGACGCCGCGCGAGGTGATCACGTCGAACACGAACTCGGTCACGCCTTCGTAGCCCTGGCCCGGCATCAGTACCTTGGCCGACCCTGGCAAGGTGCAGCCGCCACCGGCCATGTAGACGTCGACGATGGCATGGTCGGCGTCGGGGATGATTTCCCAGTCCAGCCACGGGATCTTCGAGCCGGTGTTGGTACCGGTGTTCTTCTCGATGAAGGTCTCTACCGCGTTGTGGCGCAGGGGGCCCTTGATGGTCGCCTCGCGCGTGGCGTTTTCCAGAATGCCTTCAAGCTCGCCCAGCAACGGGAACCGCGCGCCGGCCGAGATGAAGTACTGGATCACACCGGTGTCCTGGCAACTGGGACGGTCCAGTTTGTCTGCGTATTCCTGGTTGTCGGCCATCGAGTCGTACACCGCGATGGCCAGCGGGTTGGTTTCGGCGGCGCGCAGCTTGGCGGTCTTTTCCTTGACGTCCTTGGGCAGGCGCTTGCCGATGTAGGCGGTGAACTTGGCCATCACGTCGGTCAGCGATGACACGGCTGTTTCTTTATCCACGGGTTATCTCCTCAGGGCATTGCAAGGCGGGTCGTTCCAGTTGTTGGGCTCAGGCGCGGGTGGGGGTCGTCGCAGCCTGTACTACGGGGGTGGGCAACGTGCTTGTGTCGGCCTCCGGCTCGGCCTGGCCATCCAGCACCTGCGCCATGCGGGTGCTGTCCAGGGCGCCGACCCACTTGGCGATGGCCATGGTGCCGACCGCGTTACCGATGGTGTTGGTGATGGCGCGGGCTTCGGACATGAAGCGGTCGACGCCCAGCAGCAGGACCATGCCGGCCACGGGAATGTTGTCCATGGTCGCCAGGGTGGCGGCCAAGGTAATGAACCCCGAGCCGGTGACGCCCGCCGAGCCCTTGGAGGTGAGCAGCAGCACGCCCAGTACGATCAGTTGGTCCATCAAGGTCAGCGGCGTGTTGGTAGCCTGGGCGATGAAAATGGCCGCCATGGTGTAGTAGATGCACTGGCCGTCGGGGTTGAAGGTCAGGCCAGACGGGATCACCAGGCCCACCACGGGCTTGGATACACCCACCTTCTCCAGCTTGTTCATCAACTGTGGCACCACCGACTCGGACGAACTGGTGCCCAGCACGGTGAACAGCTCTTCACGCAGGTACTTGAGGAATTTCCACAGGCTGAAGCCCGACAGGCGCGCGATGGTGCCCAGGATGA
This sequence comes from Pseudomonas sp. LFS044, assembly GCF_047978245.1. Taxonomy (NCBI): domain Bacteria; kingdom Pseudomonadati; phylum Pseudomonadota; class Gammaproteobacteria; order Pseudomonadales; family Pseudomonadaceae; genus Pseudomonas; species Pseudomonas sp. LFS044. The sequence continues at coordinate 127,648 of NZ_JBFPFX010000009.1, forward strand.
TCACCACGAACAGGAAGCACGTCAGGTACATGGTCGCCATCAGCTTGCCCAGCGACACGATCGACCCCAGGCCATACTTGCCCACGGTGAAGGCCATGGCGCCACAGGCCGCCAATGGCGCGACGCGCATGACCAGGCCGACGATGTAGAACATGCCGTGGGAAAACGACTCGAGCACATCGACCACCGGCTTGCCGCGCTCGCCCAGGTTGGCCAGCGCGATGCCCAGCAGGGTCGAGAACAGCAGGATCTGCAAGATTTCATTCTTGGCGAACGCGTCGACCACGCTGCCGGGGATCACATGCAGAAGAAAATCGGTGAACCCGCCCGAACCATTGGCTGCGGCGGCCGTGTAGCTGGAGATGGCCTGGGCGTCGAGGGTGGCAGGGTCGACGTTCATGCCCTGCCCTGGCTGCACCAGGTTGACCACCACCAGACCCAGCACCAGGGCGAAGGTCGACAGCACTTCGAAGTAGATCAACGCCCGCACACCGACGCGGCCGAGTTCCTTCATGTTCTCCATCTTGGCGATGCCCAACACCACCGTGGCGAAGATGATCGGCGCGAAGACCATCTTGATCAGCTTGATGAACGCATCACCCAGCGGTTTCATGTCGGCACCGACCTGCGGCCAGAACACGCCGACCAGGATGCCCAGCGTCACGCCTATCAGCACTTGTACGTACAGTTTGCCTATCAATCGCTTGGCCATTGCCGTCTCCGAATTATTGTTGTGGTCGGATGAATGTGGCGGCTGGGCCAACGGCTGCGTGCAGGCAGGACGCGCGTTAGCCCAGGTAACGTGTGGTTGTCACGTGGGCTAACGGTAAGGGGTTTTTTGCAGTACGGTAATACAGTTGGATTCACCTTATTAGTTACCTGAGGTTAACAGTCGACCGAGCCTTGAGGGCAGGCACTGTCTGCCAGGCAACAGCAGATCAGCAGAATGCCCCGCACCGCACAGGCTGCCGGCCGCCTGCGCTCTTGTGTGAGCGTTTTACAGGCATGGACCCATGGGGCCCTAAGGCACTGCCTGCACCCATGTTCGCGGCTCAATCCGCGCCCGCGGCCGCCCGGCAAAACCATTGATACAGGTTGGCGAGCGCCTCAATGGCCATATGGCATGCACCCTGCAATCGAATGGTCACACCTTCATTCGACTGGACCCTGCAATGCGCCTGACCCACCTGGCCCTCGCCCTCCCCCGCAGCCTCAAGACGTTGACTAGCGCAGGCTTGCTAGCACTCATCTGCAACCCGGCCGCCTACGCCGAAACTGCGCCCAAGGAAGTGCGCCTGGACTACGCCTATTACTCCCCCGTGAGCCTGGTGCTGAAGCATTTCGGCTGGGTGGAAAAAGCCCTGCCCGAAGCCAAGGTCAGCTGGGTGTTCAGCCAGGGCAGCAACCGCTCGCTGGAATACCTCAACAGCGGCGGCGCCGACTTTGGCTCATCCGCGAGCCTCTCGGCCGTGCTGGCCCGCGCCAACGGCAGCCCGATCAAGTCGGTGTACGTCTACAGCCGCGCCGAATGGACCGCCCTGGTGGTCGCCAAGGACTCACCCCTCCAAGGCATCGAAGAGCTCAAAGGCAAGAAGATCGCCGCCACCAAAGGCACCGACCCGTACCTGTTCACCCTGCGCGCCCTGGAAAAAGCCGGCCTGAAAAAAGACGACGTCGAATTGCTGCACCTGCAGCACCCGGACGGCCGCACCGCGCTGGAGAAAGGCGACGTCGACGCCTGGGCCGGCCTCGACCCGCACATGGCTGCCAGCGAACTGCAGGCCGGTTCACGTCTGCTGTACCGCAACAAGGACTTCAACAGTTATGGCGTGGTCAGCGTGACCGAGACGTTTGCCAAACAGCATCCACAGACCATAGCCAAAGTGATAAAGGCGTACGAACAAGCCCGCCACTGGGCGGTCGCGCATCCGGACGAGTTCGCCAAGTTGCTGGCTGAAGAGTCCAAGCTACCGCTGGATGTGGCCAAGCTGCAGCTGTCGCGCACCGACCTTTCCACCCCGCAACTGAGCGCCCAGGATGTCGCCGCGTCCAAGGCTGCCGCGCCGATTCTGGTTTCAGAAGAACTGGTCAAGCGTGGCGTGGACGTCAATGACGTCATCGATCAGCTGATCGACCCTTCCTTCGGCAAAGCCAGTATCGAGTGATGAGTAGCCACAGCAACCTGCTCGCCGCAGGCACCGCTCAGCCACGGCAATGGCCGCGCCGCCTCAAAGGCCTGGCGCTGCCGGTGGCGATCATTCTGCTGCTGGAAGCCGTGGTGCGCCTGGGCTGGATCGCCGCCTACCAGATGCCTGCGCCCAGCGAGGTCGCGCAAACCCTGTTGCAGCTCGCCGACGGTGCGCTATGGAAACACATCGGTGCCAGCCTCTCGCGGGTACTGGCAGGTTTCGCCATCGGCGCCCTGCTCGGCTTGCTGTTCGCCGCCTGGGTGGGCCTGAGCCGCGAGGCCGAAGCGTGGCTGGAGCCGACCTTCGCCAGCCTGCGGGCTATCCCCAGCCTGGCTTGGGTGCCGCTGTTGCTACTGTGGCTGGGCATTGGTGAAACCTCCAAGATCACCCTGATCGCCATCGGCGCGTTCTTCCCGGTCTACCTCAATGGCGTGGCGGCGATCCGTAACATTGACCGCAAGTTGGTGGAGGTGGCGCGCATGTATGGCTTCAGCCCGCTGCGCCTGGCCCGGCGGGTGCTGCTCCCAGCCGCCATCCCCGGGGTATTCACCGGGCTGCGCAGCGCGCTGAGCCTGAGCTGGATGTTCCTGGTAGCGGCTGAACTGATCGCTGCCACCCGCGGGCTGGGGTACCTGCTCAGTGATGGACGGGAAACCTCTCGGCCCGATCTGGTGCTGGCCGCGATCATTGTCCTGGCGCTACTTGGCAAGCTCAGCGACGGGCTGCTGGCCGGGCTGGAGAAACGCTGGCTGGCCTGGCGCGATACTTTCGATGGCACCGACACAAAGGCTTGAACCATGAATCAACCCTTGCGCATTCATCAAACCGCTCCGGGCAAAGCGCCGTTGCTCGACCTGCAGGTTGAACACAAAGCATTCGGCGACACGCCCGTGCTCGGCAAGATCGACCTGCAACTGCACCCGGGCGAAATCGTCAGCCTGCTGGGCCCCAGTGGCTGCGGCAAAAGCACCCTGTTGCGGTTGGTGGCGCAGCTGGACCAGCGCTTCGTCGGCCATTTGCAGCGGCGCCCTGAGCAAGTCGGTTTCGTGTTCCAGGAGCCCAGGCTGATGCCGTGGCTGAATGTGGCCGACAACATTGGCTTCAGCGAAGACAAAGGCTACGACCGCACCCGCGTGGCCGCGCTGATCGAAGAAGTGGGCCTTGCCGGTTTTGCCGATGCGCTGCCCAAGGCCTTGTCGGGCGGCATGGCCCAGCGCGTTGCCATCGCGCGCGGCCTGTATGGCCAGCCGCAGCTGTTGTTGCTGGATGAGCCGTTCAGCGCGGTAGATGCGTTTACCCGCTTCAAGCTTCAGGACTTGTTGCTGGAACTAGCCCGACGGCACGGGATTGCCTTGCTGGTGGTGACCCATGATGTGGATGAGGCGCTGTACCTGAGCGACCGGGTGCTGGTCATCAGCAACCGCCCAGGCACAGTGTGCCGGGAGTTGCAGGTTGGCCTGGGGTATCCGCGCGAGCGTCGCGATGATCGGCTGGCGCGGTTGCGCAACGAGGCATTGGAGGCGTTGCACCGTGCTCGGGTGATCTGATCTGCCGCAGACGTCAGTGCAGGCGGCTACCCTCCAGGCAACTGCGTGTGGCGCCATACGCCTGCTGAAGACGGTGTTCACGTTGAAGCCCTGACGAAGGCGTCTCCACACTCACCGCCACATCCACCGGCAACGCCTCCAGCAACGCCAGCAACGGCAGTTGCCCTTGCCCCGGCAACAGCCGCCCTTCACGGGCCTCCTGGATGATCAGTGCTTCAACCGGTGCCTGCAGCGGTGCATCGCACAGTTGAACGGCCCGCAGGTAATGCGGGTCCACCTGGGCAATCGCTGCCACGTCCCCACCCGATCGGAACAGGTGCAGCGCATCCACCAGCACCGCGCTGTTGCCCTGCCCGGCGGCCGTCAACACGGCCAGCGCTTGCTGCAACGTCGCCACCGGCCGCCAGCGCATGAACTCGAGGTCCACGCGCAGGCCATGCACCTTGGCCCGTTCACACAGCGCCGCGAAGTTGTGCGCAAGCCGCACGTTGTCGTGGTCATCGCCGGAAACGGTGAGGCTCACCGCTCCCAGCTCGGCACCGGCCGCCAGCAACGCTTCGCATTCGGCAATGCGCACCTGCGGCGTCAGCGAGACGAACTCGATGTCGGCAACGCTGACGCCCTCACCCGCCATCACCGCCTTCAGCTCACGGAGCGCTTCGCTGCCCACGGCCAGCGGGTATGCCTGCGCCCCCGGCATCACCGGGTGCAGGCGCAGGCCCACCGAGCTGAAGCCGGCGCGGCCGGCCTCACGCACCAGGGCCTGCGGGGCAAGGTCCAGCGCTGTCAGGTGGGCAACCCCCAGCGGCCTCAATAGGTCGCCCTCCCGCCACTGAGGTCGAACACAAAGCCCGTGGTGAAGCTGCATTCCGGCCCGGCGATCCAGGCCACCATGTTGGCGATCTCTTGCGCCTTGAGGAAGCGCCCCATGGGGATCTTGGCCTTGCTCGCGGCAATGTGCTCGGCGGTCATTTCGGCCATCAGTGGTGTTTCGACCATGGCTGGCGCGATGCAGTTGAGCAGCACGCCATCCTGCGCCAGCTCTTTGGCTGCGGCCTTGGTGAAGGCAATCACACCCGCCTTGGCAGCGGAGTACCCCGAGATGAACTGCACACCGTCCTTGCCTGCCATCGAAGCGATATTGACGATACGCCCATAGCCACGCTCGCGCATGTGCGGGATGGCGGTGCGGCAGCAGTAGAAGACGCCATTCAGGTCGATGGCCATGACCTTGTCCCAGGCTTCTGGCGGGTACTCCCAGGACGGCACTACCGGGCCATTGATGCCGGCATTGTTGACCAGGATCTCAACCGGCCCCACACGCTCCAGCACGTCAGCGAACGCTGCCTCGACCGAGGCCAGCGAGGCGACATCCACAGCCTGGCGCAGCACCGGCTCGAAGCCACTCCCTGCGCTGTCCCAACCGTCGACCGCAAGGTCCCAGATCACCACCTGGGCGCCTGCGGCATGCAAGCGTTGGGCGATGGCCAGGCCGATGCCGCGCATGCCGCCGGTGACGATTGCAGTTTGCCCTTGCAGGGATTGGCTCATTGTTCAGCTCCTTTTTCGACACAGGGAATATCCGGCAGGCGACGCAGGTCGCGCACCATGAACAGGTAGCACAGCGCACCGAGCGCCGTGATCGAAGACACGAAGACCAGCGCCCAGACAAACGAGCCAGTGGCGCTGACGATCAGGCCGATGGTCAGCGGGGTGACGATGCCAGCGGCGTTGGCGAACAGGTTGAACAAGCCGCCACTCAAGCCCAGCAGGCCCTTGGGCGCGATGTCGGACACGATCATCCAGGCCAGCGCCGACATGCCCTGGGCGAAATACGCCACGCAGAGGATGGCGATCACCAGCACGTCGGACTCGACATAGTTGGCAAGGACGATCACCGAAGCGGTCAGCAGGCCGGCAATCACCGGTAGCTTGCGCGCCACGTTCAGCGAGTAGCCGCGGCGCAACAGCGCATCGGACAGCCAGCCGCCCACCAGCGTACCCAGCGAGGCGGCAATAAAGGGCAGTACGGCAACCCAACCGACCTTCAGCCATGGCATGTGCCGCTCGGTCACCAGGTAAGTCGGGAACCAGGTGAGGAAAAACACGTTGGTCGAGTTGCAGGCGAACTGCCCCAGGCAAATGCCGAGCATGTTGCGGTGCTTGAGCAGCGCCGGGATCTGCGACCAGCGGAACACCGTGGCCTTCTGCCCGCCATCGACCACGCCACCGCCGGCGGCGATATAGTCCAGTTCGGCCTGGTTGGCTGTCTTGGACTGGTGCGGCTCGTGGTACTTGCGCCACCACACCAGGCCGTACAGCACACCCATCACGCCGACCGCCATCAACAGAAAACGCCAGCCATAGGCGTGCAGCACCCAGAACAGCAGCGGCGTGAGGAACGCCAGGCCCGTGTACTCGGCAAAGGTGTAAATGCCGGTCGCCCTGGCGCGCTCGCTTTGCGGGAACCAGGTCGCCACCACGCGGCTGTTGGTGGGGAAGCACGGCGCTTCGGTCACACCCACCAGAAAACGCATGCCCAGCAAGGACAAAAAACCCTGGGCCAAACCCTGCAGGCCGGTGAACAGCGACCACAGGGTCAGGGCCAGCCAGTAGGTCAGTTTGGTGCCGAGCCTGTCGATCAGGATGCCGCCGGGAATTTGCGCAGCCGCATACGTCCACGAAAACGCCGAAAAAATCAGGCCCATCATCGCCGCGTTCAGGCCCAGGTCGGCGCTGATGCTCGGGGCAGCAATGCCCATCACGCTGCGGTCAAGGTAGTTGATCATGGTGCCGCCAGAAATCAGCGCCAGGATCATGAAGCGGGTGCGGGTGCGTTGTTGCAGGCGGGCGGGCGTGTCGAACACCCCGGCGCCGATAGGCTGATCAGCGTTCATGACGGTTGCTCTCTTGTTATTGGAATGGCAAATGCGCAGGCGTCAGGCGAAGCCGAACAGGCGCCTGGGGGTGTCCCACATGATGGTGCGGCGCAGGTGCGGGTCCGGCATCAAACGTTCGGCCAGCTTCAGCAAGGGGCCGTAATCCACCCGCGTGCGCTGGCGAATGAACGGCCAGTCGGAGCCCCACACGCAGGCCTGCGGGCCGAAGGCGTTGATCAGTTCATGCACGTAGGCGCGGCTCTGCTCGTGCAAGGCATCGGCAGCGGCGAACTTCTGCATGCCTGAGAGCTTCACGCAGACCCGCCCATGCCGGGCCAGCCTGAGCAAGGCCTGGAAACCGGCCTGATGAATACCGGCGGCCGCGTCCGGGCGCCCGCAGTGGTCGATTAGTACCCGCACCGCGCTGCGCTCGATCAGGCCGAGCAGTTCGAGCAACTGGTCTTCGCAGACCTGCACCTGGGCAAACAGGCCAAGCTCGGCCAGCTTGCCGAACAGCGGCTCGACGTCTCGCAGGCTGGCCACGCCATACAACGCTGGGTTGAATGCCACGCCGACCACGCCCTGCTCACGCAGCGCGGCCAGTTGTTCAAGGCTGATCTGGCGGTCGACCACCGCCACGCCCCGGAAGCGCCCCTGGCCGCTGGCCAGGGCGTGCAACAGGCAACGGTTGTCGGTGTGGTAGCCGCTGTTGGGGCCCACCAGCAAGGCATGGCGCACGCCATAGGCGTCCATCACCTGGTTGAACTGCTCCAGCGGCGCAACCTCCTGCCCCGAGGGGGCATAGGGGGCATCGGGGTGATATGCAAAGCGTGCAGGGTCAAACAAATGGTTATGGCAATCGATCTTCGGTTCGTCAAAGATGTTCAAAGGCGGCTCCTTCAAGCGCCACTGCGCTTGCCTGCAGATCTTGTTATTGTTCGCCACCAGGGCGATTTACCTAGGCTCAAGATACTGCGGGCGCCGCCACGGCGCTCATACACAGATGGCCAAGACCATAACCGAAGGTAATACTCATGCTCCCCGGCCAAGCAGGCGCCGACGCCAGCAACATGGTGTTCAAATTGCGCCATATGGAAGTGTTCCGTGCCGTCATGCTGACCGGCTCGATCAGTGCCGCGGCAAAAATGCTGTATGTCTCGCAACCGGCGGTGAGCAAGTTGATTGGCTACATCGAGGGGCGCCTGGCTTACCGCCTGTTCGAGCGCATCAACAACCGCCTGGTGCCCACCGCCGAGGCGCAGATCCTGTTCCGTGAGGTCGAGCGGGTGTACCAGGCGGCTCTGCAGGTCAATGAGACCGCGCTGTCGCTGGCCTCCGGTACCCACCGCAAGCTGCGCATTTCCTGCAGCGCGTCGTTGTCGACGGTGGTCATCCCGATTGCCCTGGCGCAGCTCAAGCGTGAGGCGCCAGCGCTGCACATCGAATGGCAGACCTCATTGATGGGCGAGATGCCCAACCAGATCCTGTCAAAAAAAGTCGACCTGTCGATCGCCGCCCTGCCGGTGGTCCACGATCACCTGCACTCGCAGGCCTTCATGCGGGGGCGCATGGTGGCGGTGATGCCCGCCTCCCATGAGCTGGCCCAGCAACCTTCACTGGCCTTGCAACAGCTGGAGGGCCAGGCGCTGTTGCTGTTCCGCCCGGACATGCCGTTCGGCAAGCTGCTGGCGGATGAAATTGCCCAGCGCGGGTTGCAACTGGATTCGTTGCTGTCGTTTACCAATGCCAACGAAGCCGTGGCGCTGGTCAAGCAAGGCATGGGCATTACCCTGATCGACGAGTTCGTCGCACAGGACAGCGGCCTCGCCGTGGTGCCGCTGGCCGAGGAGATTCATTTCGATATCAGCTTCGTCTACTCGCGCTTCGAGCCACCGTCGCAGGCGGCGCTGCACCTGATGCGGGTGCTGTACGCACAAGCCCAGAAGCTTGGGCGCGGCATCGCGGGTTTCGAGCTGCCTATGGCCTAGTGTTGGATCCCAACGCAGAAACCACTATTCTTCTCCCGCCACGCCGTGCGCGATACCCGGGTGGCGCGTACCTTATCCTTCAGGAGATTCACCGACATGAATGTCACGTTCCGCCCCCGCTGGCTGCTTGCCCTCGCCCTGCCCCTCGCCCTCGCCGCCTGCGGTGACAACGAACCCAAACAACGCACTGCGTTCAGCGAGTTCCTGCAAACCCGTATCGTCGATAAGCCAGGCGTTCACGTGCCCAAGCTGACCCCGGACGAAACCCAGGCGTTTGGCCCCTACACCGAGCACTACGCGGTCATCACCGACTTCAACGGCGCCATGGATGCCGCCGTCAAACCGCTGGGCAACCTGTTGCAAAAAGGCGCAGTGCGCTCGTTGAATGATGTCACCGCGCGCCGTGACGACATCAAGGCGGTGCAGACCGGCCTCAATGACATGGGTACCCAACTGCAGGCGCAAAAAGCCAAGGCAGACAGCGCCCACGCCCAGCTCAAGCAGCCAGAAGACCTCAAGGTGGTGTACGACAAAGCCTTCGAGCGTACCGTCAGCGTTCCGGCCGATACCTTCCTGGCCGTGCTGCCGCAGATCAGCGGCACCCTCGACAGCAGCCTGAAAATCGCCGACTACGTGGACGCGAACAAGGCAAAGATCGAAATCAACGGCGCGATCGTGAAGGTTTCAGACCCGAAAGTTCAAGCCGAGCTGAATGCCATGCTGGCGGACCTGAACACCCAGGCCAAAACAGTGCAACAGGCACAAACACAGCTGAAAACCGTGATGCTTGGCCGCTGAAAACCGGGCAAGGCAATCTGCCCCTGCCGGTCACTGAGTCAGTGACCGGCGCGCAGCAGCAGTCAGCTGGCGAGTTCGGCCAGCACCTCGGCGCGGGTAGTGACATTGCCGAAGTGGTGTTTCCACAACTCGATGCCCATTCTGCCTGAGCGATCGAGGGAAGAGCCCACCGTCAGGTCGGTGATCAACGTGGGCGTCAGCCCCGCATCGAACAGCGCGAAGCCTGCGGCCAGCACGCAGGTTTCGGTCTGCAGCCCGCAGACCAGCACGCGCTCGACGCCCAGCTGGCGGATGTACTCAAGGGTCTCGGCAGTCTGCCCATAACCGTGTTTGATGAACACCTTGTCGGCTTCGACCAGGCTCTCATCCTCAGCGGCTGGGTGCCAGCCCAGCTGCCGCTCGAAAGGCGTCACCTGCTCGTCATGCAATTCGACCGAGGCGATGGTCGGGATCGTCGCGGACAACGCACGCACGCCATCGATCAGCCACTCCGGCGGGCTGAAGGTGGACTGGACATCGACGATTAACAAGACCTGCCGCATGAACTTCTCCCGGGCGCTGGCAAAGGCGCCAAGTATACCGTTCCCGGCGTGCATTGAGGGCATTGCGCCAGCCGCCGCCATGCCAGCCTTGCCATTTAAGTAACGGTTTTCCCGAACTTTTTCCGCTTTGCTGGTCTATGTGATCAGGCACATGCAGTGCGCCAGGCAGCCTTCAGGCTGGCCCGCGAACGCATGGCCCAACGCCCCGATATCCAGCAGAGGTTGTCTTCGCTCATGAAAATCCATGTCCCCCGGATAGTGCTCCTCGGCCTGTTCGCGTTCGCGGCAATGGGCTCGGCATCCGCTACACCGATGAAGGCGCCAACGCCTGTTCATACCTTCGACGCCATGCCTGTGCAAGCCCATGCCGAGGGTGCCGACAACCCCTGGCCGAGCCTGGCGAGCGTGGCTGCACAGCAGCCCGCCACGCTATTGGCGCATGATGACCGTTATCGCCACGACGGCTACCGGCATGACCGTCGCGACGACTGGCGCCGCGAAAACTGGCGCCGTGAGCAATGGCGCCGCGAGCAGGCGCGGCGCGAAGCCGAACGCCGCCGCGAATGGCAGCGCCACCATGACCGGGCCGCGCACCACCGCTACGAGGCCGACCACCACTACTACCGCCGCTGAGCGAAGCTACGCCCTGCCCAACCACAACCCAGTGCCGTCATGCTGAGCATCAGCGCAGCAACGGCATACACCCACAGTGGCGCGAAATTCGGTAGCAACAGCCCGGCCAGGATCGGGCCCAGCCCGGCACCGATATCGCGCCACACTGCATTGCCCGCCAGGGCCTGGATACGCCCCTCGGGGTAGCGGCCGGCCACCAGCGTGACTACCAACGGCAGCTGCAAGGCGCGCAGCACCAGCACGAAGAATGCTCCGACAAACAGCCAGTGGCTGCCAAACAGCAGCAGCGCCACGGCGGTCGCCAGCGACAGCACCACCAGCATGCGCAATGCGCCGAAGCGGTCGGCCAAGCGACCACCCAGGGGGCTGAAGAGCATCTCGCTCAGGTAACGCACCGCCATCAGCACACCCGCCGCCAACACGCCATTACTCCCCAGGTGGGTCTGCGCATACAGCGACAAGCCAAAGATGAACAACCCGTCAAGCGCCACACCTTCGACGAACGACCAGGTGGCGATGCTGTCAGGCAGGCGCAGCCGTCGGCCACGGTTGGGCAGGATTTCGTGAGGCTTGGCGGGCAAGGTGCGGGCGGCCCACAGGCTGCACAAGCAACTGCCGCACAACACCAGGAATACGCTGCGCGGCCCCCAGGCCTGGGCCATCAGCGCCGCCAGCGGCAAGGCCAGCATCGGCCCGATGGAGATGATTGCCCGCGAGCGCCCGGCGCGCCGCGCGGCACCTTCGGCCTGCGCGGTGGCCAGGGTTTGCGTGCTGAGGTTGAAGGTGGCGAAACACAGGCCCCAGGTCAGGCGCAGCACCAGCAGCGCGGCAAAACCCGACACAGTAGCGTAACCCAGTGCGCAGGTTGCCGCCGCCACTGCCGCGACCATGCAGGCGGCGCGATCACCCTGGCGGGCATAGAAGCGCAGCACCCAGCCATAGCCGATGATGCGCACCAGGCGGTTGGCGGCCAGCAAAATGCCCGCCTCTACCAGGGTGACGCCGAAATTGCCTGCGTACATGGGCAGCAGCAGGTACAGCACCACATCGCTGGGCAAACACAGGCCGAGCACCTGGGCAGAATGGCGCGAATCGCGATCGGCGAGTTTCAGTGGGGCCTGCACGGCAGCTGACGACATGGCGATCTCGGCAACGACAGAAGGCCCGCAGGATAACCCAGCCAGCGTGGCGCAATACAGGCGCAAACAGCCTGCATGCGCAATCCGTGCAAGAGCGGGTTTACCCGCGATCACCACGGCGCTGGCCCAGTCCACCGTGGCCAGCCGCCGGCTTGTGTACCCCTTGTGCAGACTACCGCTGTATAGTTTTGTATATTTCGCTATTCATCTCAGGGGCAGTGCCGTGTACATCATGCCGTTCGATCTGCCACGTAAAACGCCCAACGCACCCGAGGCGCCCCAAGCCGACCCGGTACGCAGGGTGATCCTGAACGCTGCCAGCGAGGCGTTCGCCCAACAGGGCTATGCCGCGACCAAGCTGTCGGTCATCGCTGCCCTGGCCAGCTTGCCCAGGTCCAACGTGCTGTACTACTTCAAGTCCAAGGCCAACCTCTATCACGGGGTGCTGGAAGACATCGCACCCGGCTACCTGCAAGCCTGCGCGCCCTTTCAGCACGACGACGAGCCGCTGCAGGCGCTTAGCCGCACGGTCACCTCGATGATTCACCTGTTCGAAGGGCGGCCATTCGCCTCGAAGGTGCTGCTGCAGGAACTCAAGGAAGGCGGCCGGCGTATTCCCGGTGATTTCCTCGAACGCTGGGCCAGCCAGGCGCGGGAAAACACCGCGCATATACGCCAGTGGATCGGCAGCGGGCAATTGGCGCCGGTGAACCCGGAGCATGTGCTGCCATCGGTGTGGGCCATGGCGCAGTCATGCGTCAACATGGGCTGGCATGCCGCCGGTGGCCCCAGGCCGGGCATCGATTACCACGCCGCCACCGCTTCCTCCGTGCGCTTGCTGCTCAATGGCCTGGCGCCCGCCACTCCCTGACCGAGCATACGGCCTCAATCAATCCAGGCCTGCGACTGTAGCGCCCCGCACTCGAGCCCATTGGCCGCCTGCGGGCAGCACAAATTCTTGTAGGAGCGGGCTTGCCCGCGATCCAGGGCAAAGCCCTGGCCAACCACCGCGGTGACTGCTTCGCGGGCAAGCCCGCGCCTACAACGCTGTGCCCAGCACCACGCCTTCAGATTTGAGGCCGACCAACAGCGCCAGGCCGTGAGCTTGGATGAAGTCCGGCGCTACGCCACTGTGTTCTGCCAATGCTGCAAAGTGCTCGCGGCCACTGAGCGGCTGCTGTTGCAACGACACCAGTAACGCGTGGGCCAGCGGCGCCAAGCGGGAGAAGTGCATCTTGTGGTCGGCGCCTCGACGGGCCAGCAACCGTGTGGGTTCGATGGGTGCCTGTAGAGGAATGGAGCCCGGCCCAATTTGGCTGACCGGCCAAACGTAGGCCAGCGGCAGCGCCAGGCTGGACAGCAACGGTACCCCCTCGAGCAGGTCACCAACGGGGTCATGCGCAGGTTCGGTATTCTCGCCGAGCAACAACACCGTCTCGACCCACTCGTAATGGGCCAGTTCAGCCACCCAGCCCGGCAGATCCTCCCTGGTTTGCAGGTAGTCGACCAGCTCGCCAGCCACCTCGGTGAACAACGGTGTCTGGCAGCGGTGGCTGGCGTAGAAATCTTCGGTTAGCGCTTGCCATTGCTCGGCGGCGAGGGTCGCATGCAGCACCGGAAAGCTGCCTGCCAGCAACGACTTCATGTTGCCAAAGAACAGCTGCCGATAAACCGCCAGGCGCCGTTCCTCAATGCCTGGCGGCGGCGCGTTGGCCTGCGGGTCGCGGATGAAGCGGGCCATGCGCAGCTGCTGCTCGCGCAATGTCTCAGCCATGGCGCACCTCTGGCGTTTGCGCGGCAGTTTGCAGGTCGCGGATGTAATCCACCTCAACGAGCAACTCAGGCAGCGGTGGCAGGTTGAAGTCACGCTCCAGCAGGGTCGGTACGCTCCCCAAATGCTGGTAGGCGCCGGCCAGCAGGCGCCAGACATCAGCCTTCACGCTTGCGCCGTGGGTATCGATCTTCAGGTCCGGCGCTTCGTCGTAATGCCCGGCCACGTGCAGGCAAACCACCCGCTCGGCCGGCACCGCGGCGAGGAAGTCGGCAGCGTCATAACGGTGGTTGCAGGCATTGACGATCACATTGTTGATGTCCAGCAGCAGTTCGCAGTCGGCCTCGTCGAGGACCGCGCGGAGGAAGTCGATTTCGCTCATTGCCTGGTAGGGCGTTGCGTAGTAGGAGATGTTCTCCACTGCGATGCGCCGGCCAAGGGCATCCTGCACCTCACGAATGCGCGCGACCGTGTGGCGCACCGCTTCGTCGGTGAAGGGCATGGGGATCAGGTCGTAGAGGTGACCGTCATCGGCGCAATAGCTCAGGTGTTCGCTGAACAGCGGCACGTTGTACCGGTCAAGAAAAACGCGAATCTGCCGCACAAAGGCATGGTCCAGCGGCGCGGGGCCGCCGAGTGACAGCGAAAGGCCGTGGCAGGCCAGCGGATAGCGCTCGGCCAGGCGTGCCAAGCCCTCGCCATAGGTGCCGCCAACGCCGATCCAGTTATCGGGGGCACATTCGAGGAAGTCCACGGCACCCGTGCTCATGGTCAGCAATTCAGGCAACAGCGCACGACGCAGGCCAAGGCCGGCACCTTGCAGGGAAAGGGAACGACTCATGGCGTACTCCTGGAGGCAAAGCACCCTCCCCGCTGGGAGGGTGCCGGTGACGGTCAGTTCCTGGCCTGGCTCAACTTGCTGTACAGATCGGAAGGGAACGGCTTGCCGGTTGCGTCGAACTGGTGCTTGCGGAACTGATAGACCTCAGCCTCGGACAGGTAGCCGTCGTGGTTGGCATCGATCGCGTCGAACTCCGCGTTGGCCCCCGGCGCCACCGCCAGCAGCTCGGCGCGCGATACCAGGCCGTCGTGGTCGGCATCGGTGCGGGCGAACGAGGCATCACCGCACTTGCCTTCGCCGCATTTACCCTCGGCCTGGGTGGCTTTGCCCTTGGCGCCGCTGGCGCCGCACTTGCCCTCGCCACACTTGCCCTCGCCGGCCTTTTCAGCGGCGGCGAGCTGGTAGCCCTGGGGCAACGCTTCGACAGCAAAGGCCGATGCGGCCAGGTTCATACCGCCGACCAGGGCAATGCTCAGCAGGCCAAGGCGGGTCTTGTTGGGGCGCTGGATACGGGTCATGGGGTTTCTCCATCAGGTGATGCCACAAGGGCGCAAGAGCCAGAACAAGCAGCGGTTCGGGCTGTTCGTTCGGGTTGGGCCATTTAGCCGTCGGCATGTATCCGTGGCGTATCCACAGCGGCAGGGATTTGTAAGCGAGTGGTCGAAGTACGCGCCTTGATACACAGTGATACATGCTTCCTGCCGACCTCATAACCAAATTCGATCCCTTATTAAGGATTTCCCAGCGGCGCTGCTGCCCCTCCAGCGATTAGAGTCTGCCCACGTCGTAACCCGGCGGGTGATTTCTGGCGACCTGCCCTGCGCTTTGTCCACAGAAATCGTCACCACTACAACAATAATCGGTGAACGCGCATGCACACGCCCAGCGTCGATGTAAAAGAGTGGATCGATAGCCGTCCCATCACTCACTACCAACGGTTGATACTGATTCTTTGTTTCTTGATCGTGCTGTTCGACGGCTTCGATGTCGCCGTCATGGGCTTCATCGCGCCTTCATTGATGCAGGACTGGGGCTTGTCACGTGCAGCCTTCGGCCCGGTGATGAGCGCTGGCATGGTCGGCCTTGCCATCGGCGCCATCACCGCCGGCCCGTACGCTGACCGCCTGGGCCGCAAGAACATCCTGCTGCTGGCGGTAAGCGGTTTCAGCGTGCTCAGCCTGGCCTGCGCGTTTGCCCGCAACCCCTATGAACTGGCAGCGCTGCGCTTGCTCTCCGGCGTAGCGCTAGGTGCGGCAATGCCCAACTGCACGACGTTGCTTTCAGAGTTTCTGCCTGAGCGCAGCCGCGCGCTGCTGATCACCCTGATGTTCACCGGCTTCAACATGGGGTCGGGCCTGGGGGGCTTTCTGGCCGCCTGGTTGATCCCGCATCAAGGCTGGCATTCGGTGCTGCTGGTGGGCGGCCTGCTGCCAATGGCGCTGCTGCCATTGCTGTGCTGGCTGCTGCCTGAGTCACCCCGCTATCTGGCGGCGCAGGCTGCACCGGCCAAACAGGTCGCAGCCATTCTCAACCGCCTCGGCGGCCAGTTCACCGCGACCACTCGCTTTATCGTCAGCGAAGCCGCCACCCAAGCCAAAGCGCCTGTGCGCCAGCTGTTCAGCGGGCATTATCGCCTCGGCACCCTGACCCTGTGGGCGACCTACTTCATGGGCTTGCTGGTGATCTACCTGACCATGGGCTGGTTGCCGACCCTGCTGCGTGATGGCGGCCAGAGCATTGAACGCGCCGCGACCATCACCGGCCTGTTCCAACTGGCGGGCACCGCGGGCGCATTGGTGGTCGGCTGGGCCATGGACCGGCGCAACCCTAACCGGGTGATCGCCACCGCCTACGCACTCGGCGGGCTGTGCATCGTTTCGCTCGGTGCGTACGGCCTGGAGTCGAGCCTGCTGGCCGTTGGCGTCGCCGCTGCGGGCTTTTGCATGAGCGGCGCGCAAACCGGCCTGAACGCCTTCGCGCCGGGTTACTACCCCACGGCGTGTCGCGCCACAGGTGTAAGCTGGATGCTCGGCATCGGCCGCTTCGGCGCCATCTTCGGTTCACTTATCGGCGGCGCCGTGCTCAGTCTGGGCCTGGGCTTGCCATTGTTATTCATCGCCCTTGGCCTGCCGGCGTTCGTCGCAGCCTTGGCAATCCTGGCCAACGGTTATGCCCGGCAACGTGTGCTGCCGGTCACGGCCGTGCGGTAAACCTGAAACAGAGGACTTTTCAATGGCGCGTATCATCGGTGGCCTTGCCGTCTCCCATACCCCCACCATCGGCTTCGCGGTCGACCATGACAAACAGCAGGAAGCCGCCTGGGCGCCGATCTTCGAGAGCTTCGAACCGATCCGTGGCTGGTTGCAGGCGCAGCAGCCCGACGTGCTGTTCTATATCTTCAACGACCACGTCACCTCGTTCTTCTTCGACCACTACAGCGCCTTCACCCTGGGCGTCGACAGCCAGTATGCAGTGGCCGACGAAGGCGGCAACCCCCGCGACCTGCCCGCCGTGGGTGGGCATGCGGCGCTGTCCCGGCACATCGGCGAGAGCCTGATGGCCGACGAATTCGACATGAGTTTCTTCCGCGACAAGCCGCTGGACCATGGCTTTTTCTCGCCGATGTCGGCATTGCTGCCCTGCGACGAAGGCTGGCCGGTGCAGATCGTGCCGCTGCAAGTGGGCGTGCTGCAACTGCCGATCCCCAGTGCGCGGCGTTGCTACAAGCTTGGCCAGGCCTTGCGCCGGGCCATCGAAAGCTACCCCGACGACCTCAAGGTCGCGATCGTCGCCACCGGCGGCGTTTCGCACCAGGTGCACGGGGAACGCTGCGGCTTCAACAACCCGCAATGGGACGCCCAGTTCATCGACTTGCTGGTCGATGACCCCCAGCGCCTGACCGAAATGACCCTGGCCGAATACGCCACCCTCGGCGGCATGGAAGGCGCCGAGGTCATCACCTGGCTGATCATGCGCGGGGCGCTGTCGTCTTCGGTCAACCGCCTGCACCAGGGCTACTACCTGCCGTCGATGACCGGCATCGCCACCCTGCTGCTGGAAAACCGCGACCAGGGCCTGCCTGCGCCAGTCAATGAACGCCACCGCCAGCACATGCGTCATCAATTGGCAGGCGCGGAGAAACTCGAGGGCACCTACCCTTACACCCTGGAGCGCAGCGCCAAAGGTTACGCACTGAACAAATGCCTGCACCGCCTGATCGAGCCACAGTGGCGCCAGCGCTTTCTCGCCGAGCCCGAGGCGCTTTATGAAGAGTCCGGGCTGACCGAAGAAGAACGCGACCTGCTGCGCCGCCGCGACTGGCGTGGGCTGATCCACTACGGCGTGATTTTCTTCGTGCTGGAAAAACTCGGCGCGGTGCTGGGCGTGTCCAACCTGGACATCTACGCGGCCATGCGTGGCCAGAGTACCGAGGACTTCATGAAGACCCGCAATCAACAGGTGCGGTATTCGGTAGCGGGCAAGCCTGCCCGATAACCTCGCGAATGCAGGCCATCAGGGCTGCCGCTGCCGGCGAGTGCAGGCAGCCGTTGCGGTAGGTCAGGCCGATGTCCCGGGTGGTGCCGGGCAGCGGCAATGGCAGGCGCCGCAGCTCGTCGCTGGCAATCTCATGCGCCAGCTGGTGCGCGGATACCGCTGCCAGCATGTCCGAGTGCAACAGCAGCCCCCTGATGATCGCAAGGTCTGCGCTCTCCACCACCGGGCGCGGCGCGGGCAGTTGTTCGGTGGCAAAGCAGGCGTCCAGCAGATGCCGCGCAGGCGACCCAGCCCGCGGCAACACCCAGCGCGCCTGGCGCACATCGGCCAGCGTAACCGGCGCCCTGAACAGCGGGTGTTCTCGCCGGGCCAGCACGACCAGTTCCTCGGTGATCAACCGCTCACCGGCCAGGTCGCTGGCGTAACCGTGCGCGCGCAGCGCCCCTAGCACGAAGTCGACATCCCCCGCCCGCAGCTCGGTAGCAAGCAAGTCGAACGGGCTTTCGTTGGTGATCACCCGCACCTGCGGGTGGGCATCGATCAAACGGATAATCGCCTCAGGCAGAATGCGCGAGCGACCCAGCGGTAGCGCGCCCACGTGCACGACGCCTTGCACGGTGCCACGCATGGCGCTCAGGTCGCTGTCGATATGGCGCAGCTCGTTCAGCGCGCGGCGGATCGGCACCAGGATGTCCTGGCTGACCCGCGTGGGCTGCAACCCACGCGGGGTGCGCTCGAACAGCGGCTTGCCGCACCCGCCTTCCAACACCTTCAGCGCCGAACTCACGGCCGGCTGGCTGAGCCCGAAGTGGCTGGCCACTGTCTGCATGTGCCGCGCCTGGCAAAGCTTCACGAACACTTCCAGGCGCCGCGCCTGGAACAGGTACAGCGGCTCCAGGGCAGTGTCCGCACCGAGCAGGCGCGGTACCGCATCCAGTTCGGCCAGCACACGGCGGGCGCGTGGCAACACACAAGCGCCAAATTCGGACAGGCGCATGCCATTGGCATGGCGCTCGAACAGGGGCGATTGCAGGCGCTTTTCCAATTCGGCGATGGCGCGGGTGACTACTGACTGCGCACGAAACAGCAACTCGGACGCCTTGGACACGCTGCCCACATCCGCCACGCGAACGAATGCGCGCACCTGCATGAGGTTAGGTAGGTCGGTGTCGATCATCGTGTCTTCTGCCAGGCCTTGGTAACAGCTGCGACTATGCACCGCTTGATCACAACAATAAACAAAAAGCATACCCCGACTACTGGAACGCATTAGTCCAGGCCCAGCGCCGATGCCATCCTGCGTACACCCTTTGCAGGAGCCAACTCTAATGAATGCATCACCCAAAACCGCCCTCGTGGTCAGTGCTCATTCCGCCGATTTCGTCTGGCGGGCCGGCGGCGCCATCGCCCTGCATGCCGAGCAAGGCCATCACGTGCACGTGGTCTGCCTGTCCTTCGGTGAGCGTGGTGAGTCGGCCAAGCTGTGGCGCAAAGGCGAGATGACCGAGCACAAGGTCAAGGCCGCACGCCGCGATGAGGCACTGGCCGCCGCTGAAATCCTCGGCGCCAGCGTGGAGTTTTTCGACATCGGCGATTACCCGATGCGCGCCGACAGCGACACCTTGTTCCGCCTGGCCGATGTGTTCCGCAAGGTTCAACCGGCCTTCGTCCTCAGCCATTCGCTTAAAGACCCCTACAATTACGACCATCCGCTGGCCATGAACCTGGCCCAGGAAGCGCGCATCATCGCCCAGGCAGAGGGCTACAAGCCTGGCGAAAGCATTGTCGGCGCGCCACCGGTCTACGCCTTCGAGCCGCACCAGCCGGAGCAGTGCGAATGGCGCCCCGATACCTTCCTCGATATCACCCCGGTGTGGGGCAAGAAGTACGCCGCCATCCAGTGCATGGCCGGCCAGGAGCACCTGTGGGAGTACTACACCCGCGTCGCCCTGCAACGCGGTGTGCAGGCCAAACGTAATGTCGGCATCACCAGTGCGCGCAACATCGTCTACGCCGAAGGCTTCCAGAGCGTCTTCCCGCGGGTAGCGGAGCAACTGGCATGAGCGGGCTGATCGGCAAGACCGGCATCGTGGTACGTAATATCAACCGCGCCCCCACGGGCCTGATCGACACGCTGGGCAGCCTGGGTGTTGCCACCGTGCATGAGGCCCAGGGCCGCAAAGGCCTGTTCAACGCGGGGCTGCGCCCCATCCAGCAGGGTGTCGCGGTGGCGGGTAGCGCAGTAACGGTGCTGGTCGCACCGGGCGACAACTGGATGTTCCACGTTGCCGTCGAGCAGTGCCGGCCCGGTGACGTGCTGGTGGTGGCGCCGAGCTCGCCGTGCAGCGACGGTTACTTCGGCGACCTGCTGGCAACCTCGCTCAAGGCCCGGGGCGTGCGCGGCCTGGTTATCGACGCCGGCGTGCGTGACAGCCAGACCCTTCGCGAGATGGGCTTTGCCGTCTGGTCCAACGCCATCAGCGCGCAAGGCACGGTGAAAGAAGTCCTCGGGTCGGTGAACCTGCCCGTGCTCTGCGCCGGGCAGCTGGTCAATGCCGGCGATATCATCGTCGCCGACGACGATGGGGTGGTCGTGGTCCGCCATGAACAAGCCGGCGCCGTGCTGGACGCCGCCAGCCAGCGCGCCACCCTGGAAGAGCGCAAGCGCCAGCGCCTGGCCGCCGGTGAGCTTGGCCTGGACATCTATGACATGCGCCAACGCCTGGCCGACAAGGGCCTGCGCTACGTCGACCAGCTCGCCGACCTGGAAGGCTGAACATGGCCCAGACCCGCATCCCGTGCCTGCTCATGCGTGGCGGCACCTCCAAAGGGGCGTACTTTCTGGCAGACGACCTACCCGCCGAGGGCGCGTTGCGCGACCGTGTATTGCTTGCCGTGATGGGCTCGCCAGACCCGCGTCAGATCGATGGCATCGGCGGCGCCGACCCGCTGACGAGCAAGGTAGCGATCATTCGCCGCTCGCGCCGCGAAGATGCCGACGTCGATTACCTGTTCGCCCAGGTGGTGGTGGACGAAGCGCGGGTGGACTACGGCCAGAACTGCGGCAACATTTTGGCCGGCGTGGGCCCATTCGCCATCGAGCGTGGGCTGGTGACGGCCACCGGTGCGTCGACCCCTGTGCGCATCTTCATGGAGAACACCGGGCAGCTTGCCGTCGCCCAGGTGCCCACCGCCCACGGCCAGGTGCAGTATGCCGGGGACACACGTATCGACGGTGTGCCTGGGCTGGCGGCGCCGGTGCTGGTGAGCTTTGCAGACGTTGCCGGCTCCAGCTGCGGCGCCCTGCTGCCCACCGGCAACAGCCATGACCTGATCGACGCAGTGCCCGTGACGTGCATCGACAATGGCATGCCAGTGGTGGTGCTGCGTGCCGAGGACTTCGGCATTACCGGCCATGAAAGCCGGGAACAGCTGGACGGCAATGCCGCCCTGAAAGCACGCCTGGAGTCGATCCGCCTGCAGGCCGGCCCGCGCATGCAGCTGGGTGACGTCAGCCAGCGCAACGTGCCAAAGATGTGCCTGGTGTCAGCGCCGCACCAGGGCGGGGCAATCAATACACGCTCATTCATCCCCCACCGCTGTCACGCCTCGATTGGCGTGTTCGGCGCGGTGAGCGTCGCCAGCGCCTGCCTGATCGAAGGTTCGGTGGTGCAGGGGCTTGCGCGCATTACTCCAGGTAGCACGCAACGGCTCTCGGTCGAGCATCCCAGCGGCGAATTTACCGTGCAGATCAGCCTGCAGAACGGCGCGATCGGCCGTTGCGGCCTGGTGCGCACGGCGCGTCTGCTGTTCGACGGGTACGTTTGCATTGCGCAACAGGTCTGGTCGCTCGCCGATAAAACCTGAACGTTTGCCAAACACCTCCGGTCGCAGCAAATAGACGCAGCCGACTGCGCGATGCATTCCTGACCGTGAGGTTTTCCATGAGCGCGAACTCCCAAGCGGGCGTCGATGGGCATGCCATCAGCCTGACACTCAACGGCGTCCCCCGGTCGCTTCAGGTCCAGCCGTGGACGACGTTGCTCGACCTGCTGCGCGAGCAGCTGGACCTGATCGGCAGCAAAAAGGGCTGCGACCATGGGCAATGCGGTGCCTGTACTGTGCTGCGCGACGGCAAGCGTATCAATGCCTGCCTGACCCTCGCCGTGATGTGCGACGGCGCCGAGCTGGTCACCATAGAGGGGTTGGCCGAGGGTGAGCAACTTCATCCGATGCAACAGGCCTTCATTACCCACGACGCCTTCCAGTGCGGGTACTGCACCCCAGGGCAGATCTGCTCGGCCATCGGCCTTGCCCGCGAAGGCCGGGCCGACACGCGTGAAGCCATTCGCGAGCTGATGAGCGGCAACCTGTGCCGCTGCGGCGCCTACAGCAACATCGTTGCCGCCGTGGAAGAGGCCCTGCCGCTGATGCGCGATGAGCGCGAGCCTGAAGGAGGGTCGCAGCCATGACCCCCTTCAGCTACCACAAGCCGTCCTCTGTCAGCGAAGCGGTCAATCTGGCGGACCACGCCTCGCGCTTCATTGCCGGGGGTACCAACCTCGTCGACCTGATGAAGGAAAACGTGGTGAGCCCCACCCGCCTGATCGACATCACCGCCCTGGCGTTGAACGGCATCGAGCAGACTTCAAGCGGCGGCGTAATGATCGGCGCACTGGTCAGCAACGCTGACCTGGCCTGGCACCCCTTGATCGAGCAGCGCTACCCGCTGCTGTCGCAGGCCATTCTTGCGGGCGCCTCGCCGCAGTTGCGCAACATGGCCAGCACCGGCGGCAACCTGCTGCAACGTACCCGCTGCTACTACTTCTACGACACCGGTACGCCCTGCAACAAACGTGAGCCGGGCAGCGGCTGCCCTGCACGCACAGGCCTCAACCGGATACATGCCATTCTGGGCGCCAGCGACAGCTGCGTGGCCACGCACCCCTCGGACATGTGTGTTGCCTTGGCCGCGCTGGATGCCGTGGTCCACGTGGAGGGCCGGGCTGGGCAGCGGCGCATCCCCTTCGCCGAGTTTCACCGGTTGCCGGGTGATACGCCGGAGCGCGACAACCAGTTGAGCGCTGATGAACTGATTACCGCTATCGAGCTGCCGCCCCCAGCGTTCGAAGCGCATTACCGTTACCTGAAGATTCGTGACCGCGCCTCCTACGCCTTCGCACTGGTGTCGGTGGCTGCCGCGCTCAAACTCGACGGCGACGTCATCCAGGACGCTCGTGTAGCGCTAGGGGGTGTCGCGCACAAACCCTGGCGAAACCAGGCCGTCGAGGCAACCTTGAAAGGCCAGGCGGTGTCGCCCGCACTGTTTGCACGTGCGGCCGACGCATTGCTGCAACAGGCAACGCCGCTCAAGCACAACGCTTTCAAGGTAGCCCTCGGCAAACGTGCGATCGTCCGTGCGCTCACAGAAGCCGCGGCCGGCGCCAGCACCTGCAGGACAGCCCCATGAACCGAATGAAAACTGTAGTGGGCGCGCCCCTCGACCGTGTGGATGGCGTGGCCAAAGTGACGGGCAAGGCGCGCTACGCCGGTGAGTATCCCGAGCCTGGGCTGCTGTACGGCAGTGTGGTTTCGAGCACCATCGCCTGCGGCCGAGTACGCAGCATCGACAGCGCGCAGGCGTTGAACGTGCCGGGCGTGATCGCGGTGCTGCACCACGCCAATCGGCCACGGATTTCCAGCTATGACGACGATTACAGCGATGCCGACGCGGCCGAAGGTGCGCCATTGCGTCCACTGTACAACGACCACGTCCTCTACAGCGGCCAACCGCTGGCGCTGGTGGTCGCCGAGAGCCTCGAACTGGCGCGGCATGCCGGCTCGTTGATCCGCATCGACTATGACCAGGCAGGCCACCAGACTGACTTGCATGCGGTGCTCGACCAAGCCCACCCCGCCCCTGCTGAAACCCCCAAGCCCCGTGGCGATTTTGCCGGGCAGTATGCGCAGGCGGCCGTACAGCTCGACGCAACCTACGACACGCCCAACGAGCACCACAACCCCATGGAGCCCCATGCCTCCACGGTATTCTACAAAGCCGACGGCGCGCTTGAGATCCATGACAAGACCCAAGGCACGCAAAATTGCCAGGACTACCTGCACAAGGTGTTCGGCCTGCCCAAAGACAAGCTCAGAATCCTCGCCGCGTTCGTCGGCGGTGCCTTCGGCTCGGGGCTGCGCCCGCAGTACCAGCTGCCCTTGGCCGTGATGGCAGCCCTGCACCTGAAACGCTCGGTACGCGTGACCCTGACCCGCCAGCAGATGTTCACCTTCGGCTACCGCCCACGCACCCGGCAACGGGTCCGGCTGGGCGCAACCACGCAGGGCAAGCTGCTGGCGATCGCCCACGATGCCATCGGCCAGACCTCGCGCTTCGAAGACTTCACCGAGCACCTGGTGGAGTGGAGCGGCATGCTTTACCAGTGCGACAACGTTGCGCTGAGCTATCGCCTGGCCCCGCTGGACGTGTACACGCCGCTGGACATGCGTGCCCCGGGCGCCGCGAGCGGCGTGATCGCCCTCGAGTGCGCCATGGATGAGCTGGCGTGTGCCGCGAACCTCGACCCAATCGAACTGCGTCGGGCCAATTTTGCCGCCAGCAATGGCAATGAAGGTAAACCGTATTCCAGCAAGGAACTGCTGGCCTGTTACGACCAGGGCGCCGCACGGTTCGGCTGGGGCGCACGTACACCGCAGCCGCGCAGCATGCGCACGGGTAACCAGCTGATTGGCTGGGGGATGGCTGGCGGTGTCTGGGAAGCGATGCAGATGAAGGCCAGCGCCAAGGCCCGCATCGACCGCCAGGGCAAACTGACCGTCAGCAGCGCCACTACCGACATCGGCACCGGCACCTATACCGTGATGACCCAGATCGCGGCGGATGCTGCTGGCGTCATGCTGCAGGACGTGACCTTCGTCCTGGGCGACTCTTCACTGCCGACAGCGCCTTTGCAAGGTGGGTCATTCACCGTGTCTTCGGTGGGCTGCGCCGTGCGCCAGGCCTGCCTGGCCCTGCGCAGCCAGGTGCTGGCGCTGGCACGCCAGGCCTTCCCCGCAATCGCTGCAACGCCGGCGCAGGCAATAACCTTCGGCGACGGGTACCTGCAGGCTGGCCAACACCGTATCGCCATCGCCGATGTCGTCGCCGGGTCTGCAGACGGAGCCCTTGAAGTACAGGTTACCGCCGAGCCCAGCGCCAAGCGTGAGCCATACGCCACGGCCACCCATTCGGCGGTGTTCGTCGAGGTCCAGGTGGATGAGGACCTTGGCACCATCAAAGTGACCAAGGTGGTCAGCGCGGTGGCAGCAGGCCGCGTGGTCAACCCGAAGACCGCCCGCAGCCAGATCCTCGGCGGTGTGGTGTGGGGCTTGGGCATGGCGCTGCAGGAAGAAACCCAAACCGACCACCCGCTAGGTCGATTCCTCAACCACAACCTGGCCGAATACCACGTGCCGGTGCATGCCGATATCGCGGACATCGAGGTGATATTCGTTGAAGAAAACGATGACATCGTCAACGAACTGGGTTCCAAAGGGGTAGGCGAAATCGGCATCGTCGGCGTCGCCGCCGCAGTTGCCAATGCCATCTACCATGCCACCGGCAAACGCGTGAGGGAGTTCCCGGTCACCCTCGACAAGGTGCTATAGGGCGGCTGACCAGTGGTGGCCCGGCCAGCGGAACGGCTACTGGCCGGGTGGCGTCTGAACTACAGGCCCGGCGCCCGATTGCGCGGAGGCAACTGCACACATGAGCTTTATTGTCTGGGTCGCCATGCTCGGCGCAGTGCTGTTGCTGCTGGCGCTGACCGCCTCTTACCTGCGCTGGGTGCCGGTCACCACCTCGGTGGTGTGCCTGGCGCTGGGCATCGCCTTGGGCCCGAGCGGGTTGGGCCTGCTGCAACTGGACCTGGCCAAGGCCAGCGGCTGGATCGAGCACCTCACCGAAGTCGCCGTGCTGTTTTCCCTGTTTGTCAGCGGCCTGAAGCTGCGGCTGCCGTTACGTAGCCGCAACTGGCGAATTGCGTCGATGCTGGCCGGGCCGCTGATGCTGATGTGCATCGGTGGGGTCAGCCTGCTGCTGCATTACGGGTTGCACTTGAGCTGGGGGTTGTCGCTGTTGATTGGCGCGATTCTCGCCCCCACCGACCCGGTGCTGGCGACGCTGGTGCAGGTCAACGATGCGCAAGACTATGACCGCGTGCGCTTCAGTTTGTCTGGCGAAGCGGGCCTCAACGATGGCGTGGCCTTCCCGTTCGTGATCCTGGGCCTGTTGCTGCTGCAGAACACCCAAGGCGAACAATGGCTCATGGACTGGCTTGTCCAGGACCTGTTGTGGGCCGTGCCCGCCGGGCTGCTGTGTGGCTACTGGATGGGGCGCGGGCTTGGGTATTTCGCCCTGTACCTGCGCACCCGGCACGACGACAGCACCGTTTCGCCCAACGATTACCTGGCGCTGGCCTTGATTGCGATGGCCTATGTGTTCGCCGACCTGATCCATGGCTACGGTTTTCTCGCCGTGTTCGCCGCAGGCCTGGGCCTGCGACAAGCCGAAGTCCACTCCACCCCCGAGCCGCACGAGCCCGCCGAGCACCTGGTGCAGCCGGTGGTTGGCCATCAGCACGTGGCCCCCGAGCATGCGGTAAAAGGCGATGTTGCCGACCTGGAAGACACGCAAGTGGCGGCGGGCATCATGCTCGGCGACATGCTTTCGTTTGGCGGCCTGGTGGAGCGTGCGATGGAGGTGTTTCTGGTGACCTTGCTCGGTGTGGTATTGCTTGAGCACTGGGACTGGCGGGCGTTGTGGGTCGCTGGGGCGCTGTTCGTGCTGATCCGGCCACTCAGCACCCTGCTACTGCCTTTCGGCGGGCTGCTGGACGTGCGTCAGCGCGGCATGCTGGGGTGGTTTGGGATACGCGGGATCGGCAGCCTGTATTACCTGTTTTACGCGCTCAACCACCAACTGCCGCCGGACGTCGCGGCGTCCAGCACCAACCTCACACTTTCGGTGGTGGCGCTGAGCATAGCCGTGCACGGGCTCAGCGTGCAGCCCATTCTGGCACGGTATCAACAGCGGGGTGCTCGCCCCGGTCGCTGATGCCACCGAGGCGAGCACAGCCTGGCACTTCAGGAAGGGAAGCCCAGGCCCGCAGACAGGTCTGAATCGCCTGCCCTGTGGGTCCCGCTGGGGGCTTCTTTGGCCGTCGCTTCCTTCACCGTTTCCTTGACCGCCTGCTTGGCTTGCTCGCCCTTGGCTTTCAAGGTGTCGGTCAACCGGTCACTGCTGGCGCCCATCAGTTCGTCTTCCTTGCGGGTGCCAGGCAGCGCCGCCCCCAGCGCTGCACCCAAGGCAATGCCCAGGGCGGCCAGCACCAACGGTTGCTCTTTGAGCAGATGATCGAACTGGTCTTTCAGTGCCGTGGCTTGTGCACTGACCTGATCGGCTGCACCGCGCAGGCTGTCAGCCGAGCCCTCGACCGAATCCCGAGCACCTCGGCCGATGTCACCCGCCCGGTCCCGCAGGTCATGGGCTTTGCCGCTCACGCTGCGCCCGGCATCGTGCAGCGCTTCACCCGCATGGGCAAAGGCGCCTTTTACCGCGTCGACCGCCTCACCCAGCTTTTCACCCATACCCGGCCCGGTATGCGCAGGGCCGGGGTTGAACGGGCGGTTCTGGTTGAGGCCCAACCAGGCCAGGCCCAGTACCGTCAGGGTGGTCGGCACCGGGTTGTTCTTCAGCGTCGTGCCCAGGTTATGGAAGAATTCGCCGCCATTACCCTTGGTGTAAGCGAGCATCTGGTCCATCAACTGGCCCGGGCTCAGGCGTTGCTCCAGGGCATCGACCAGGTCACTGATGTGCTCACGCTTGGCGTTGATTTCCTGCTCGAGCAAGTCCGGGTCCTTGTGCGTGTCATGTTCGAAGGAGGTATTCATGGCAGTTTCCTCTTCAGCGCGTCCTTGTCCTGCTGCATGGCATGCAGCGTGCGGTCCGGGGCCAGTTGGCCGGGTTCGAACTGTTTCTTGCCCGACTGCAGCATGACAAAGCCGACGATCATGGTAATGGCACCCACGATCAACGCGGCCAGCCAGGGCGCGACGACCATGGCCAAGGCATACACCGCAGCCAGCAGCACGATGATGAAGCCCGCCAGCAGCACGATCGCGCCTGCCGCCACGGCAGCGGTGCCCGCTTTCAGGGTATTGAGGTTGTGCTGCAGCTCTGCCTTGGCCAGTGCCAGCTCCTTGGTGAACAGCTCGGGTACTTCACGCATCAGTTGACGCAGCAGGCTACCGACACCCACGGCGTCTTCGATGGGGGTGTGCAGCGGGGGGGTGGCTTGTAGCGGGTCCTTGTTCATCATTCACCTCCTTTGAGCGGATCGCGGTCCAGGGGCCCGCCGCTTACCAAGGTTCCGGCGCCCATGCCAACCGGGTCGACCGGGGTATAGGGTTTGTGGGTGGCCACGTCGCTGGCGCGGTCCGGCTGGGGCGCCGTGCTGTGGTAGGGCTCGCTGGCACCATAGGCCGGGGCTGGGGAGGCAGCGGCCGGTGCATGGCTGGCGCTGGCACGCAGGAACCGCGACAAGGCGAAACCGACGGCCACGCTGCCGGCCAGGAACAGCGCAGGGTTGTCCCGCGCCAGGCGCGAACCTCTGTGCAGCAGGTCCTCAGCACTCTCGTGGCGGATCTGCTCGGCAAAGCTGCCGATGTATTCAGCGGCCTGGCCCAGGTATTGGGAAAGCCCCAACGCGTCGTTGCCTTCCAGTGCAGAGGCTGCTGACTGCGCGCCCTGCTTCAATGAGTCCAGCTGCTCGGCGGCGGTGTCACGGTAGTGTTCGAACTGCTCGGTGCCTTGCGCCTTCGCCTCGTTCAGCAGCGCGCCCGCTTCGTCGGTGATGGCGTGCAGGTGCTCCTGGGTATCGCTGGGGGGCGATGCTGAGTTTTGCTCGCGTTCCATGGTCATGTCCCTCGCAAGTGGTCATCCGGCGGCTGCCGGAATGTGTGCCTCTCACACGGGTGACGTGGCGCATGGGCGTGGAGTTCATTGAGAGTGATCGGCGACCAGTAGCTGTCGCACCAAGAGCTTGCGTGGGGGTTACTGGTGCGCGACCGGCAACAAAAAGGCTGGGGCCGCTTTGCGGCCCCAGTAACAGCACAGCACGTTTACCGCATCAGCGATCCAGCTCGTCTTTGATGATGGTGCCGTTGTGCGGGTCTACCTGAAACTCATATTGCTTGCCATCAGCCTTCAGGCCCTCGCCTTCCCAGTGCCCGTCATCGGCTTCGATCTTGGTGATCTGGGTGTAGCCGGCGCCCTTCAATGTGGCTTCGGCCTTGTCCTTGGTGACCTTCCAATCAGCGCCGGGCTGGTCCGCCCAGGCAGCGGAAGCGCCCAGTGCACCGACCAGAGCCAGGCCGGTAAACAGTCGAGTCATCGCTTTCATTGCCAACATCCTTTTTTGTCGGGTTCAAGACTGCGACTCATCCAAGGCTGCGGCAGTTCCATCGGGTCAACTCACCAGGCCCAGCGTGCGCCCCACTTTGGCGAGCAGTTCGCTGGTCTGGAACGGCTTGATCAACAGGTCCATGCCCGTGTCGAGGAAGGCCTGGCGATCCAGCGCCGTCTCGGCGTAACCGGTCATGAACAGCACCGGAAGCCCCGGCCGGTAGGTTCGCGCCATGTCGGCCAACTCTCGGCCACTGATGCCCGGCAGGCCGACATCGGTCAGCAGCAGCTCGATGCTTGGGTCTTCGCGCAGGTGGTCGAGGGCCCGCTCGATGGTGTCGGCCAGGGTGCATCGATAACCGGCATCGGCCAGCACCTCGGCCACCGACAGCCGCACCGAGGCCATGTCCTCGACCACCAGCACATGTTCGCCGCCACCCTGCTGGTCGAGCTGTGGCCCGCGCTCCTCACGGGCCTCCTGCTGGTTGCTGGCCGGCAGCAGCAAGGTCACTTCGGTGCCCTGCCCGACTACGCTGCGCAATGCCACATGGCCGCCGGACTGGCGAGCGAAGCCGTAGATGGTCGACAACCCCAGCCCCGTGCCCTGCCCCACCGGCTTGGTGGTAAAGAACGGGTCGAACACTTTTTCCAGCAGCTCAGGCTCGATGCCACAGCCGTCATCGCGCACCGTAACCGCAACATACGGGCCGTCCTGCAGGTTGGGGTCACCGTGTGACCAGGTAGCGGCGGTGGTCACCCAGATACGCCCGCCCTTGGCCAAGGCATCGCGCGCGTTGATCACCAGGTTGAGCACTGCGCTCTCCAGCTGGATCGGGTCGACCAGGGCAATGGTCGGCTCGCTGGAAAGCGTCAGGGCCAGCACGATGCGCTCGCCTATGGTACGGGTGAGCAGTTCTTCCAGCGACCGTACCCGCTCGTTGATGTCCACCGGGCGGGTGTCCAACGGCTGCTGGCGGGCGAAGGCGAGCATCCGATGGGTCAGCGACGCGGCGCTCATGGCCGAGCTGAGGGCCGCGTCGGCGTAGCTTGGGACTTTCTCCACGCGGTTCTGCGCCACGCGTTTGCGAATCAGTTCAAGGCTGGTGATGATGCCGGTGAGCAGGTTGTTGAAGTCGTGGGCGATGCCTCCGGTGAGGCTGCCCAGGGCGTCCATCTTCTGCAGTTGCAACAGTTGCGCCTCGGTCCGCGCACGCTGCGCCACTTCGCGGGCCAGCTGGGTATTGGCATCGTCCAGGCGCGCCAGGTGCGAGCGCTCGCGGTGGCGGTGTTCGGTGACATCCTCGACGAACACCAGGCACAGCCCTGGCGCGCGGTAAGGCGAAAGCTGCCATTCGGTGTCCCGTGGCTGGCCGCTCACGGTCATGCCCAGGTTGCCGCGCCAGCGCTGACCATCGGCCACATGGCGGCGCAAGGCGGCGATGGCGGCCTGCTGGTCGTCGCCGAAGCATTCCTGCAGCGCTTCGGGGTTGCGGTTGTCCTGGATCAGCTGGGCGAACGCCTGGTTGCACTCATGCACCTTGAGCCCGGCATCGAGCACGGCGATGGGCGCAGAGACATTGCTGAAGATCTCGCGAAACCGGGCCTCGCTGTCGCGCAGCGCCCGCTCGGTATCGCGCACCCGCAACAGGGTACGCAGGGTCGCCACCAGCACGTCGGCATCCACCGGGTGCACCAGATACGCGTCGGCCCCGGCATCCAGGCCAGTAATGATATCGCCGCTCTGGATCGACGCCGCCGATACGTGAATCACCGGCAGCAAGGCGGTCGCCGGGTCTGCCCGCAGCAACCTGACGATGTCGAAGCCGCTCATGTCGGGCAAATTGACGTCGAGGATGAGCGCATCGATCGCTTCGCTGCGGATCAAGGCCAGGCCATCACCGCCGGTTCCAGCCTCCAGTACCTGATAGTCATGCAGCGCCAGGCGCCGGCGCAGCGCATAGCGCGTGGCGGCGTTGTCGTCGACGATCAGCAGGCGGATGTCAGGGTTCATCAGTGCGCGCCTCGGGGGCCAGGGCCAGCGGGAGAGTGACGAAGAATGACGAGCCAACGCCGGGCGCGCTCTCCACGCCCACTTCGCCACCCAACAGCGCGGCGAAGCGCTTGCACAGCGAAAGCCCCAGGCCGGTGCCGCGCAGGCGTTTCTGCAGGGGCGAGTCGAGCTGGGCGAAGTCTTCGAACAGCCCGCCAAGCAGTTCGGGCGCAATGCCGATGCCGGTGTCGCTCACCGCAAAACGGACCTGGTTGCTGCCATGCAACTGCGCCGACACCCGCACTTCACCACGGGTGGTGAACTTCAGTGCATTGGAAATGAAGTTGCGCAGGATCTGCGCCAGCTTCTTGTCATCGGTATACATCTGCGGCAAACCTTGCGGCTCTTCGAAGATGAGATCGACCGTGCCGGCGTCGACGATCGGGCGGAACATCCCGCGCAAGGCGGCAAACAGGTCGAGCATGTCGAACCAGGCCGGTGAAATGGTAAGCCGCCCCGCCTCGATCTTGGCCAGATCGAGCAGGTCGTCGACCATGTCGCTGAGTTCGCGCGTCGCGGTGCTGATAAACGCCACCTGCAATTGCTGCTCCTTGCTCAACGGCCCGTCCACCTCGTCGGCGAGCAGGCTGGTGATGCTCAGGATCGACCCCAGCGGCGTGCGGAACTCGTGGCTCATGTACGACAGGAAGCGGCTTTTCAGGTCTGACGCCTGGCGCAATTGCTCGGCCTGGATATCCAGCTCGGCATACAGCGCCAGCACACCCTGGTTGGTATCCTCGAGTTCGGCGCGCAGGGCCTGGTTTTCGGCGTGCAGGCGCGCTACGTCGGCCTGCGCGCTGCTGCTGTCGGGGGTTGGCTCAGCCATGCACGGCCTCCAGATCGATGACCAGCACCGTCACATCGTCCCGCCCACGGCAGAAGTCGCGGTGCAGCACGGCGGCGATCACCGCCGGGTGACGGTGAGCGAGGCCGGGGTAGGTTTGCAGGTTCCAGCGCGTTTGCAGGCCGTCACTGAACATGACCAACAGATGCCCCTTCAAGTGAGCGTAGTCGAACACCTGGCCCTTGCGGTATTGCCCGCCGACGATGCCCGGGTGCGAGGCCAGGCCCCGCGGGCGGTCGCCGCCCACCAGGGTGGCGCCGATATTGCCGATGCCGATGAATGCCAGGCTGTCGCGTTCCCCGTCGTACTGGGCGATCGCCACAGCCCCGCCGCGGGTACCACCCATGGCATGGTGCAACTCGCCGAGCAGTTGCTGAGGGGGGGTGAAAGGCGCCTGCACGAACGCATCCACGCCGGCCCTGGCCGCGCGCTCGGCTTCCTCGCCGTGGCCGAGGCCGTCGACCACCAAGGCGCTCACGCGCTGACCGTCCAGCGTCACGTGCCAGCTGTCACCGCAAGCCGGGTCGTCATGCAGTGAATGGTGGCTCACGCCCACGCGTACATCCTTGCCCTTGTCGTCTTGCCGGTAAAGACGTGCCAGCACCACGGCGCCCTGGGCGTCCGCATGCACATCGAACACCTGAGCCAGGCGGCTGACCGCCCCTAGCCCAATGCCCTGGGTGCCCCCGGTGGAATAACCATCGACCAGGCAACTGGGCAGGTCGAAACCGTGGGCGCGGTCCACCGCGATCAGTTCGATCCCAGGCTGGCTGCCATGCGCCAGCACCCGCAGGTGCAGTTCACCGCGCTGGGCGTGCTTGAGCACATTGCTGGCAAGCTCGGTTGCGACGAGGGCCGCCCGGCCGGCATCGGCCGTAGCAAACCCCTGCTGCTCGGCGAGCTTCTGCACGACACGGCGGGCGTGGCCAACCTGGCTGACATCGTCGAGCCGCAGGACTTGGGTAAGGCTTGCCGCCAGGTTCAGGCCCATCGGGTGATCGTTACCCGGGTACCTTGCCCGGGCGTGGTGTCCAGTTCGAATTCATCGACCAGGCGCCTGGCGCCGGTCAAGCCCAGGCCCAGGCCACCGCCTGAAGTCCAGCCATCGGTGAGCGCCAGCTTGACGTCAGCGATACCCGGCCCTTCGTCGCGGAACACCAGGCGCAGGCCAACCCGGCCGGCGTCCTCGATCACCGCCCAGTCCATGTCGCCGCCGCCACCGTACACCACGGTGTTGCGGGCCAGTTCACTGACGGCCGTGACCAGCTTGGTCAGGTCGACCAGGCGCATGCCGCACTCGCTGGCAACCTTGCGCGTGAGTTGGCGGGCCAATACCACATCCTGTTCGATACGCACCGGTTGGCTGCCGCTTTGGCGAATGGTCATGGGCGGCCTACCCGCTGGCGCAGCAGGTTCATGCCACGGTCGACATTCAGGGCTGTGCTGACCCCGGGCAGGGTCAGGCCGAGTTCCACCAGGGTGATCGCCACAGCCGGCTGCATGCCCACCAGCACGGTCTCGGCATCCATGATGCGCGACAGGCCGGAGATGCTGGCGATCATCCGGCCGATGAACGAATCGACCATGTCCAGGGCGGAGATATCGATCAACACGCCACGGGCCGAGGTCTGGTCGATCCGGTCGGTGAGATCGTCCTGCAGGCGCAGCGCCAGCTGGTCATGCATGTCGACCTGAATGGTCACCAGCAGGAATTCGCCCATTTGCAGAATGGGAATACGCTCCATCGGCTCACACCCGCTCGCCAGTGCTGGTACCCAGGCGCGACAGCGCCAGTTTCAGGGCATCGGCCAGGTTGGACTTGGTGGTCAGCGTGCCCAGGTCCAGGCCCAGGTGCACGATAGTCTGGGCGATCTGCGGGCGCACGCCGCTGATGATGCAATCGGCGCCCATCAGGCGGATGGCCGTCACGGTCTTGAGCAGGTGCTGGGCCACCAGTGTATCCACGGTGGGCACACCGGTGATGTCGATGATAGCGATTTCCGAGCCGGTGTCGACGATGCGCTGCAGCAAAGATTCCATCACGGTCTGGCTGCGCTGCGAGTCGAGCGTGCCGATCAGCGGCAGGGCCAATACGCCCTCCCACAGTTTGACGACCGGGGTAGACAGCTCCAGCAGCTCTTCCTGCTGGCGCTTGATCACCGCCTCACGGTTTTTCTGGTAGGTGCGGATGCTGTGCAGGCCTAATGCATCGAGCAGCTGCGAAACTTCCCAGAGCTGCTCGGCGAGCAACGCCGGTTGCTCGCGGTAATGCGCCTGCAGCAGCGTGAACAGCGGGCCTTTGAGGGCAAAGATGAAGTAGGCAGTCTGGTGGGATTCTTGGCCGACCTGCGCACGGCTGGCAGATAGCTTCTCCAGAAAACGTCGGGCTTCCTCCCAGCCCGCGACACTAATCTCGGTACCACACTCGCTGCGCAGGCCGTCGATCACCAGCTGAAGAAAATCCCGGGTTTCCTGGCGCAGGTCCTGCTCACGGATATTACGCGTGGCGCCGTTGGCTTCGAGTGCGGCCAGCCATTCCCCTAGCAGTTGCGCCTGATTGCTGACAATCGCTTCCAACGTGCTGTTCTGCAGTGCTGCCATGTGCGGTTCGCTCCTGAAAATGACATGCCGACTGACCGATGATCATGGCGGCTTCGAGAAGTGACAGCCGGCGATGAAAATAGTTGTGGTCTGGTTCGATAATTTCATTGCGCCATCTAGCGTGCCGCTAACTTTAGGCCAAGTTCACCGGCCGCGTGGCCTGTCGCGCGAATCAGCCGTGATCAGTTGGCAATGCGCGACAGCCCGACCAGCACCGCTTCATCGTGACGGTAGCCAGTCTGGCCCTGCATTGGCGCCTGCCCTTCCAGTTGCCGGGTGCGCGCCCGCGAGCGATAACCCAACGGGCTGATGCCAAGCTGGCGCTGGAAGCTGCGGCGCATGCGCTCTTCGTTGCCAAAACCGGTGGACACCGCAATGCGCTTGACGGGCTCGGCGCTGGTCTCCAGCAGCCGGCAGGCCGCTTCCAGGCGTAGCGTTTCGACGGTCTGGGCCGGTGTGCCGCCGGTGGCTGCAACATAAGCGCGGGCAAAATGCCGGGGGCTCATGCCGAAGCGTTCGGCCAGCCGCTCGACGCGCAGGTCGCCGCCCAGGTTCTCTGCCATCCACGCGTGCAGGCGCACCAGGCGCTGATCCCGGTCGGTGCGCAGGGCGTCGCTCTGGGCCTTGAGGGTGGCGCTCAGTTGCGACTGTTCTGCAGAGCGGCGCAGGAACACGGTGAAGTAGCGGGCAAGGGCCAGCGCGGCATGGGGGCCTAGGTCTTCCTCCAGCAGGGCCAGGCCCAGGTCGATGCCAGCCGCGGCGCCGCCGCAGGTCCACAACCCCTCATCGCGCAGGAACAGCGCGCTGCGCTCCACGTCCAGGCTGGGGTAATTGCGCTGCAGGTCATCGGCGAACTTCCAGTGGGTGACCACCCGCCGCCCCTCCAGCAGCCCTGCCGCGGCCAGGGCGAAGGCCCCCGTGCCCACCGAACAGACCCGCCTCAGCGCCGGAACACGGGCACGCAGCCAGTCGATCACACCGCTGTTCTGTTCAACCACAGTAACGCCAGGGCCGCCGATCACGATCAGTGTGTCCACCGCCTCGTCGCCACCGATATCGGCAAGGGCTCGGGTTTGCACGACGATGCCAGAGATGCTTTCGATCGGCCCGCCTGCCGGCGACGCCAGCACTACCCGGTAAGGCGGCTGCCTGGCGAACGCGTCGCCCAGCACGCGCGCAGCGGCCGCAAACACCTCCAGCGGCCCGGCCGCGTTGAGCAGCAATGCCCCTGGAAACGCCAGCACCAGCACGGTACGCGGGCAGCCCATGGCAGAAAAGGAGGGGTGTTTGGCATAGTGGCGCAGCGGTTGCCTCGACATACTCAAGCCGTCCGATGATTCGAGAGCCGCAATGATGCACACAAAGCCGAGCCTGACCAAGCGCCTGCACACCCTGCTCTTCAGTGCCCTGGCCAGCCACCTGCTGCTCGCAGGCCAGGTGCAGGCCGAACCCTCGGCGCTGGCAGGCCAAAGCCCGGCAACGCTGGCCGAGGCGCAGCTGAAGGTCGGCGACCAGAGCGGCCTGACGCGCGCGCTGCTAAGCGCCGCTGGGGAAGACCGCGCGCTGCCGTATCAGTTGGCCTGGCGCCCCTTCGTCGCTGGCCCGCCGCTGCTCGAGGCGCTGAACGCCGGGGCCATCGA
Source organism: Pseudomonas sp. LFS044 (assembly GCF_047978245.1). Classification (NCBI taxonomy): domain Bacteria; kingdom Pseudomonadati; phylum Pseudomonadota; class Gammaproteobacteria; order Pseudomonadales; family Pseudomonadaceae; genus Pseudomonas; species Pseudomonas sp. LFS044. Next base: position 164,069 of record NZ_JBFPFX010000009.1, read on the forward strand.
CGTAGGCGTGGTGGGCAACGCCCCACCCGTCTTCGCCCAGGCCGGCCACGCTCAGGTGCGTATCGTCGCAGCAGCCGAAGGCGCGCAGAACAACAATGCCCTGCTGATCCCCGGCGACTCGACCGTTCAGCGGGTAGCCGACCTCAAGGGCAAGCGCATCGCCGTGGCCAAGGGCACCAGCGGGCACTACCTGCTGCTCGCCGCCCTTGCCCAGGCGGGGCTGGGCAGCCGCGATGTAGAGGTGGTGTATGCAAGCCCTGTGGACGCGCAGAACGCCTTTGCCGGTGGCCAGCTGGACGCCTGGGCGGTGTGGTACCCCTTCGTTGGCCAGGCCATCGCACAAGGCGCACGGCCCTTGCTGGACGGCAGCCCGTGGCCGGAGACCGGCCTGAACTTCACCCTGGCCAGCGAGCGTTCGCTGGGCGACCCGCTGCAGCGCGCACTGGTCGGTGACTTTATCCAGCGCCTGGCCAGGGCACAGGCCTGGGCCAGCGCCAACCCCGGGCCCTGGGCCGAGCAGCTGGCGCAGGCCACGCGGCTGCCACTGGCGTTGGTGCATGAGATGCTCGACCATCAGCAGCTGCGCTTCGTACCGCTGGATGACCGGGTCAGCGCACTGCAACAGCGCCTGGCCGATGCCTTCGCCCAGGCCCGCCTGATCCCCCGGCCGGTGCAGGTCAGCGACTTCTTCGACCCGCGTTACAACGCCCTGCTGCCCAGCGCCCACTGAACCCGTTTCGCCCGCCTGCCGCCCCACGCGGTACGGCGGCGCTCACCCTGGAGAAACCAATGTCACGACTCGATACCACCACCCTGCGGCGCCACGCCACCGGCCTGATCGCCGTGGACGAACAACGCTCTGCTGGCGGCTACACCCTGTTCGCCCCGCAAACGGCAGGCGGCAAGGTCTTTTTGATCGACCTGCAAGGCCGCGAAGTGCATCGCTGGGCGCTGCCCCAGCGCCCTGGCCGCGATGCGGTGCTGCTGGCCAACGGCAACCTGGGCTACAACGGCAACCACCCGGACTCGGCAGATCGCTTCCCGGGCTGGTCGGTGTGGCATGGCGGCCAGTTCAGCGAGGTGACCCCGGAGGGCGAGATCGTCTGGCAGCACACCGACCTTGCGCACCACCACGATGCCCAATGGCTGGCCAACGGCAACCTGTTGTACACCACCGCCGAACCGCTGCCAGTGCACATTGCACAGCGGGTGCTGGGCGGCATCCCGGGCAGTGAAGCCCCCGGCGGCGTGATCTACGGCGATGTGGTGAAAGAAGTCGACCGCGCCGGCAACCTGCTGTGGGAGTGGCGCAGCTGGGAGCACCTGGCCCCGGAAGACTACCCCCTGCACGACTGTTTCGAACGCTACCACTGGCCGATGACCAATGCCGTGACCCCAGCCAGCGATGGCAAGGTGCTGCTCAGCCTGCGCAGCGTGTCTTCGGTGATCTGCGTGCAGCGCGGCAGCGGCCGTGTACTGTGGCGCCTGGGCCATGACCTGGTGGCGCAGCAGCATTGCCCCAGCGAGCTGGAAAACGGCAACGTGCTGGTGTTCGACAACGGCATTTCGCGGCCGCATGTGTCGATGCCGCATTCGCGCGTGATCGAGGTCGACCCGGTCGAGCAGCGCATCGTCTGGCAGTATGCCGATGCCCCCGGTTACGCGTTCTTCAGCCCGTTCATGGGCGGTGCCCAGGCGCTGCACAACGGCAACGTGCTGGTCACCGAAGCCAACTTTGGCCGCCTGTTCGAAGTGACCCGCACAGGTGACGTGGTGTGGGAGTACATCAACCCGCATTTTGCCGCCTACCCGGACGCCGCCTCGCGGGCCTACCTGCCCGGTGAAAACAACGCCATCTTCCGCGCACACCGTTACCAGCGGCAGGACATCCCCTGGCTGCGCGACTGACCCCTACCCCACCCCCAACCGTTGATCACGCTTACGCACACCACGCGCAGCGAGGTCCATTCATGCCTGGAGTTCATGATGACCACGCCCGTTCCACACCTCGCCTGCGCGTGCGCCTTGCGCATGCTGGCCCCTTCCCTGCTTGCCCTGGCCTGCGCGCCGCCGGTATGGGCCGCCCCCGCTGACAGCACAGCCGTAAACACCGGCGCCGCGGCCAATGACACCACCCTGCGCACGGTCACTGTCACCAGCCGCCGACGCAGCGAAGATGCGCAGTCGGTGCCTGCCGCCATGACCGTGCTCTCGGCGCAAACCCTCGATGACCAGCGCCTGTATCGCCTGCAAGACCTTCAGCAGGCGCTGCCCAGCGTCAACGTCGCGTTCATGCACGCCCGCCAGTCGAGCCTGTCGATTCGCGGGCTGGGCAACAACCCGGCCAGCGACGGCCTTGAAGGCAGTGCCGGGATCTACCTGGACAACGTCTACCTGGGCCGCCCGGGCATGGCCGTGTTCGACCTGCTGGACATCGACCAGCTGGAGCTGCTGCGCGGGCCGCAAGGCACGCTGTTCGGCAAGAACACCACTGCCGGGGTGCTGAACATCAGTACCCGCAAGCCGACCTTCACCCCGGAGGGGCGCGTGTCCAGCTCGTTGGGCGAAGATGGCTACGTGCAGAACCAGGCAAGTGTCTCCGGCCCGTTGAGCACGACAGTGGCCGGGCGCGTCTCGGCGTACCGCACCCGCGAGAACGGCTACGTGAAAAACGATTTCGACGGGCATACCCTGGGCGGCGGCACCCGCCAGGGCGTACGCGGCCAATTGCTGTTCGAGCCCAACGAAGCGTTCAACGCACGCTGGATCGCCGATTACAACGAAGAAGCGTCCAGTGCCGGAACCCGCTCGCTGTTCAGCACCGGGCCGACCATCAACGGCGTCAACCTTTACCAGCAACGCGCTGACGCGGTCGGCGCGACACTGGCGCACGGCCGCCACGTCAACCTGGACGCAGACCAACGCGTAACGGTGTTCCAGGGGGGTACCAGCCTGGAAGCCAACTGGACCACCCCCGGCGACTACACCCTGACATCGGTCAGTGCCTACCGCTGGTGGGATTTCACCCCACGCAACGATGACGAACTGAACGTGCCGGTGATGTACAACGTCGGCCAGTCAGCGCGCGACGAGCAATACACCCAGGAGCTGCGCCTGGCGTCGCCGTCGGGTGGCACATTCGACTATGTACTGGGGGCGTTCTACTTCCATCAGGCCATGCGCAACAAGGTGTTCACCACCTACGGGCCACTCGCCGACACCTGGAACGGCACGCCCCAGGGGGCGCTGAACAACGTCACCAGTATCGGCCACGGGCATGTCGATACCGACAGCTTCGCGCTGTTCGCCCAAGGCACCTGGCACCTTTCACCGCGCCTGGAATTCACTGCCGGCGTACGCGGCACCTACGAGGCCAAGCAGGCACGCGTTACCCGCGATGCGCCGGTTGGCGGTGTGGCCGTCGACGGTCGCGCTGCCAACGTGCGCAACGTAAGGCTCGGCGCCTACGACTCGGGCGACCTCAACCTGTACAGTTTCAGCCCCTCGGCGCTGCTGAGCCTGAGTTATCGCTTCGATGAACAGGTGATGGGCTACGTTTCGCTGTCCCACGGCGAGAAGTCCGGCGGCGTCAACCTGTCAGTGGCCAGCGCCCCGGTGGCCGGCGCCGATTCGCTGCTGATCGGCAGCGAGCGCGCCAATGATGCCGAGCTGGGGATCAAGAGTTCGCTGTTCGACCAACGCCTGCAACTCAACGCCAACCTGTTCTGGACGCTGGTGCACGGTTACCAGACCAACGCCTACGACGACGTCAACCTGACCAGCTACCTGACCAATGCGGGTTCGGTGCGCAGCCGTGGCGCCGAGTTCGAGGCCACCATTCTGCCCGCAAGAGGGCTGACGCTAAACTTCAACGGCGCCTTCAACGACGTGCGCTACCTCTCCTACCCCGACGCACCCTGCCCCGCCGAGGTGGCACTGCAGCCGGGCGCGCCGGCGTCCTGCGACCTGGGCGGGCACGCTGTGGTCGGCGCCTCGAAGTGGACCTTCAATGGCAACGGCACCTACGAATGGCAACTGCAAGCGCTGCGGCCCTACGTGAATGCCAGTTACGCGTTCCGCTCCCATGCCGTGGGCACGGTCGACGACTCGCGCTACGCACAATTGCCGAGCTATGCGCTGGTGAATGTATCGGCAGGGCTGCGCGGCGACCTTGGGGATGGCCAGTGGGACGTCTCGCTGTGGCTGAAAAACGCCTTCGACAAGACCTACTACACCACCTTGTGGAATTCGCCCAACGGCGCCTACACCGGCGTGCTGGGCACGCCGCGCACGCTGGGGGTCACGGCCCGCTACGACTTCTGAGGGCGGCTCAACGCCTGTCCAGCACCTTCGCCAACACGAAGGTCGCCACCACCGCAAGCACCACTGCGGCCGAGATCGACGGCACAGTCCCCAGCGCTACGATGGTGCTTTTCACAGCCAGGTAGAAGCCCAGCACCCCCACCGCGCCAATGGCGTTGCCACGCACAATGGCCCCCAACTCGTGGTGCCCGCCCTGAACGTGGGCGAACACCGCGAGCGGCCAGGCAATGATCGGGATCGGCGCCAACAGGCCGCTGGCGACCGGCCCGAGCCATTGGGCACTGGCGGTGATCGCCGCCAGCAGCAGCGTTGCCGTGAGCATGCGCATCGGGATCACCCAGCGTGGCAACGGCACGACGTTTGCGGCGTGGGCCTGTGCCGTCGTCGAAGTGACGACAATGATCAGCGTCAGCAGCAGCACCGTCACGCCGACCGACAGCGCCACCTCCCCTATCCGGCTCATTACAAAGGCGCTCGCAGCGTAGACCGCCAGCGCCGCGATGCAGCCAGTAAGCGCACCCACGCGGCGCGTCACCAGGAAGTAGAACAAGTAAGTCGCCTGCACCGCAGCCAACCCCGCCAATGCCCCAGGCACCGCCTGCAACGCAAAGCCCGGCCCTTGTTCAAGGCTCAGAAACAGCATGACCAGCGCGGACGTCACGGGCAGCCCGGAGAGCAGCCCGCCAATTTGCGTACCCCAGCGCCTGGCCGCCAGCGAGATGGCCAGCATGAGTGTGGGGGTGATGAGGAACTTGAGATAAAAGACGGTCATCGGGAGCTATGTCAGTTCGCAGAGAAGGGAGCCTGATGTGCCAGGCAGGCGGCGTTGGGCGCCCCATGCTAATTGAACTGGGGTGACATGACGCGATTTTTAGTGGGAGGAAGCGCGTGGGCGATCCGCGCAGAAGCCGTCGACGACGCCAATGGCACGCTGGTTAAACTAATGAAAATAAAAGCATTAATACCGCCCCACGGTACAGGGTTTAGCCCAGGCGACGCATAGCCTAGTGCGCTGCTTATTCACTATCAGAATAGAAAAGAGTTCAAGCGATTAAAAATCGAATAGATCGTTAGCAGACTAAGTGATAATCTAAATGAAAGAAAAATATTTCGCAATCCGAAAAAACAAAAAAGGTGCGAAGCCATGGATAAAGTCGTTAAACAAGTTGCTCCCGGCACTACCGCCATGAAGGAAATGGATGACAAGAAAGCACGCAGTACTGTGCAATCGCTGGCAAAAGGTTTCCGGGTACTGGAGTCGTTCACTGCCGACAATGAAGAGCTCACGCTGAGCCAAATCGCGGCAGCCGCTGAGCTAGACCCCGGCACCACGTTCAGGATGCTCAATACCCTGGTGGACCTGGGCTATGTCTCCAGGCTGCCAGAGAGCCGCCGTTTTGCCTTGACGCTGAAAGTGCTCGACCTTGGCTTCCACGCCATTGCCAGAACAGACCTGCGCAGTATCGTGCGCCCCATTCTGCGGGGGCTGGTCAGCGAAACCCATGAGGCTGCAAGTTTCGCCGTGCTGCAGGGGGCCGACGTGCTTTACCTGGAGCGAGTGCGCGCAGGCATCACCCGCCTCGGTGTCGATATCCGAGTCGGCACCACGGTCCCCGCAGCGCAAACCGCTGTTGGCCGTGCGATCCTGGCCTTCCTGCCAAAGGCTGAGGTGGAACGCATCGCCCAATTGCAGCCTTTGATGCCTTTCATCATGAAACCGCAAGCGGATGAACAACGACTTTCGGACACCCTGGAACACATTCGTGAAAACGGCTACGTGCTGACAGACTCCCTGTTTACCGAAGGCTTGAGAATACTCGCAGTGCCGGTGTTGGATATCGATGGTTACCCGGTGGGTGCTATCAGTATTGCCGCGCCGGCGGTCCGTTGTACCGCCGAAGAACTGAAAGTTCGGGCGTTGGAAACAACGTTGGCGGCCGCCGATGCCATTGGCAAAGCACTGCAAGCCAATGGAAGTGTCGGCTAAGCCACCGGCGCGCCTGTATCGAAACAGTGCTGAAACTGCAGCGGTAAACCCGATTGCTGAACAATAGACAGCGGGCTCTGCTCGTCCCTGATAAAGCTAAAAACAATAAAGGACACGCTATGTTGATGCAGCAGGAAGTTGAAACATTGCCCGACAAGGTCAAAAGCCAGGCGAACATCAGCGCACGGCTTGAACGGCTTCCAATCACCCGTCAGGTGTTCTGGGCACGCAACATCATTGGCGCCGCCACGTTCTTCGACGGCTATACCATCATCGCAATTGCCTATGCCATGCCGGTATTGGCCAAAGAGTGGGGGTTGTCCGGCGCACAGATCGGCATGATTCTCTCAGCCGGCTACCTGGGCCAGCTGTTCGGCGCGTTGATTTTCGGTTGGCTTGCCGAGCGCATCGGGCGCATGAAGGTGCTCACCTTCACCATCCTGTTGTTCGTGGCCATGGACGTTGCATGCCTGTTTGCCTCCAGCGCCGCGATGATGATCGCCTTCAGGTTTATCCAGGGCATCGGCACGGGTGGCGAGGTGCCGGTGGCCAGTGCCTATATCAACGAGCTGATCGGGTCGAAAAAACGCGGCAAGTTCTTTTTGCTGTACGAGGTGATGTTCCTCCTGGGCCTGGTGGGTGCAGGCATCATCGGCTACCTGCTCGTCCCCGTGTACGGCTGGAAAGCCATGTTCGCGGTGGGCCTGGTACCGGCCGCACTGCTGATCCCGTTACGGTTCTTCCTCTTCGAGTCGCCGCGCTGGCTGGCTTCCAAAGGGCGGCTTGAGGAAGCGGACCAGATCGTCAATCGGCTGGAGGACAGCGCCATCAAAGCTGGCAAGGTGCTGCAGCCGCCCGTTGAAGTGCCACAGATTCAGCGCACCCCGGATGCCCAGGGCTGGAAGGAACTGTTCCGGGGCATGTACCTCAAGCGCTCGCTGGTGATCTGGGCGATGTGGTTCGGCTCTTACATGGTCGCCAATGGCCTGATTACCTGGCTGCCCACCTTGTACCGACAGCACTTCAACCTGCCGCTGGAAACCAGCCTGGCGTATGGCTTCATTACTTCGGCAGCCGGTGTGGTGGCAGCGGTGATATGCGCCCTGCTCATCGACAAGGTAGGGCGCCGCCGCTGGTACATCGGGGCATTGTTCCTCGGTTCAGTGCCATTGGCCCTGCTCACCTTCACAGGGGCAACGGCCCCCCTGCAGATCCTTGCCCTGGCGGGCCTGGCATATGCCTTGGTACAAACCGTGACGTTCTCACTGTACCTGTACTCGGCAGAGTTATACCCCACTCGCCTTCGCGCACTGGGCACCGGTGTTGGCAGTGCGTGGCTCAGGTTGGGTTCCGCCACAGGCCCATTGATCGTAGGCCTGGCAGTAGGCGGTGGCGGTGTCCACTACGTGTTCGGCGCATTCGCATTGGTTCTGCTTATCACAGGCTTGATGACATCGCTGTTTGCCATTGAAACCAAGGGCCGCATTCTGGAAGAACTCTCACCCTGAAACTAAACACTCAATGTTTATAAAACCGTAATTACCTGCAACACCGAAGTTCAGATCCCAACTTACCAGAAAGTACAGACCTGTATTTTTTGCGCCCCCGCACGCGTCAGTGGCGGCATTTCATAACCAAGAGGAAACATCATGAGCACTAAAAACACCCTGGATCTCAAAGGCCTGGTTCCTGCGCCGGTTACCCCATTCACCCGTGAGGGCCAGGTGGACTACGACGCCATTCACAAGCTGGGGGCCTGGCTGGCCAGTTTCGACGGCGTCAAAGGCTTGGTGGTGCTGGGCCACGCCGGTGAAGGCACCTTCCTGACCCAGGCTGAACAAGGGCGCGTCATTCAAGCGTTCAAAGAATCCTGCGGCGGCCGCCTGCCGATCATCGCCGGTATTACCGGTGAAGGCACGCAAGTGGCTGCCGAAGAAGCGAAGCGTGCGGTAGATAATGGTGCCAGCGCCGGGCTGGTCTACCCCTCCCACGGCTGGCTGCGCTTCGGCTACCAGAAAGGCGCAGCACAAGACCGTTACAAGGCAATCTATGAAAACAGCGGCCTGCCGTTGATCCTGTTCCAATACCCGGATGCCACCAAAGCCACCTACGACCTTGAAACACAGTTGGAAATCGCCAAACAACCCGGCGTCTTCGCCATGAAAAACGGCGTACGCAACATGCGCCGCTGGGACACCGAAATCCCGGTGATCCGCAAAGAAGTGCCTGAACTGCAGATCCTCACCTGCCACGACGAATACCTGTTGCACACCATGTTCGACGTCGATGGCGCGCTGGTGGGTTACGGCGGCCTGACCCCAGAGCCTCTGATCGACTTGATCGCTGCCGGCAAGCGCCGCGACTACCCGGCTGCCCGCGCGATTCACGACAAGCTGCTGCCGGTGACCCGCAACGTCTACCACCGTGGCTCCCACATGGAAGGCACCGTGGCCCTGAAGCACGGCCTGGTTGCCCGCGGCATCCTGGACCATGCCACGGTACGCTCGCCGCTGCTGCCACTTGCCGAAGGCGCAGATCGTGAAATCGCCGACGCACTGCGTTCGGCTGCCTTGATCTGAACGAACCCTTGGCGCCTGGCCCAGGCGCCGCACTCAACCACTGAGACAAACAAGGCCCTGTGTTGACAGGGCCTTGTCACCTCCTGAACCCATCAATAAAAATAACAAGGGTTGGCATGTTGAAAATACACGCGGGTTCGCGCATCACGGTATTAGTGATTCCCTTCGCCATGGGCGCTGCGCAGGCTTATGGCAATGACTTCATCGACAACACGAAAGCGACGCTAACGACCAGAAACTTCTTGTTCGATAGAAACTTCACGTCACCGAACACCCCTCAACACTACGCACGCGAGTGGACACAAGGTTTCATCTTCGACCTGAAATCCGGCTTCACCTCAGGGCGTTCAGGCGTGGGCATCGATGTGCTTGGCAAATATGCCATCAAGCTCGACGGCGGCGCGGGGCATTACGGCGCGCTGTTGCTGCCCAAAGATGATGACGGACGCCCCGCACGCAACTTTGGCCGACTGGGCATCGCCTTCAAAGCGAAGTTTTCAGCCACTGAACTGAAAGCGGGTGAATGGATGCCCAATCTTCCTCTTGTTACAGCAGATGACTTCCGCGCGCTGCCGCAAACGTTCAGGGGCGCACAGCTTGCCTCTGAAGCGCTCAAGGACTGGAGCCTGTACGCTGGCCAGTTCACAAGCACCAGCTTGCGCAACGACTCTTCGATGGAAGACCTGGCGTTCGCAAATGCCCGCTCGGATGCCTTCCGATTCGTGGGCGCTGACTATCGGCTACCCACGCAAAAGACCCAGTTGCGCCTGGCGTCAGGGCAGCTGAAGGATATCTACGAGCAGCACTATGTGGGCCTGATGCAAGGTTGGCAGCTCGCGCCCGGGATAGCACTGAACGCAAACCTTGCCTATTTCCAGGGCAGCGACGATGGGCGCGCAAAGGCAGGGCGCCTGCACAACAAGACGGCGTCCGCACTGATCGGCCTCACTGTGCGGCAACACACCGTGAGCATCGGCCTGCAGGATGTCAGCGGTGATAGCGGATGGATGAGAATCACCGGCACCGGTGGCAGTTACCTGGCCAACAACACGTTCAACCATGCGTTCGATAACGCCAGGGAAAAATCCTGGCAGGTTCGCTATGACCTCAACTTCGTGGGTTATGGCATCCCGGGCCTGACATTCATGACGCGCTACGTGCAGGGCCGCAACGTGAAGACATCGGCCGTGGACAATGGCAAGGAATGGGTCAGGGAGACGGAGATCGGGTACGTGATCCAGAGCGGGGCGCTGCGAAATGCATCAGTCCGCTGGCGCAACGCGAGTGTTCGCCGTGGCTTCAACGCCAGCGACTACGATGAGAACAGGGTGATCATCAGTTATCCGATCGATATCTTCTGACATCTGGCCTGGCCAGTCTTGGCTGTTTTGTAGCCGCGGCAAGGCCGCTCCCACAAAGCCCGCGAGCGCCGCAGTGGCAGCGTTCAAGCAAGGTCGCCATCGATGATGATCGGCCAGCGGCGGTGGCTTGCGTTGGCTAAGCTCGCAGGTGAGCCGACCCGCCAAGCTCTACAGCCTAGGAGCCGCCCATGCCTCTGGTACGCATCGACATCAGAAGACACCCCGACCCCACCCACCTGCAAAAGCTGGGTGGCGTCGTTTACGCCGCCCTCAAGCAAACGATCAATGTCCCCGATCACGACAACTTCCAGGTGCTGACCGAGCACGATGGCGACCGCCTGGTGTATGACCCTCAGTACCTGGGCATCCAGCGCACCGATGGCCAGGTGTTCATCCAGATCACGCTCAGCGAGGGGCGTACGGTCGAACAGAAAAAGGCGCTGTACCTGGCCATCGCCGAAGGGCTCAACCGCGAAGCCGGGGTGCGTATGGAGGATGTGTTCATCAACCTGGTCGAAGTACGCAAAGAGAACTGGTCGTTTGGCAACGGCATCGCCCAGTATGCCCTTTGACGCTCACGCGTTCAGGTGGTCATGCAACGCCTCGCCCAACACCTCGAACACCTGAGCGATACGCTTGATCCGGCGCAGGTCGCTGTGCATCGCGATCCACACATCGACCTCAAACCCAAAGCTGTCGGGTAGCACGTGGGTGAGCCCCTGCTGTTTGCCGATGCAGGTCGGGCACAGGCCGAAACCCAGCCCAGCCTTCAGCGCAGCGAGCTGGGCCAGATGATTGTCGGATGCTACGGCGAAATACTGGTCCGGTTCACATATCCCTGTTTCAACCCACCGGCGCACATCGGCCGAGCGCCGGTCAGGGCCGATCAGCGGGCCGCGGCGCAACGCATCGAGGTTTTCAGGTTTACCGTAGCGCTGCAGGCACTCGGCGCTGGCATGCACGCCGATGCGCAAGCTGCCGACGCGCCTGACGGTGATGTCGGCTTCAACCGGGCGCAGCAGGCGCACGGCAATGTCCGACTGCAGCCTGGCGATGTCTTCAAGCGCGTCGCCGATGCTCAACTCCAGCTTCACGCCGGTGTGGCGATGATGAAAGTCGCGCAATAACCCAGGCAGCACCTCGACGCCCAGCAAGTTGCCACAAGTTACCCGCACCGTGCCGCTGTCGGTGGCCGTTTCGGCGCTGGCCATGCGGCTGAACGCCTGCGCAGCATGGTCCATACGCTCGACATGCTCGATCAGCCCGCGCGCCGCGGTGGTCGGCGTGAGGCCCGCAGGCGTGCGGGTGAACAGGCTCAGGTCCAGCGAGCGTTCCAGGTGGTCGAGCCGGCGCCGTGCCGTGGCCTGGGCAATCCCCAGCAGCTTCGCCGCGCCGCTCAGGCTGCCGGAACGCAGCACCGCCAGAAACACCCGCTGGCTTTCCCATTCAAGCCCGCTCATACATTCTTGACCAACGGCTGCTCCCTTTTCGCTCTTCTACCGGGGGCGGCCAACGAGGATGATGCGCCCCTGATTCATCTCGGACGCCATTGTAAGGACTAACACCATGCGATTCACCGGTCATTGCCGCTGCGGGCAACTCGCGCTCGAAATCGAAGCCGCTGCGCGCCCTCCCCTGTATGCCTGCCACTGCCTCAATTGTCAGCGCTGGAGCGGCAGCGCGTTCGGCCTGCACATGCTGTGCGTGGCGTCAGCGGTGCAGGTAACGGGGGAACCCAGCACCTACACCCATGAACATGAGGGGCAGACGTCGACGCAATATGCCTGTGGCGTTTGCCATACCCGTATGTTCAACGAGACGACAGCCGCGCCCGGTATGCGGGTGGTGCGCGCCGGCGTGCTGGAGGGCGCAGCGCACCTCACCCCTGTCGCGCACATCTGGACCCGACGCAAACAGCAGTGGGTAACCCTGCCGGACGGCGTTGCCCAGTGGCAGGAAACGCCAACAGCCGAAGCCTTCGCGGCTGCGTTGATGGGGTGAGACGCCTGGGGTAGCGGCCGCCAGTCAGGCGGCCTCAGCCCTCGGAAACGGTGCTCTGCTCGGCTGCAGCCTGCGCCTCCATCTTCAATCGGTCGGCCTTGCAGATGTACTTGGGCTTGCTCTTGGGCGCCAGCTTCGCCGCGGCTTTTTTCTGGTGGGCTTTCAGTAGCTGGTTGATTTTTTTGCGACGGTTCATGGTGACACTCGGTTTACAGGTTTGATCAATTGGCATCATACGCGTGCGCGTAACCAACATCACATTGCGGATGAGGGCTTGCGATAGAAATCCGAATATGCGTATATGCGCATATTCACATATATGGATGCCCCATGATCACCCCTCCTGAAGTCTTCAAGAGCCTGGCGGACGAAACCCGTGCCCGCGCAACGCTGCTGATCGCCAGCCAGGGCGAGTTGTGCGTCTGCGAACTGATGTGCGCGCTGGATGACAGTCAGCCGAAAATCAGCCGGCACTTGGCGCAACTGCGCAACAGCGGCCTGTTGCTGGACCGTCGTCAAGGCCAATGGGTCTATTACCGCCTCAACCCTGCCCTGCCGGCTTGGGTGGGCGAGATGTTGCACGTCACGCTGCAGGCCAATGCCGATTGGCTGGCGCACGACTGCGCACGCTTGAAAACCATGGACGGGCGTCCCGTCCGTGAAGCCACCTGCTGCTGAGCCCTTGACGCCGCCACACAGCGGCAGGAGTTATCGATGCGAGTGTTGTTCATGTGCACGGCCAACAGTTGCCGCAGCATCCTGTCCGAAGCGCTGTTCAATCACCTGGCGCCGGCAGGCTTTGAAGCTGTCAGTTCCGGCAGTTTTCCCAAAGGCCAGGTATTGCCGCGCAGCCTCACCACGCTGCAGCAGGCGGGTATTTCGATCGAAGGCCTTGGCAGCAAAGGGAACGATGCCTTCGAAGGCAACCCGCCAGACCTGGTCATCACAGTCTGCGACAAGGCAGCCGGCGAGGCTTGCCCGGCGTACTTCGGCGCTGCCCTGAAGGCGCACTGGGGGCTTGAAGACCCGTCCGACGTGGCAGGGGACGATGCACAGATCAACGCCGCTTTTGTAGCCACGCTGCTGCGCATCGAAGTGCGCTGCAGCGCCTTCTTCGCGCTCGCCTTCGACCAGCTCGGCCCTCAACAACTCAAGCACGAGCTGGACCGCATCGGCTCGCTATGAACAGGTACAACTGCATGCACAATGAATTGCCCAACCTCGACCTTTCCCTGTTCGGCGATGCCCCACCCGAAACCCGCGCCAGCAACCACAAGCCGCGCATCTTGCTGCTGTACGGCTCCACGCGAGAGCGTTCGTTCAGCCGCCTTCTGGTAGAGGAAGCCGCCCGCCTGCTGGAGCACTTCGGTGCGCAGACCCGCATCTTCGATCCATCGGGATTGCCGCTACCCGACGATGCGCCAGTCGAGCATTGCAAAGTGCAAGAGTTGCGCGACCTCATGCAGTGGTCGGAGGGCCAGGTGTGGTGCTCACCAGAGCGTCACGGGACGATGTCTGCCGTGTTCAAGGCGCAGATCGACTGGGTGCCACTGGCGCTCGGTGCCGTTCGCCCCACCCAGGGCAAGACGTTGGCGGTGATGCAGGTTTGCGGCGGTTCGCAATCGTTCAACGTGGTCAACCAGCTGCGGGTGCTGGGCCGCTGGATGCGCATGTTCACCATCCCTAACCAGTCTTCGGTGCCCAAGGCGTATCTGGAGTTCGACGAGGCGGGGCGAATGAAACCCTCGGCCTACTATGACCGGGTTGTCGATGTGATGGAGGAACTGCTGAAGTTCACCCTGCTGCTGCGCGATCGCAAGGACGCGCTGGTGGACCGCTATTCCGAGCGCAAGGAAAGCGCCGAGCAGCTGTCGGCGCGGGTCAATCAACGTTCCATCTGAAACCCTGGCCGTAGCGCGGCTGAACCTCGCTCCTGCGCTCAGCTGGCCTGGCGGCGCATGGCCAGAATCGCGGCACCGAAACCGATGAAGGTGGTACCGACCACGCGGTTGACCCAGCGCGACGACTCAGGCCGGGTCAATACCCCTTTAGCCCGCGCGGCCAGCGCGGCATAGAGGCTCAGAGACGCCAGCGACAAGGCCACGAAGATGCCGGTCAGGGCCAGAAACTGCGGCAGCAGCGCGGCGCTCTGGTCGATGAACTGCGGGAACAGGGCGGTGAAGAACATCGTCGCCTTGGGGTTGGTCACGGCGGTCAGGAATGCCGACTTGTACAGTTTGAACGGGGTGGGCTTGCTGGCACTGGCCTCTGCAGTGCCAACCGGGGTCGAGGTTTTTTTCAGCAGTTGCCGGGCGCCGAGGTAGAACAGGTAGCCTGCGCCGATGACCTTGACTGCGTTGAACAGCATTTCGGAGCTGGCAAGCAGCGCCCCCAGGCCCAGCATGGCCGCCGCCGACAGGCAGAACAGGCCACTGCCATTGCCCAGCGACGACCACACCGCGCTGCGCTGCCCGTGGGCCAGGCTGTTGTTGATGGCCATCAGGGTGGCGGGACCCGGGCTGGCGATGGCGATCGCGGCAACCAGGGTGAAGGCGAGAAGCGAGTGCGGGTCCATGTTGCATGGCTCGTTGAATACGGAGCGTGCATCTTACCTGAGATCCAGGCGCAGCTTTACAGGCGGTGACGAGTAATGAATCAGTCGCTGCCCTTGCGCTTGGCGCTTTTCTTGACGATGGCCTTCATTCGCGTGGCGGCCCGCTGCACCGTGGCCATTTTCTCGGGGCGCTTCATGCCGCGCCACTTGCGTATCTCATCCCGCGTTCGGCCACAGCTCACGCACAGCTCGCTGTTGAGCTGGCAGAGCGAGACGCAGGGGTTGTCGATGTCCTTGGCCATGGGCGGCTCCGTTTGCGGGGTGCGGATGGTAACGCAAGGCAGCAGCGTTGGGTGAATCGCAAATAGACCGCCGCCCATAAACCCGCGCCCAAGTCATGGAGCCACACTGCAGTTCACGCCGCAGCCACCCGTTCGATATCGCTGCTGACCTCGAACTGCCCTACCAGCTTTTGCAGTTTGTTGGCATTGACCTTCACCGTCTCTGCACTGTTCTGCAAAACCACCGCCGTCTGGCGCATTTCGCTGGAAGACTGGTTGACCTGCTCGATGGTCTTGCCATATACGAGGCTGCGCCTGTGAAGCTGCTGAATGATCGCGAACATGCCTTCCACCGCTTGATGCAACTGTACGTTTTCCGACGACGCACCTTCAGCCAGGCGCAGGCTGTCATCGACGTTCTGCACGCCCTCCTCCATGAAGCTCACTGCTTGTTGGGTTTCGTTCTGCAGGCCTTCGACTTTTTCCCGGATTTCATCGGCGGCGCGCGCAGTGCGCAGGGCCAGGCTGCGTACCTCATCGGCCACCACTGCGAAGCCGCGGCCATGTTCACCCGCCCGCGCGGCCTCGATGGCGGCATTGAGGGCCAGCAGGTTGGTCTGGTTGGTGATGTCGCTGATCAGCCCGGTGATGTTGCCGATCTGCGTCATCCTGCTGTCGAGCGACTGCACGCTGGAGGCTGAGCGCGCCACCACATCACGAATCGACTGGGTGCCCTCCTGCACCGCCAGGTATTGCTCACGGGCACGGCTGACCACCTCATCCATGGCCTGTTTCATCTGCTCGGCGCTGACCGAAGCTTGCTGCAGTTCGCCCAGTTGATCCTCCATGATGATCATCATCTGGTGCACTGCATCGGCTACCTCGGCAGAGCTGACGCTCGCCTCCTGGCTGCGCCCCAGCATCATCTGGTTGGTGGCGCCCACCGTGCGGCTGGCCTTGACCACTTGCCCCACCACTGAATCGAGGCGGTCGATGAAGCTGTTGATCCAGCGCGCCATGTCGCCGGTCTCGTCATTGGCCATGGCCGTGGTGTCCAGGCGTTGGCGCAGGTTGCCTTCACCCTCGGCGATGGTCCGCAGCACCCCGCTCATGTCATTGAGCCTGGCCGCCAGCCTTCGGGGCCCGACCACGCTGAACAACAGCGTGGCCCCCAGCATGCTCAAGGCTGCCAATGCATCGTTCAGCCCTTGGGCCAGGCCGGCGTAGTGTTGCACCAGGAAGTTGCAACCGAACAGCCCGGCCATGATCGCAATGTACGGTTTCATCAGCCCGTAGCTGAGCGAGCGCCGACGGTAGACTTCTTCCAGGTCGGCTTCACACATCATCCCCCAACGGTCCGGTGAACCGGGCAGCTGGAACGTGACGCCTTTGCCCACTACCGGTACATGGCGGTAGTCGGAATAACCGGGGTAGGTGACGAACAGGTTGGCGCCGTGGCGGATGGTTTCCCGCACGCCGGGGTGAAGCTGCTGCGTGGCCGGGTCGGTGAAGCGCAGCTCAAGCTCCGTATGGCGTTGAACCTGCACGGTGGCCCAGCGCGTATGCACCCCGCTCTTGAGGTTTTCGCCCTGGGTGAACGTAGCGTCTTCGAAACGCGAGCGTGACAACGCGGTGCCCGGCTGGACTGCAGGGTCGAAGCGCGAGTGCGCCATGAACAGGTAGTTGTCGCCCGACTCGGCGAAGATGTGCCCGGCCTCACGCTGGATAAGGTCCCCCAACACATCGTTGGGCACCCGGCCACAGAGGCAGCCGACCACCTTGCCGTTGGCCTTGAGCGGCTGATAGAACATCAAGGTGACTTCATCGTGAAAGCGCGACGACGAAGGGCCAATCTGCAGGGTCAGCGGGTCCCTGTAGGGGCCGTGCAGGAACGCTGCCTTGAGCCCTTCGGCCACGGCTGCGGTTTGCTCGACCCGCTGCTTTTCGCGTTGCGGCCAGGTCGAGGCGATGACCGTGCCGATGCAGTCGATGACGAACAGTTCCGAGAAGTCTTCAGCCTGCGCAAGCTTGCTGTGCAGTGCCTTACTGTCGAGATTGGCGAACCCCGGCGTCAGGTGATCGGCCAGTTCGCTCAAGTGCTCCCACTGTTCACGGGCCCAACTGTGCAGCAACCGCATGCGGGTCTGGGCGATGGCTTCAAACGTTTGCTCGATCACGGGGTAGCTGGCCCGGTTGAGCCAGCAGGCCCAGCCCATGCTGAGTTTGCCTGTTTTCCCCAACCAGGGGAGCCAACGCTTTTCGCTTGATGACAACGGCATGGAACTACTTGAAAGCGACATTATCTTCACCACATGCGACATGAAAATGGCAAAGTGACAGCAAGGAGTGCGCCAACTCGTATGCATGCTAACGATTTCGACGTTTGGGCTACGCAACGCACATGTGCTGCGCACCAATTAGGTGCTTCGATCACACCGAGCGCCCATCCGGAGCGACGCGCCGTCAAGCCGCAGCAGGGGCTGAGCAGCCTGGAGCTGGCGAATATGTGAACCCCGCGTGGCGGTGGCTGGCGGGGGTAGCGGGAGCCACTCCGGGGCATTTATGCTTGGTGAACGTCACGCCAGGATACCGCCATGCCGTCCATTGAAGCCGACTTGCAGCTTAGCTGGCAGCTCAATGCCAAAGCCTGGATCGACGCCGTTCGCGGCGGCGCCATCGAAAGCCGCCGGCAGGTCACCGACCAGGCCATTCTGCTGGCGATTCTCGGCCGCCAGCCTGAACGCGTCCTCGATCTTGGTTGCGGCGAAGGCTGGTTGCTTCGCGCCTTGGCTGACCGGGGCATCGATGCTGTCGGAGTGGACGGTGATGCTGTGCTGGTCGAAGCGGCGCGCGCAGCCGGTTCGTCAGCGGTTCATAAAGCCAGCTATGAACAACTGGCCGCTGAAGAAGTGGACATTGGCGGCGACTACGACCTGATCTGCGCCAACTTCGCCTTGCTGCACCAGGACATCATCCCCCTGCTGGCGGCGATGAGAGCGCTATTGGCCCCAAGCGGCACGATGGTGATCCAGACCCTGCACCCTTGGAGCATGGCGAACGGGGATTACCAGGATGGTTGGCGCGAAGAATCGTTTGCCGGGTTTGCCGGCCAGTGGCAGCCGATGCCGTGGTATTTCCGCACCTTGGCCAGCTGGTTGAATGCGCTGGATATGGCGGGGTTGCGCTTGGTGAACTTGCAGGAGCCGCAGCATCCTCAAAGTGCTGTGCCGCAATCTTTATTGTTGGTCGCTGAATAGGTGCTTTGCTGCGCCGCCCATTCGCGGGGCAAGCCCGCTCCCACAAAACAAACGCTAACTTACTGATATGGCGGGGATCCTGTAGGAGCGGCTTCAGCCGCGAACACCGGCGAAGCCGGTGCCATCCACCGCGGCGCCTGCTTCGCGGCTGAAGCCGCTCCCACAGGGTATGCGGCGCGCTCGCGGGCTTTGTTCTCTGCGCGACAGCGCTGCCCGAAGGGCTGGGGAATCTCCCACAGATACCTGCCGTACAGACCCGTCGCTAACGCTGCGCGGTGCTGTGCTCGGCCGGTGGTGTCAGTTGCAGCACGCGGTTGCGGCCGCCTTCGGCCAGCAGGTAGCCGCCCTTGCCATCCGCCACGATCGACTGTGGCGCCTTGAGGAACGTCAGCACCGTGTGCTGTGTGCCATCGGCATCAACGCGCAGCAGGCGGGCGCGGTGCGTATTGTCTTCGCTGATCCACAGGCCGCGCTGATCGCACATCAGGAAGGTGGGGTGGCGCAAGCCTTCGACCACCACCGGGTCCTGGCCATCGTCAGACAGCGCACGCACCTTGCCGGTGCCTTTTTCGGTGTACAGCAGACGGCCATCGGCGCAACGGGCCAGGCCTTCGGTTTCGGTCAGCCCCGAACGAAGTACGTCCAGCTGGCCGCTCGCCCACTGGTAACGCATCAGCCGGCCATTGCCCCTGCGGTCCTCGATGGCATACAGGTAATCACCGTCGTTCCACAGCCCCTGCACGCTGTCCCCTTCGAACAGGTGGGTCACCTGGCCATCGCGGGACAGGCTGACCGGGGCCTGGCCGCCTTCCTGGCTGAACACCCAACCGCCTTGCGCCGCCACCATGCCGTCGGGTTTGGACAGGTTGTCGATCAGCACCACGCGCTCGCCCTGGGCGGTGATCTTGAGGATGCTGCCATGCCCATCATCCAGCTCGCGGCTGACCAGCAGGCTGCCATCGGCTTGGGGCAGCAGCGATGCGGCCTTGGCGACGTCAGTGTGCAATACCTCAACGCTCCAGCCATTGCTGGCCTGGACCGGGTAAAAGCTTTGCCAGGCAAAAAAGCCCAGGGTGGCGGTAAGCAGTGCGGCGGTGGCTGCAAGGGCAATGCGCGGGCCGCGCTGGCGCAGGATGGGCATGAAAGGGGGCTCCAAAGGTTCGCGCAGGATCCTAGCAAGAGGATGTGAAAAAATTGTCAATCGCGAAAACCCAGCTTCATACGTGCTGCAAAAATAAAAGGATATAAAAAGAACAAAACATTCTAACTAAATGGAATTAAAAAATTGAAAGCCAAACGCCACCTCCTTAGGCTGAGTACACCGTTTCCCACCCTGCCCAAGGATCGCTCCCATGCCCGCCCGTGCCTTCTCACCCCTGCGCCGCCTGCTCGTCGGCGGCCTGCTGGCGACCGTCGCCAGCGCCCTGCTGCCCTGGTCGAATGCCGCCGCCGATGACGGCAAGACCCTGCGCATCGGCTATCAGAAATTCAACAGCATCAACATCCTCAAAGGCAGCGGCGCCCTCGAAAAAGCCCTTGCCCCGCAGGGTGTAAAAGTCAGCTGGCACGAGTTCGCCGCCGGCCCGCAGCTGCTCGAAGCCTTGAGCACCGGCGCCATTGACCTTGGCCACGCCGCCGACGCGCCCTCGGTGTTCGCCCAGGCTGCTGGCAAGCCGGTGGTCTACCTCGCCGCCGAACAACCCTACCCACGCGGCATCGGCCTGGTGGTACGGGAACAGGACCACCTCGGCGGCGTGCAGGACCTCAAAGGCAAGCGCGTGGCCACCGGCCGCGGCTGGAACGCCCAGTACCTGTTGGCGGTGGCGCTGGAACAGGCCGGCCTGAGCTACAAGGACATCACCCCGGCCTACGTCAACAACGCCGCCGACGCGGTGGCCGCCTTGCAGTCGGGCAGCGTCCAGGCCGCCACCCTGTGGGACCCGTTCCTTGCTGCCGCGCAAAGCCAGCCTGGCCTGAAAAGCCTGCGTGATGGCAGCGGCCTGTCCAACAACCGCACCTTCTACCTGTCCACTGCCGCCTTCGCCGACCAGCACCGGGCGCTGCTCAAGACCTTCTTCGCCGAGCTGGGCAAGGTCAGCCAATGGGCCAACGCCCAACCCGCCGAAGTCGCCGCGCTGCTGGCGCCGCAACTGGGCATCAACGCCAGCGTGCTGGAAGTCGCCAGCGAGCGACGCAACTACAACGCCGTGGCCATCACCCCACAGATCGTCGCCGAACAGCAGAAGCTGGCCGACACCTTCCAGGGCCTGGGCCTGATCCCGCACAAGCTGCAGGTGGCCGATGCGGTCTACCCGGCTTCCGTGCTGCCTTGAGCGGAGAACGTCAGCGATGCCCCGTCACATTCGTTTCAACGCTTTCAGCATGAACGCCGCCAGCCACCAGTCGCCTGGGTTATGGCGCCACCCGCGCAATACCAGCGTGGCCTTCAATAGCCTCAGCTACTGGACCGACCTGGCGCGCCTGCTGGAACGTGGGCTGTTCGATGCGCTGTTCATCGCCGATGTACTGGGCATCTACGACGTGTACCAGGGCGGCCCCGACGCCGCCCTGCGCGGCGGCGTGCAGGTGCCGGTCAACGACCCGCTGCTGCTGGTGCCGGCGATGGCCGGGGTCACCGAACACCTGGGTTTTGGCGTGACCTTTTCGCTGACCTACGAACACCCCTACCCCTTCGCCCGGCGCATGTCCACGCTCGACCACCTGAGCAATGGCCGCGTCGGCTGGAACATCGTTACCGGCTACCTGGACAGCGCCGCGCGCAACCTGGGCCTGGCCCGCCAGCTTGGCCACGACCAGCGCTACGACCTGGCCGAGGAATACCTGCAGGTGCTGTACAAGCTCTGGGAAAAAAGCTGGGACGACGACGCCGTGGTACTGGACCGGGAAACTGGCCGCTACCTCGAACCGTCGAAAGTGCACGCCATCGGCCATGCCGGCGAGCACTTCCAGGTGCCTGGCATGCACCTGTGCCAGCCCTCGCCGCAACGCACGCCGGTGCTGTTCCAGGCCGGCGCCTCGGCACGCGGCCAGCAGTTTGCCGCCACGCATGCCGAATGCGTATTCATCAGCGGGCCAACGCCCACCGTGCTGCGCCGCTATGCCGACGGCATTCGCCGGGCCAGCGAAGTGGCCGGCCGTGGCCGCGACGAGGTGCTGATTTACGCCCAGGCACTGCTGATCGTCGCGCCGACCACCGAGCAAGCGCAGGCGCGTTTTGCCGAATACCGCCGCTACGTCGACCTGGACGCAGCGTTGGCCCTGCTGTCGGGCTGGACTGGCATCGACTTCGCCGGCCTCGACCCGGACACCCACATCGAGTATGTCGAGAACGATGCCGGCCGCGCCGCCCTGGCTGCCTTCACCGCCGCCGACCCCAACCGCCGCTGGACCGTGCGCGAAGCCGCCGAGTTCATTGGCCTGGGTGGCCGCGGCCCGGTGCTGGTAGGCAGCGCCAGCGAGATTGCCGACCAGCTGGAAACCTGGCTCGACCAGACCGGCATCGACGGTTTCAACCTGACGTATGCCGTGCAGCCAGACGACCTGGCCAAGGTGGTCGAGCTGCTGGTGCCCGAGCTGCAGCGCCGCGGCCGCTACCCGCTGGGCTATGCCGACGGCACCTTGCGCCACAAACTGTTTGGCCGGGGCGACCACCTGCCTGAAGCCCACGCAGGCCGGCAGGTTCGCATTCAGTAAGCAAATACCGGGTATTACAACATTTAATTTGTGGATGACACGGGCTGGCCCCTATGCTGTCCGTGCATCCCCTGCACGCACCGGCCGGTGTGGTCCAAGGCACGGGGAGAGAACAACAAGTCGAGACCGTTCATGTCGAATCACTCCTACTTCGCCCCCCACGGTGGGCACCCAGCTCAAACCGAGCTGCTGACTGACCGTGCCATGTTCACCGAAGCCTATGCCGTCATCCCCAAAGGCGTGATGCGTGACATCGTCACCAGCCACCTGCCGTTCTGGGACAAGATGCGCATGTGGGTCATCGCCCGACCGCTGACCGGCTTTGCCGAAACCTTCTCCCAGTACATTGTCGAGCTGGCCCCGGAAGGCGGCAGCGAGCGCCCGGAGCTGGACCCTAACGCAGAAGCCGTGGTGTTCATCGTCGAAGGCGAGCTGGACATCACCGTTGAAGGCAAGCACCACACCCTGGTACCTGGCGGCTATGCCTTCCTGGCCCCAGGCGCCGAATGGAGCCTGCGCAACAACAGCAAGTCCAACGTCACCTTCCACTGGCTGCGCAAGCACTACCAGAAGGTTGAAGGCCTGGACATTCCCGAGTCGTTCGTCACCCACCGCGACAACGCCACCGTCATCGAAATGCCGGGCACCGAAGGCCGCTGGAAAACCACCCGCTTCGTCGACATGGCCGACATGCGCCACGACATGCACGTCAACATCGTCACCTTCCAACCGGGCGGCGTGATCCCGTTCGCCGAAACCCACGTGATGGAACACGGCCTGTACGTGCTGGAAGGCAAAGCGGTCTACCGCCTGAACCAGGACTGGGTCGAAGTCGAGGCTGGCGACTTCATGTGGCTGCGCGCCTTCTGCCCGCAAGCCTGCTATGCCGGCGGCCCAGGCAACTTCAGCTACCTGCTGTACAAAGACGTGAACCGTCACGTGCACCTGACGCTGAACCCACAGCGTTAAGCCCTGACCGCTTCAACACAGCCCGCCGCCTGGCGGGCTTTGTGTTTGCCGCACATACTCAAGGGCCTACTCCCCGCGCGGTGCTCACCATGAACCGCAGCCTTTTGCTTGCCGCCCTGCTGCTCTGCACCTGCGCACAGGCCGCCGACGACTGGAACCTGGCCTACGACCGCGAAGGCATCCGCGTATACCTGCGCGCCGCTGGCGGCTCCCCCTACCAGCAGTTCCGGGGCGTCAGCACCATGAAAGCCAGTGTGCGCACCCTCACCGACCTGCAGGAGAACCTGCGCGTGGCCTGCAAATGGTTGTACGCCTGCGAGCAGATGCGCCTGCTGGACGTCGACGGCGACAGCACGTGGGTCTACCTGACCACCAACCTGCCGTGGCCGACCCTGCCACGGGACATCATCCTCAAGGTCACCAGCGAGCGCCTGGACGATGGCACGCTGGTACGGCACTTGAGCGCCGAGCCGGGACGCTTGCCGGAGCAGCCAGGGCTGATCCGCGTTCAGCGCCTGAGTGGCGAGTGGATCATGAAACCGTTGGGCGAGGGCGAGACCGAGGTGACCTACCAGTTGCAGGCCGACCCGGCCGGCGATGTGCCGGGATGGTTGGCCAACCGGTTTGTGGTGGATGCACCGGTGGTGACGTTGAGGACCTTGCGGGCGGTGGCCGAGCGGCAGCGTTAGTTGCCGGGTGCGTGCCATAAGCTTTCGCAGCTCCACGTGAGCGCTATCCTAAGCACTGGATCGCACGCGCTGCATCACCACCCCCACCAGCACCACATTGATCAACGCCAGCGAGCACAGCGTCAGCAACACCCCCATCGAGCCAAAGTGCTCGAACAGGTAGCCCCCCACCAGTGGCGTCAACGCCTGACCGATCAGCGAAGGCCGCGACATGCGCCCCATTAGCAGCACATATTGCGCCGGCGGCATCATCGCCAACGGCAACAGCCCACGCACGATCGCCCGCAAGCCATTACCGCAGCCGAACACCAGCAGCCCCACCGCCGTGGCCGCCGGCACCAGCGTCACCAGCAGCAGGCCGACCAGCACCAGGCTCACCCACGCCAGCGCCGTCCAGATCGGGTGGCGCTTGCCCGCCAGAATCTGCAGCACCCGCGACGCCACTTGGCTGGGGCCAAGCATCGCCGCCAGGCCGATCGCCACCGGCAGCGAATGCCCAAGGCCCTGCAGCACGGCCACCAGTTGCACGGCAATCGCCGTCATGATGATCGCGCCGATGGCGAACATGCTGGTCAACAGCAGGTAGAGCGGCCGATCCACCCCGGTTTCGGCGTTTTTCTCCTGGGACTTGCGCGCCTCGACCCGTCCTCCCGGCGGCAACACCCGCCAATACAACGGCGCTACCACTAACAACAGCACGATTGCATAGCACACGCAGGTCATGCGCCAGCCCAGGTGTTCGATGGCCAGTGCCACAGTCGGCCAGGACAGGGTCGAGGCAAAGCCGGCGATCAAGGTAATGCCGGTAATGGCCTTGCCGGCGCCGTCGCCATATAGCCCGCCAAGGGTGGCGAACAGGGCTTCGTACAGCCCCATGGCCATACCCACGCCGATCACCGCCCACGCCAGCAGAAACAGCGCCAGGCTTTGGCTGGCAGCCATGATCAGCAGGCCCACTGCTACCACCGCGCCGCTGGCCGCCATTTGCGGGCGGCCGCCATATCGGGCGACCAGGCGGCTGGACAGCGGGGCGAACAGGGCAGATACCATCAAGCTCAGCGACAGTGCGCCATACACCCACTGGCTGGGCCAGCCGGTGTCGCGGCTGATCGGATCGGCCATTACCGCCATGAGGAAGAACGAACCGCCCCAGACCAGGATTTGCAGGATGCCCAGGCAGACGATGCCAAAGGGCCTGGGGAATTGCGGGGTACTGGTCACGGTAAGGCCTTAGGTCATGTGCGGGGTGTCAGGGCCGGCCTCTTCGCGGGGCAAGCCCGCTCCCACAGGTTCCCGATTGCCATCGAGTGCTGCGCGGTACCTGTGGGAGCGGGCTTGCCCCGCGAAAGGGCCGGCACAGGCACCCTACCATGCCCGCCATCGATGAAATATCCCGACATATCATTGCGCGTGATAATAACCTTCGCTGCATTCGATTCGTGCGTCACGCGCAAGGCACTCACACTCCGCCCACTACTAATACATTGGCGGAGTTCTCCATGGACCACTCACTCAAACCCTTGCGCTTTCCCCTCGCTGCCCTGGCAGTGGTGGTGCTCAGCGCTTGCGGTCGAACCCCAGACGCCGTGCAGGCTCCCGCCGCGCCCAAAGTCACCGTTGCCAAGGTGATCGAACAACCGATCAACGAATGGGACGAATTCACCGGCCGCCTCGAAGCGCCGGAAACCGTTGAAGTACGCCCACGGGTCTCCGGCCAGATCGACCTTGTCGGCTTCACTGAAGGCGCCCAGGTCAAGAAAGGCGACTTGCTGTTCCAGATCGATCCGCGCCCGTTCCAGGCTGAAGTGCGCCGCCTTGAAGCCCAGCTGCAACAAGCCAAGGCCACGGCCATCCGCAGCGCCAACGAAGCCCGCCGCGGTGAGCGTCTGCGTGACAGCAACGCCATCTCCGCCGAGCTGGCCGAATCGCGCAGCAGCGCCGCCGCCGAAGCCCGCGCCGGCGTGGATGCGATCCAGGCCCAGCTCGACCTGGCCCGCCTGAACCTCAGCTTCACCCGCGTCACGGCGCCTATCAGCGGCCGTGTCAGCCGTGCCCAGTACACCGCCGGCAACATCGTCAGCGCCGATGTCACGCCGCTGACCAGCGTGGTCTCCACCGACAAGGTATATGCCTACTTCGACGCCGACGAGCGCGTGTACCTCAAGTACACCCAGCTGGCGCGTGAAGGCCAGCGCGGCCAGACCACCCCGGTGTACCTGGGCCTGACCAACGAAACCGGCAACCCGCACCTTGGCCAGATGAACTTTGTCGACAACCAGGTCAACCCGCGCACCGGCACCATCCGTGGTCGCGCCGTGTTCGACAACCGCGATGGCCAGTTCACCCCCGGGCTGTATGCGCGCCTGAAACTGGTCGGCAGCGCCCAGTACGACGCCATGTTGATCAACGACGAAGCCGTGGGCACCGACCTTGGCAAGAAGTTCGTGCTGGTCATGGACAAGGACAACAAGGCCACCTACCGCGCCGTCGAGCTGGGGCCGAAGCTTGAAGGCCTGCGCATCGTGCGCAGCGGCCTGGCCAAGGACGACCGCATCGTGGTCAAGGGCCTGCAGCGGGTACGGCCGGGCTCGCCCGTCACCCCGGAAGAAACAGCAATGGCCAGCGAACAGACCCTCGCCGCCCTCGCCCAGCAACGCCAGGCGCTCGAGGCCAGCAACACGGCGCAGAAGGTCGCGGGCTCCACCGAGAAAGTCGCCAGCGCCCAAGCGCCACGCGGTTAAGGGATCACACCGATGAACTTTTCCAAATTCTTCATTACCCGGCCGATCTTCGCCGCGGTGCTATCGCTGGTGCTGCTGATCGCAGGTTCGATCTCGCTGTTCCAGTTGCCGATCAGCGAATACCCGGAAGTGGTACCGCCTACCGTGGTGGTGCGCGCCAACTTCCCCGGCGCCAACCCCAAGGTGATCGGCGAAACCGTCGCCGCCCCCCTGGAGCAGGCGATCACCGGTGTCGAGAACATGCTGTACATGTCCTCGCAGTCCACCGCCGATGGCAAGCTGACCCTGACCATCACCTTCGCCCTGGGCACCGACCTGGACAACGCGCAGGTACAGGTGCAGAACCGCGTCACCCGCACCCAACCCAAGCTGCCGGAAGAAGTGACGCGTATCGGTATCACCGTCGACAAGGCCTCGCCCGACCTGACCATGGTCGTGCACCTGACCTCGCCGGATCAACGCTACGACATGCTCTACCTGTCCAACTACGCCATCCTCAACATCAAGGATGAGCTGGCGCGATTGGGCGGCGTGGGCGATGTGCAGCTGTTCGGCATGGGCGACTACTCGCTGCGCGTGTGGCTCGACCCGAACAAGACCGCTTCGCGCAACCTGACCGCCAGTGACGTGGTCGCGGCCATCCGCGAGCAGAACCGCCAGGTAGCGGCCGGCCAGTTGGGTGCCCCGCCCGCCCCCGGCTCAACCAGCTTCCAGCTGTCGATCAACACCCAGGGCCGCCTGGTCAACGAGGAAGAATTCGAGAACATCATCATCCGTGCCGGTGCCGATGGCGAAATCACACGCCTCAAGGACATCGCCCGGGTCGAGCTCGGCTCCAGCCAATATGCCCTGCGCTCGCTGCTGAACAACCAGCCGGCCGTCGCCATCCCGATCTTCCAGCGCCCAGGCTCCAACGCCATCGACATCTCCGACGAAGTGCGGGCGAAAATGGCCGAGCTGAAGAAGGATTTCCCGGAAGGCATGGACTACAGCATCGTCTATGACCCGACCGTGTTCGTGCGCGGTTCCATCGAAGCGGTGGTGCATACGCTGTTCGAAGCGCTGGTACTGGTGGTGCTGGTGGTAATCCTGTTCCTGCAGACCTGGCGCGCCTCGATCATCCCACTGCTGGCTGTGCCGGTGTCGCTGATCGGTACCTTTGCCGTGATGCACCTGTTCGGCTTCTCACTTAACGCGCTGTCACTGTTCGGGCTGGTACTGGCGATCGGCATCGTGGTGGACGACGCCATTGTCGTGGTGGAGAACGTCGAGCGGAACATCGGGCTGGGCCTGAAACCCCTGGAAGCCACGCAAAAGGCCATGAGCGAAGTGACCGGGCCGATCATCGCCACGGCGCTGGTGCTGTGCGCCGTGTTCGTACCTGCCGCATTCATTTCCGGCTTGACCGGGCAGTTCTACAAGCAGTTCGCGCTGACCATCGCCATCTCCACCGTGATTTCGGCATTCAACTCGCTGACGCTGTCGCCGGCCTTGGCTGCGGTGCTGCTCAAAGACCACCACGCACCCAAGGACCGTTTCTCGCGGTTCCTCGACAAACTGCTGGGCAGCTGGCTGTTCGCCCCGTTCAACCGCTTCTTCGACCGTGCGAGCCACCGTTACGTGGGTGGCGTGCGCCGGGTCATCCGTTCCAGCGGCATCGCCCTGTTCGTTTATGCCGGCCTGATGGGCCTGACCTACCTGGGCTTCTCGTCCACTCCGACCGGTTTTGTGCCGGCCCAGGACAAACAGTACCTGGTGGCCTTCGCCCAGCTGCCGGACGCCGCCAGCCTCGACCGTACCGAGGCGGTGATCAAGCGCATGAGCGAAATTGCCCTGAAGCAACCGGGCGTTGCCGACTCGGTGGCCTTCCCGGGGCTGTCGATCAACGGCTTCACCAACAGCCCGAACAGCGGCATCGTGTTCACCCCGCTCAAGCCGTTCGATGAGCGCAAGGACCCCAGCCAGTCGGCTGCGGCCATCGCCGCCGCGCTGAATGCCCAGTTCGCCGACATCCAGGACGCCTACATCGCGATCTTCCCCCCGCCGCCGGTTCAGGGCCTGGGCACCATTGGCGGCTTCCGCCTGCAGATCGAGGACCGCGGCAACCTGGGCTACGAAGCGCTGTACAAGGAAACCCAGAACATCATCGCCAAGAGCCACAACGTGCCGGAACTGGCGGGCCTGTTCACCAGCTATCAGGTCAACGTTCCGCAGGTCGATGCTGCCATCGACCGGGAAAAGGCCAAGACCCACGGCGTGGCGATCACCGACATCTTCGACACCCTGCAGGTTTACCTGGGCTCGCTGTACACCAACGACTTCAACCGCTTTGGCCGCACCTACCAGGTCAACGTCCAGGCCGAGCAGCAGTTCCGCCTCGATGCCGAGCAGATCGGCCAGTTGAAGGTGCGCAACAACCTGGGCGAGATGATCCCGCTGGCGACCTTCCTCAAGGTCAGCGACACCTCCGGGCCTGACCGCGTGATGCACTACAACGGGTTCATCACCGCGGAAATCAACGGTGCCGCAGCCCCAGGCTACAGCTCCGGCCAGGCCGAAGCGGCCATCGAGAAGCTGCTGAAAGAGGAACTGCCCAACGGCATGACCTTCGAGTGGACCGACCTGACCTACCAGCAGATCCTCTCCGGCAATACCGCGCTGCTGGTGTTCCCGCTGTGCGTACTGCTGGCGTTCCTGGTGCTGGCGGCCCAGTACGAAAGCTGGAGCCTGCCGCTGGCGGTGATCCTGATCGTGCCGATGACCCTGCTGTCGGCGATTACCGGGGTGATCGTCTCCGGTGGCGACAACAACATCTTTACCCAGATCGGTTTGATCGTACTGGTGGGCCTGGCGTGCAAGAACGCGATCCTGATCGTCGAGTTCGCCAAGGACGAGCAAGCCAAGGGCCTCGACCCGCTGGCCGCGGTCCTGGAAGCCTGCCGCCTGCGTCTGCGGCCGATCCTGATGACCTCGATCGCCTTCATCATGGGGGTGGTGCCGCTGGTGTTCTCCTCCGGTGCCGGCTCGGAAATGCGCCATGCCATGGGTGTCGCGGTGTTCTCGGGGATGATCGGCGTGACCGTGTTCGGGCTGTTCCTGACCCCGGTGTTCTTCTTCCTGATCCGCCGTTTCGTCGAGCGTCGCCAGGCCCGCAAGGCCGAACGCGTTCAATCGCTGGAGAGCCACGCATGAACCTGCTCAAACCCCTGACCCCGAGCTTGCTGGCATTGGCCCTGGCAGCCTGTGCGGTAGGCCCGGATTACCAGGCGCCGGCCACTGAACCTGCACATCTGAACAGCACCGTGCAGGCCAAGGCCTTCGACCGTAGCCGCTTCGAGAGCGTGTGGTGGAAGCAGTTCGACGACCCGGTACTGAACCAGCTGGTGCAGGCATCGCTGGACGGCAACCGTGACCTGCGCGTGGCCTTTGCCCGGCTCAAGTCGGCACGGGCGATCCGCGATGATGCCGCCAACGACCAGTTGCCGGTGGTCACCAGCCGCGCCAGCAGTGAAGTCGGCAAGGGCCAGGTGCCCGGCGAGACCGAGCAGCGGGTCAACAGCGAGCGTTACGACCTGGGCCTGGACATGGCCTGGGAACTCGACCTGTTCGGCCGCATCCAGCGCCAGATCGAAGCCAGCGATGCCCAGGCCGACGCCGCCCAGGCCGACCTGCAACAGCTGCAGGTCAGCCTGATCGCTGAGCTGGTCGATGCCTACGGCCAACTGCGTGGCGCGCAATTGCGCGAGAACATCGCCGTGGCCAACCTCAAGACCCAGCAGGAGTCACGCACCATCACCGTGACCCTGCGCGACGCCGGGGTCGGCAACGAGCTGGATGTGGTGCGTGCCGATGCGCGGCTGGCCGGGGTCGAAGCCACCGTGCCGCAGCTGCAGGCGGTACAGGCACGGGCGCGGCATCGCATCGCCACCCTGCTCGGCCAGCGCCCGGACGCCCTGACCGTGGACCTCTCGCCCAAGGCCTTGCCGGCCATCGCCAAGGCGCTGCCGGTGGGCGACCCGGGTGAGCTGTTACGGCGCCGCCCGGACATCCGCAGTGCCGAACGGCAGCTGGCCGCAGCCACTGCCAACGTTGGCGTGGCCACAGCCGACCTGTTCCCGCGGGTGAGCCTCAGCGGCTTCCTGGGTTTCACCGCCGCGCGCGGCTCGCAGATCGGCTCCTCGGCGGCTAACGCCTGGGCGCTGGGCCCCAGCATTACCTGGGCAGCGTTCGACCTGGGCAGCGTGCGGGCCCGCCTGCGCGGCGCCAAAGCCGACGCCGAAGGCGCCCTGGCCAATTATGAGCAGCAGGTGTTGCTGGCACTGGAAGAATCGGCCAATGCCTTCAGCGACTATGACAAAACCCAGCAGCGGCTGTTGTCGCTGATGCGCCAGAGCGATGCCAGCCGCAAGGCGGCAGAGCTGGCGTCGGTACGCTATCGCGAAGGTACCGTGGACTACCTGGTGCTACTGGACGCCGAACGTGAACGGCTGAGTGCCGAGGACGCGCAGGCGCAGGGCGAAGTCGACCTGTACCGCGGCATCGTCTCGATCTACAAAGCCCTTGGCGGTGGCTGGCAGCCGGAGACAGTCGCCAGCGCGCGCTGACTCGTCCCGTTTCAACGACTCCTTTGGTTGGCTCCTCCCCCAACCGTTTGCCCCGCTGGCCTCGGCCCGCGGGGCTTTTTTATGCGGCTTGCACCCCAAGGCATTCTGCCCCAAGCTCTTGCTTCCCCCGCTTTGGACCGCCCGATGCCCAGACGTCACCATTACCTGATCGCTGTGTTGCTGCTGATTCTGGTATCGGTCGGTATCGCGTATCTGCGCCGTGAGCCCCCCTCGGCGCCCGCGGCACTGCCGCCGCACAGCTACGTCAAGGCACTGCGCCAGGCCCACGACGGCCAGCCGGGTGCTGCGCGGGTGCTCTACCAGCAGTTGCAACGCGACGACCTGGCACCGATCCGCCGCGCCGCCCTGTACGCAGAGCTGCCCAACTACCCATCGCCGCAAGCGCTGAAACTGGCTCAGGTAGACCTGGAAAACGATGAGCCACTGGTGCGTCGCGCCGCGATCGCCAGCATCCGCCGGCTGCTACCCGCTGCCCAGCGCAGCCTGGTGCTGGGGCCACTGCTGGACGATGACGAGCAAAGCGTGCGGTTTGCCGCTGTCGATGCCTTGCTCGGCCTCGACCCGGACGCCATCGGCCTGTATTTCGGCCCGCTGCAAGCTGCATTGGAGCAGTATCAGCAGGCGTTGGAGCAAAAGCCTGAGGACGCCGAAGCCCAGGTTCACCTGGCGCGGCTGTACTTGCACGAAAATGAATACACTCAGGCGGCAGCCGCCCTGCAGCGCAGCCTCGCCCTGGCCCCGGAAAGCCCCGATGCCCTGGCGACCCAGGTACGCCTGCTGGAGCGCCAAGGCCATCATGACCAGTCCAGACAGGTGCTGGCCAAGGCTTTGGCGCTGCGGCCTGATTCGGCCTTCCTGCAGCACGAGCTGGGGCTCTGGTTGATCCGTCACGACCAGCGTGAGTACGCCCTGCTCGCCTTGTCACGCGCGGTCGAACTGGAACCGGACAACGCCGATTATCGCTACACGCTGGCGGTAACCCTGCATGATCTGGAGCAGTCCGATGCAGCACAGAAGCAGCTCGAAACCCTGCTCAGCCGGCAACCGGCCAACCGGCGGGCGCGGGTGCTGCTGATCCAGTACTGGAAAGAAACTGGGCAGTTGCAGAACGTTCAGGTATTGCTGGCCGAACTCGAGCGGCAAAACCCGGACGACCCCATCTTGCAGCAAGGGTTGTAGATGCTTTGAACCCTGGATGAAGGGTTGTGGTCCAGAGGGTATCGGACCACCCACGGCATGGCCAAGCATGGCAGTGCCTTCAAGGAGAATCGCATTGGCCAGCTCGCTGTCGCTGGACGAACGTGCCCTTATCCTGGCACCCACGCAACTCGCCATGGACACCTCGACGTTTTTGGCGAGCGCCGGGATCGATTGCCTGTGCTCGCGTGATATCGGCAGCTTGCGAGACGGCCTTGGCGAAGGTGCAGCGCTGGCGATCATTGCTGAGAATACGCTCAACGGCAGCCAGCGCGATTTACTGCAGGGCTTTATCGATGAGCAGCCCCCGTGGTCGGACTTGCCCATCGTGCTGCTCACCCATAGCGCTCAAGCCTCCCCTGCCACGACACCTAACGACCATCCGCTGGGCAACCTGACGCTGTTGACCATTCCTTTCGAGGAAGAACAGCTGCTGGCGCTGATCAAGCTCGCGTTGCGCCACCGTCGTCGCCAGTATCAGGCACGCGACAAATTGCTCGACCTGCAGCAGCGCCTGGATGCCCGCAGCCAGGTGCAACAGGGCGCCGAACTGGCCCTGCACCAGACCCGCAAGATGGAGGCGATTGGCCAACTCGCCGGCGGCGTCGCTCACGATTTCAACAATCTGCTCACGAGTATCGGTGGCAGCTTCGAACTGATCGACCGCCGCCTGAAACAAGGGAGTAGCAAGGGCGTTGAGGGTATCCTGCGCATGGGCCAGGAAGCCGTTTCCCGCGCTGCGCGGCTGACCCATCGCCTGCTCGCGTTTTCTTCAAGGCAATCACTGCACAGCCAGCGCATCGATTTGCATGCCATGTTGCAACAGCAGCGGCTCGAAGCCCCGCTTGAGCAAAACGTTGTACTGGATGTGCGCCTACCTGCCGACCTTTGGCCTGTGCAAGCCGACGATGGGCAATTGCAGGAAGCACTCGACAACCTGTTGCTCAATGCCCGTGAAGCCATGCCCAGTGGCGGGGTGCTGCGCATCGTGGCGAGTAATTGCAAGGTGGCGACGAAGCAGTTCGCCGACGGCGGCCTGGCAAACGGTGACTATGCGTGCCTGAGTATCATCGATGAAGGCCAGGGCATGTCGCAAAGTACCCTGGAACATGCCTTCGAGCCGTTCTTCAGCACCAAGCCGGTCGGCCAGGGTATCGGCCTGGGCCTGTCGATGGTGTACGGCTTCAGCAAACAGTCGCAAGGCCATGTGGAGCTGCACAGCCAGATAGGCCAGGGCACCCGCGTGGACCTGTACCTGCCGCGTCACATCGACCAGGCGCAGGCGCACAAGCCTGCCAAGCCGCTCGCGACGGGTAACGGCTGCGATGTATTGCTGGTTGAGGACGACCCGCATGTTCGCCAATTGTTGTGCCAGGCGCTGCAGGAGCTCGGTTATCCGTGCCGCAGTGCCTGCAATGCCAGCGAAGCTTTGCAGGTGCTGCGCTCATCCCAGTCGATCGACCTGCTGATCAGCGACGTGGGGCTGCCCGGCATGAACGGCCGCCAGCTGGCAGAAATTGCCCGTACCTTGCGCCCGCAACTGCCGGTGCTGTTCATCACCGGTTACGCCGAGACGGCAATGGCGCGGGAGGGGTTTCTTGGCCCAGGCATGCAATTGATCTGCAAACCGTTTGAGCTCAAGCAGTTACAGGCCCAGGTGGCGCAGATGATTGGCGAGGCCAGCCCCGTCAATCGGCCAGCATGAGCAGCGCCTGATTGCCCAGGGTGGCCAGTTCGAACGGCTTGAGCAGCAACGCTGTACCCGGGACTTCCAGCAATTGCGGCTCCAGCGGGTGATCGGTGTAGCCAGTGATTAAAAGAATCTTCTGTTCAGAGTTGATCATGCGCACCGCTCTGGCCACCTGGCGCCCACTGAATCCACCCGGCAAGCCGATGTCGGTGATCACCAGGTCGAAAGGCCCATCGTGCCTGTACCGCTCCAGCGCAGCATTGGCATCCGTCACGTCACACACCACAAAACCACGTTCGCGAAGGTATTCCCGCATCAGCAAACGCAGGTTGTGCTCGTCATCGACCAGCAGCACGCGCTGCCCATTGGCCCGCGAAACTTGCGGCACAGGCGGCATGGGCGGCTCTACTATCGCCTCATGGCAACGAGGGAACAGCATGCAGGCCTTGGTCCCGTGGTCCGG
Organism: Pseudomonas sp. LFS044; assembly: GCF_047978245.1. Taxonomy (NCBI): domain Bacteria; kingdom Pseudomonadati; phylum Pseudomonadota; class Gammaproteobacteria; order Pseudomonadales; family Pseudomonadaceae; genus Pseudomonas; species Pseudomonas sp. LFS044. The sequence continues at coordinate 198,500 of NZ_JBFPFX010000009.1, forward strand.
CACCGATTCCAGCCAGATGTAACCACCGGATTGCCCGACAAACCCATGGACCATGGGCAAGCCGAGCCCGGAGCCGCGCCCGGTGGGCTTGGTCGTGAAGAACGGCTCGAAGGCCTTGGCCAGGTCATCGGCCGGCATGCCATGCCCATCGTCCATGACCTGCAGGGCAACATAATCTCCCGGCGGCAACCCGAGCTCATCAGGGAACGCCGAGGCCAGGCGTGTGTTGATCGTGCGTATCGTCACATTGCCCTGCCCCAGGCAGGCTTCGTACGCATTGGCGCAAAGATTGACCAGGCTGTTCTCCAGCTGGCCGACATCCAGCAAGACGGCCCACGGCTCTACATCCATTTCCCAGTTCAAGCGGATTTCCGCACCGAGCACCTGGCGCAATAATGGCTCCATGTCCGCAAGCTGGCGGTTCATGTTCAGCGGCTTGGGGGCCAGGGGCTGTTGCCGGGAAAACGCCAACAGCCGATGCGTCAGGCTCATGGCGCGCTGCACCGAATCGCGGGCCAGGTCCACATAACTGTCGATGCGCTCCATGCGCCCTTGGCCCAGGCGTCGCTGCAACAACTCAAGGCTACCGCCAATCCCCGACAGCAGGTTGTTCATCTCATGGGCCATGCCGCCGGCAAGATGGCCGACAGCCTCCAACCGCTGGCTGTTTAGCAACAAGGCTCTGGATTGACGCATCGCCTCTTCGCGATCCTCGCTGATGTCACGCCCCACGGCCGTCAGCAGATGACCATCAAAGCTGGCATTCCAACGGAACCAGCGGTAGTGGCCATCCGCATGGCGCATGCGCGTTTCGAGCTGTTCGGCGCCGCGCTGGCGGACGAAATCGATCACAGACACTTGCAATTCGGCCCGGTCTGCCGGGTGGATCAGTTGCAGGATCGGCAAATCCTTCACCTGTTCCTCGCTCCAGCCCAGGATACGGTGCCAGGCCGGATTGGCAGACTGCAGCTTGAGGTCGCGGGTGACAATGATCATCGCGTCGCGCGACAGCTGCCACATGTACTCGCGATCATCCATGTAGCGCTTGATCTGGCGCTCGAAGCTCTGCGCCTGCTCGCGCCATTTATGATGCATATCCACGCTGGCGGTGGTTTCGATCACCTTATGCAGAAACCCCACCACCTCGTGTTGCTCATCACGAATGGGCGTATAACTGAACGCATACCACGCCTTGACACCACTCTTCGCGCACTCGATCCACAGCGGTTGATCTTCCACAAAGCTGGAGCGCCCCTCGAGCGCCTTGAATACCCATGGGCCCACATCACTCCAGGCCGCCTGCCACAACGTATCGAAACTTGTGCCCAAGCCATGCTCAAGACCCTCCAGCAATGCCACATAGGCGTCATTGTGGATGACGATCAAGTCCGGCCCCCAGACAACAGCACTGGGAAACGGCGAAAGCAGCATCATGTCGACAGCAATGCGCAACGACGCCTGCCAATGCTGCAACGGGCCAAGCCCGGTATGCCGCCAGTCGAAATGCGCGATCCTCTCACCCATGCCTGCGGCTGGCTTTGCGCCCGAGGACAGTTGCACGCCACGGGGTGAAGGTTTGTGCGGAGGACCGTTAGCGATCAATGGAGTGATCCGCCTGTGCTCTAGGGGAAAAAGGGTTGCTGCATCATCTGCTGCCGGGTTCGCTGCCGCAATAGCGGCCGTGTGACACCTTCGCTAATGCAGCCGCACGCTGTAGGACAGTAGATGATGGCAGCCCAACAACGGTAGCACAGCGCCATCAGCTAAGTGCATGTCCCTGAGCGGCAGCTATGCTGTTCAGGTTTCCCTGCTCCATGGACTGACTTCCCCGTTTGACTACAGACAGGAGTGTAGTGATGAGCAAGAAGATACTGGTTGTGCTGACCAATACCGCCAAGTACCCGAGCCTGAACCGAGCCACGGGCCTATGGCTGGGCGAGGCGGTGCATTTTGTCGATACCGTACAAAAAGCCGGCTATACCGTGGACTATGTCAGCCCAGGTGGGGGTTACGTGCCAATTGATCCGCATAGCCTGCAGATGGCGCCAGAACTGGATTGGCACTATTACGACGACAAATCATTCATGAACCGGCTGGGCACTTCGTTGAGCCCCGGCCAGGTCAAGGCCGACGAATACTGTGCCATTTATTACACGGGTGGCCATGGGGTCATGTGGGACTTCCCTGATAATCAGCCGCTGCAAGAGTTGGCACGCAAGATCTACGAACAAAACGGTGTTGTCGCTGCCGTGTGCCATGGGGTGGTCGGCCTGCTCAACATCAAGCTCAGCGATAACAGGTTATTGCTCAAGGATCGCCAGGTCACAGGTTTTTCGAACACTGAAGAGAAACTTGCGGAGCTTGAAGGTGCAGTGCCATTCCTGACTGAAAACGAACTGGGTGCGCGAGGTGGCATTTACAGCAAGCATGATGAGCCTTGGAAACCTTTCGTCATGTGCGACGACCGCGTGCTGACAGGACAGAACCCGGCCTCAACGCCGTTGCTGGCCGAAAAAGTTGTCGAGGCGCTTGAACAGTTATCGGTCTGACACGCCGACTGCGTAAATCGTCAGGCAAACGCGGCTACGGCTTACAGTAAGGGCATCCCTGAATCCATAGGCTCTGTTTCAACTGTCCAGCTCGGGCAACTTGAATCAGGAGGACTGCAGGCCTATGTCAAAATTCAAGGTTATTGGTCGCGGGATGATGGATCTGGTGATGACGTTGGCGATCAGTTCCATACCCATCGCTTCAGGCCTGATGGTGATGCACTACCACCAGGACAGCAAACTCAGGGAAACCGCGCGTGTCTCGGCCAAGGAAGCCATTTACTCAGTTGACTTGTCCATAAACCGATTACATGAAGCGGCGACCGCCGCAATGCCTTATGCCGGCAGCCCTTGCGAGACAGCGAAGGAGTACCTGCTCAAGCAGATACAGGACGTTCAGTATCTGCGTGCGTTGGCGTTGGTTGTCGATGGCCGGACCTATTGCGACACGTTGGTACCGCCCCACGAAAACGATCTGCTTTATGCCGCCCAGAAATCACCGGTAAAACTGATCATCGATTCATCCGCCTCACCCAACGCAGTACGTGTCGCGTATCAACTGCGTGAAGGTAATTTTAGCGTGATCGCATCAACCCATGGCACAGAACTACGTAACGAACTGCGTGCATTTCAAACGGGCGTGGTATTGCTGCTGGAATTCGGGGATACGTATATATGGGCGGATGGTGACAGCCGCGACGCTGTACGCCCCTCTCAATCCGAGTTCTTCACTACGGAGCATTCGACGAAGTTTGGCTACACCGTGAAAGTCGGCTACCCCGAAGGCTATGCCGCCAACGAGCGGCGCCAAGCGTTTACGCAGGTGCTTCCTTCACTTGCGCTGGTCGGCATCATCACCGGCTCGATCTTCTATTGGGGTGTATTCAGGCAGCGCAGAAGCCGTGTTCGTACCGCCGCCGACAATGCGTGACGGCGGTACGCTTCACTTATTCTGCGTTAAGCACACCGCGGCGTACCTGGTCGCGCTCGATTGACTCGAACAGGGCCTTGAAGTTGCCTTCACCAAAGCCGTCGTCACCTTTGCGCTGGATGAACTCGAAGAACACCGGCCCGAGCAGGGTTTCCGAGAAGATCTGCAGCAGCAGACGCTTGTCGCCCTGCTCGGAAGCGCCGTCGAGCAGAATGCCACGCGCCTGGAGCTGGTCCACGGGCTCGCCATGGCCCGGCAGGCGCTCTTCGAGCATTTCGTAATAGGTTTGCGGCGGCGCGGTCATGAAGCGCATGCCGTAGCCTTTGAGCGCATCCCAGGTCTTGAGCAGGTCGTCGGTAAGGAAGGCTACGTGCTGAATGCCCTCGCCGTTGAACTGCATCAGGAACTCTTCGATCTGCCCCGCCCCTTTGGACGACTCCTCGTTGAGCGGAATGCGGATCATGCCGTCCGGTGCGGTCATGGCCTTGGAGGTCAGGCCGGTGTACTCGCCCTTGATGTCGAAGTAGCGAATCTCGCGGAAGTTGAACAGCTTCTCGTAGAAGCCGGCCCAATAGGCCATACGCCCGCGATAAACGTTGTGCGTCAGGTGGTCGATGATCTTCAGGCCTGCGCCCACCGGGTTGCGATCGACGCCCTCGATGAAATTGAAATCGATGTCGTAGATCGAGCTGCCTTCTTCGAAACGGTCGATCAGGTACAACGGCGCACCACCGATACCCTTGATCGCTGGCAGGCGCAGTTCCATCGGGCCTGTTTCGATTTCGACCGGCTGGGCACCCAGTTCCAGGGCGCGGGCATAGGCTTCATGGGCATTGCGCACGCGGAACGCCATGCCACACACCGACGGGCCATGCTCGGCGGCGAAGTAGGAAGCGATGCTTTTGGGTTCGTTGTTGAGGATCAGGTTGATGCCACCTTGTCGGTACAGGTGCACATCCTTGGAACGGTGGGTGGCCACCTTGGTGAAACCGAGAATCTGGAAGACCGGCTCCAGTACGCCTGGCGTCGGCGAAGCCAGTTCGATGAATTCGAAGCCCATCAGGCCCATTGGGTTTTCAAAGATATCAGCCATGTTCGTGTCCTCATCTGCAGCGAAAATTATTGAATGCTCAGGATGTTGAACACAAAAGGCGGGGCGCACGGAATACCACGCACACTGCGGGCGAGGAACCCACCCATGATCAGCTTGAACCCATCGTCTGTCATATGGACCCATTCTCGGTCGAGTTGACCCTCCGACAACGAAGGGACTTATTGTTGTATTCGTAAACGAATTCTACAGTGCGTAAATTCCTTTGTCGCGTATTACTTGGCCACGGGCTCCGACAAGCGGCTATCCTCTGCACATTCTCCTACATGAGATCAGGCCAGCATGCCCCTCTCGGTTAAACGTTCCGCCCTCTGGAGTTGGCGCGCCCTCCTCCCCTGGGCCATTGGCGTAGTGCCGCTGGTGTTCGGCCTGGTGGTGATGAACTGGCAAATCGAGCGCGAACTGCGCGCCAGCAGCCAGGCCACCACACGCCAGGTGGTGGAGCAGGTGGAGCGCATCCTCGACAACCTCGCGCAAGCTGCCCAGGCCTTGCTGCCATTGGCCGGCAGGCCGTGCGAGGAGGCCCAGCTGGCCTTGCGTGGCGAGGTCACGCGTAATGCATTCGTGCGCTCGACCAACCTGTTCCAGCACGACACCCTGTATTGCACCTCATTGTTCGGTGACTTCGATGAACCGGTTGACGCCAGCGACTACACCGATGGCACGCTGTGGCTGATGGACGGCAACTCGGTCACACCTGGCCACGCGCTGCTGGTTTACCGTACCAGCAGTGGCGACCGCGGTGCCATCAGCACCGCCGATGGCGACCACCTGGTAACCGCACTTCGATTGATCGCCCCCGATGAAGACCTGCAATTGCGCGTTGGCAATGCCTGGATGGGCAGTGACGGGGTTGTACATCACGGCCAGCCACCGGCTTACCCTGTCGCCGACGTTACCCTGGGTTCGACCCGCTATCCGTTCAGCGTGCACGGCGGTTTTACCGCTGCCAAGCCCGGCGAACTGCTGCGCAGCCACTACCCGGCCCTGCTTAGCCTGCTGCTGTTGCTCGGGGTGGTGGCCGGCGTGGTGTGCCGCTGGCAAATCCGCCGCGCCAACTCCCCGCGCGCCGAATTGCGCCGCGCCTTGGAGGCCGACGAGTTCCTGCCCTATTTCCAGCCCGTGGTGCGCAAGGGCGATTACCGCTGGGCCGGTGCCGAAGTGCTGATGCGCTGGAACCACCCGCATGAGGGCCTGGTACGCCCCGACCTGTTCATCCCCTACGCCGAGCACAGTGGGCAGATCGTCGAGATGACCCGCGCACTGATGTTGCATACGGCACAAAGCCTGGCGCCTTATGCGGCGTTACTGGAGGACGGCTTCCATATCGGCGTCAACATCACCGCCGACCATTGCCGCGACCTGGCGCTCATCAATGATTGCCAGACCTTCCTTCAGCACTTTCCGCCCGGCCGGGTGCGACTTACCCTGGAGCTGACCGAACGCAAGCTGATCGAAGCGACCCCCGCCACCCTGGAGCTGTTCGAGAAGCTGCATGAAATGGGCGTGATGATTGCCCTGGACGACTTCGGCACGGGCCAGTCCAGCCTCAATTACCTGCGTCAGTTCAAAGTCGATTACCTGAAGATCGACCAGAGCTTCGTAGCGATGATCGGCAGTGACGCGCTGTCGCAACACATCCTCGACAGCGTCATCGAACTGTCCGGCAAGCTGGGCCTGGGCATCGTTGCCGAAGGCGTGGAAACCGAAACCCAGCGGGATTACCTTGCCAGGCACGATGTGGACTACCAGCAAGGTTATCTGTTCGCCCGCCCGATGCCGGCGGCCGAGTTTCTCCAGGCATTGGCCACCCGTCCAGGCGTTGCGCGGTTGCCGCAGGACGCGCCCCCTGAGATCATGCGCGGCTGATCCAGCCGCTTACCCCCCTATTCGAGGCATTCGTGTCAAAAGGCATTCTCTGTTCGGTCACGGCATCCTGCCTGTTCGCCGTGATGTACTTCTATACCTCCCTGCTCGCACCGCTCGATGGCGAAGAAATCTTCGGCTGGCGCACATTGTTGACCCTGCCTTGCCTGACGCTGTTCATGCTGGTGAGCAAAGACTGGACGCGGGTCGGTGACCTGCTCGCACGCGTGCGCCGGACGCCCGTATTGTTGCTGGGCATGGTCGGCACCTCGTGGTTGATGGGTGTGCAGCTATGGCTATTTCTTTGGGCCCCACTGCATGGGCGCAGCCTGGAGGTGTCGATGGGCTACTTTCTGCTGCCGCTGGCGATGGTACTGACCGGCCGGCTGGTCTATGGCGAGCGCCTGTCACGCCTGCAAAAAGTAGCGGTGGGCTGCGCGGCGCTGGGGGTTGGCCACGAGCTGTACCAAAACGGCAGTTTTGCCTGGGAGACCATGCTGGTGATGATCGGTTACCCGATCTACTTCGTCCTGCGTCGGCGCTGCCGCACCGACCACCTGGGTGGCCTGTGGTGCGACATGTGCCTGTTGCTGCCCTGGGCGTTGTACTTCGTGATCCAGGGGCCGCTGTCGACAGCAGACTTGCTGAGCCACCCAGGCCTGTACGGCCTGATCCCGCTGCTAGGGGCGATCAGTGCATCGGCCCTGATCGCCTACGTGCTGGCCAGCCGCCTGTTGCCGTTCAGCCTGTTCGGCCTGCTCAGCTACGTCGAGCCGGTGCTGCTGGTGGGCGTGGCGCTGCTGCTGGGCGAGAGCATCGGCCCGGATCAGTGGCTGACTTACCTGCCGATCTGGGCCGCAGTCCTGGTGCTGGTGCTAGAGGGCTTCAAGCATTTGATGCGCCAGCGTCGGCGTTCGGTTTGAGGCGCACCTGGCGCACCCGCCGCTCCTCCACCGCCACCACGGTCATGCTCCAGCCGTTCCAGGCCAGGTGGTCGCCGACCACCGGCAGGCGGTCCAGCAGGCTCATTACCAAGCCCGCGAGGGTCTGGTAATCCTCGGTGGCGCGGGCGCTGAAACCGGTCCGCGCCTGCACCTGGCTGAGGTTCAATGCACCGCTGACGACAAAGCCGTCGGCCTCCTCGACGATGCCGGGGCCTTCCACCTCACTGGCATCCGGCAGCTCACCCGCGATCGATTCGAGGATGTCGGTCATGGTCAGCAGGCCGGTGAAGTCACCGAATTCGTTGACCACGAAGGCGATGTGCGTCGACTGGCTGCGCATCTGCTCCAATGCATTGAGGATGCTGAAGCTTTCCAGCAGGTTCAACGGTGCCCGGGCCATGCGCTCAAGGTCTGGCTGATTGCCTGACAAAAACTCCTTGAGCAGCTCCTTCTTGTGCACGAAGCCCAGCGGCTCATCGATACGCCCCTCGCGAATCAGCGGCAGGCGCGAGTAAGGCGAGTGGGCCAAGGCCTCGGTAATGGCAGCTGCAGGCTGCGCCAGGTCGAGGACATCAACCTCGGCGCGGGCAGTCATCACCGTGCGGATCGGCCGCTCGGCCAGGTTGAGCACACCACTGATCATCACCCGCTCGCGGCGGTCGAACAGCACGTGCTCTTCACCGCCCTCGACCAGGTCGGCGATCTCTTCACCCACTTCGTCCGCCTCCACCCTGCGCCCGCCCAACAGGCGCAGCACGGCATGCGCGGTGCGCTCACGCAAGGGCCGGTGCTGCTGCAGGCTACGCTTGCGGCGGGCACGGGCCAGCTGGTTGAACAGCTCGATAAGGATCGAGAAGCCGATGGCTGCGTACAGGTAACCTTTCGGGATATGGAAGCCCAGGCCTTCGGCAGTCAGGCTGAAACCAATCATCATCAGGAAGCCCAGACACAGCATGATCACCGTCGGGTGGGCGTTGACGAAGCGGGTCAGCGGCTTGCTGGCGACAATCATGATGCCGATCGAGAAGACCACCGCGATCATCATGATCGACAACTCTTCGACCATGCCCACGGCGGTAATTACCGCATCCAGCGAGAACACCGCGTCAAGCACGACGATCTGCGCCACGATCGGCCAGAAGGCGGCATGGCGCAGCGAACCACTGGCTTGCGTGACATGGCCTTCGAGACGTTCGTGCAGCTCCATGGTGGCCTTGAACAGCAGGAACACACCACCGAACAGCATGATCAGGTCACGGCCCGAGAAGCTCTTGCCAAACACATCGATCAGCGGCGCGGTCAGGGTGACCATCCACGAGATGCTGGCCAGCAGGCCCAACCGCATGATCAGTGCCAGGCTCAAGCCGATCACCCGCGCGCGGTCACGCTGATGCGGCGGCAGCTTGTCGGCCAGAATGGCGATGAACACCAGGTTGTCGATACCCAGCACCAGCTCGAGGACGATAAGCGTCAACAGGCCTAGCCAGGCCGTGGGGTCAGCTAGCCATTCCATTAGCGGGTACTCTCGGGGACGGCGTCACGAGGACGCAGGGAGGATGGCCGTGAAAGCCAGAAACTGGGGGGCTCCGCGAAGGCGCTCATAGGGACCTTGATAGAAAATTGGGAAAATGATCCTACTAGAACAGCAGATTTTTCTGATAGCGCATAACTATTACAAAACCTGTAGGAGCAATCGGATTGCAGGTGTGGACGACGCCAGGTTCATCAATACGGTGTGCGCGCCAACGTCACCATGGTCAAGGAGAGCACTGGCGATATCCAGCGCATGCACAAGCTGCAACTGCTTGGCGAAGGCCAGGTGCCGTTCTACAACGGTTGCAACCCCTTGGCACTGGGTTTTCGGTCGTGCTGCCCAGGCCTTGGGCAAGGATTTCGGTGGAGCCAAGTTCGAGCACCCCCTCTTCTGCATGTGCTTCGACCGAGCTGAACAAGCTGGCACACAGGCTCAGGGTCAGGATGGTGGAACGGTTGATGGGCGCGAACATCGCTGCCTTACTCCTTGTACGTTTGATGAAAATCCATGGCTGCCAATGAGCGGCATTCACATGGCAACGAATCTCGTATGAGAAGCGCGTCGGTTCAACACCAAGACGTAGAGAGGGGCAGCGTTCAGCCGCCCTTCTGTCTGCAGCAACCCGTCAATTCAAGGCATCACCGGCGGCACGTATTGCAATGTCGTGCCCAACGCCCACAACAGCACCAGTACCAGTGGCACATGCACCAGCAGCTGGACAAACGAGAAGCCGATCAGGTCCCGCGCCTTGAGCCCCAGCACACCGAGCAACGGCAGCATGTAGAACGGGTTGATCAGGTTGGGCAACGCTTCGGCGGCGTTGTAGATCTGCACCGCCCAGCCCAGGTGATATTGCAGGTCGTTGGCCACCAGCATCACGTACGGTGCTTCGATGATCCACTTGCCACCGCCCGAGGGGATGAAGAAGCCCAACACTGCCGAGTACACGCCCATCAACAACGCATAGGTGTCGTGGGTGGCGATCTGGGTGAAGAACAGCGAGATGTGATGGGCCAGCGTCTGTTCGTCGATACCTTTGACCTGGGTGAGGATGGCGGCAATCGAGCCGTACAACGGGAACTGGATCAGCACACCGGTGGTGGTCGGCACCGCACGCGCCACGGCGTCGAGGAAGCTGCGCGGGCGCCAGTGCAGCAAGGCACCGAGCATGATGAACAGCAGGTTGTAGGTGTTCAGCCCGGAGATCGCGGTAATGGCCGGTTTGGTGGCGAACTCCTGGTACAGCCAGCCGCCGGCCAGGGCCACCATCAGCAGGATCAGGATCGGGCTGTATTCCAGCCATTCGCCCGGGCGCGTGCGCTGGGGCGCCGGCGGTGCAGTGAAGCTGGGGTCGACGCCGCAGTCTTCGGCGCTGCGCGCGCTGTTGGGGCCGGGTGCGGTGGCGTAGGCGATCACCAGCGAAACGATCACCAGCGCCGCCAACAGGACCCCGGACTGCCAGAGGAAGATGGTTTCGGTGAACGGGATCACCCCGGTGATCGACAGGATCGACGGCGGCAGGCTGGCCGGGTTGGCCTGCAACTGCGCCGCCGAGGACGACAGCCCCAGCGCCCACACCGCGCCCAGGCCCAGGTAGGCGGCAGCGCCGGCGGCGCGGTAGTCCATCTTGAGGTCGCTGCGACGCGCCAGCGCACGCACCAGCAAGCCACCGAAAACCAGCGACAGGCCCCAGTTGAGCAGCGATGCCAGCATCGAGATCAGCGCTACCCAGCACACCGCTGAGCGGCCATTTTTCGGCACCCGCGCCAGGCGGTCGATCAGCCGGGCGGCAGGTGGCGAGCTGGCCACTACATAGCCGCCGATGACCACGAAGGCCATTTGCATGGTGAACGGGATCAGGCTCCAGAACCCATCGCCAAAAGCCTTGGCAGTGTCGGTGGGTTTGGCTCCCATGGCCAGGGCGCCGAGGCTGACCAGCATGACGGCCAGGGCGGCAAACACCCAGGAGTCGGGGAACCAGCGCTCGGCCCAGTTGGAACAGCGCAGGGCAAAACGGGCGGAGCGGCTGTCTTGGATATCAGCGGCCACGGTGACTTCCTTTTATTGGTTTTATCGGATTGATCTGCAAAAACGCAAAAACCCTGCAAGGCGCGGCCTTGCCGGGCCGCTCCTTGCAGGGGGGGACGGTGTGAGGGTCTAGAAGGTCATTTCCTTCACATCATCCGGCACGATCAGCTTACCGGCGGTTTTCGCGATGATCTCTTCAATGCTCACCCCCGGCGCGGTTTCGCGCAGGATAAAGGCGCCGTCTTCGATCTCCAGATAGGCCAGGTCGGTCAGCACCTTGCGAATGCACCCGGCGCCGGTCAGCGGCAGGCTGCAACGCGGCAGCAGCTTGGACTCGCCGTCCTTGGAGGCGTGGGTCATGGTAACGATGATGTTCTCGGCACCGGCCACCAGGTCCATGGCGCCGCCCATGCCCTTCACCAGCTTGCCAGGGATCATCCACGAGGCGATGTTGCCCTCCACGTCCACCTCGAAAGCACCGAGCACGGTTAGGTCGACGTGGCCGCCACGGATCATGGCAAAAGACTGGGCCGAATCGAAGATCGAAGCACCGCGGCGGGCGGTGACGGTCTGCTTGCCGGCGTTGATCATGTCGGGGTCGAGGGTGCTTTCGGTGGGGAACTCGCCCATGCCGAGCAGGCCGTTTTCCGACTGCAGCATGACGTCCATGTCGGCCGGTACATAGTTGGCCACCAGGGTCGGGATACCAATGCCGAGGTTGACGTAGAAGCCGTCCTTCAGTTCACGGGCGACGCGTTGCGCCATCTGTTCGCGGGTCAATGCCATGGTCAGGATCTCTTTGTTGTTCTGAAGGGCGGCGCTCAGGCCTTGACGGTGCGCTTTTCGATGCGCTTTTCGAACGTGCCGACAATCACTCGGTCGACGAAGATGCCCGGGGTGTGGATTTCGCTGGGCAGCAGCACGCCAGGCTCGACAATCTCTTCCACTTCGACCACGGTGATCTTGCCGGCGGTGGCGGCCAGCGGGTTGAAGTTTTGCGCCGTATTGCGGTACACGACGTTGCCGTAGTGGTCAGCCTTCCAGCCCTTGACGATGGCGAAGTCGCCGGTGATGGCTTCTTCAAGGATGTACTTGCGGCCCTTGAACTCGCGCACTTCCTTGCCCTCTGCGACCGGAGTGCCGTAGCCGGTGGCGGTATAGAAGGCCGGGATGCCGGCGCCGCCGGCGCGCATTTTTTCGGCGAGGGTGCCCTGCGGGGTCAGTTCCACGTCGAGTTCGCCGCTGAGCAGCTGGCGTTCGAATTCGGCGTTCTCGCCCACGTAGGAGGCAATCATCTTACGGATCTGCCGGTCTTCCAGCAGCACGCCCAGGCCGAAGCCGTCGACGCCGCAGTTGTTGGAGACAACGGTCAGGCCCTTGACGCCGCGGCGCTTGATTTCGGCGATGAGGTTTTCCGGAATGCCGCACAGGCCAAAGCCGCCGGCCAGTACTGTCATGTTGTCGGTCAGGCCTTCGAGGGCCTGTTCATAGGTTGCTACGCGCTTGTCCAGTCCGGCCATACTGATCCGCCTTTTGTAGTTGTTGACCGACGAGGCTGTCGGTGAGCGTGTGCAACCATCTTCACCGCTGGCGACTGATTTGTTAATTTTGTTTTCATCATTGATTGATAACTTTTTCAAAACAACCGTGAGCCCGCCATGAACGTCAAGCAACTGCGCGCCTTTGTCGCCGTGGCCAAGTACCAGAGTTTTGCCCAGGCCGGTGAACACCTGCATGTGTCCCAGCCGGCCCTGAGCCTGACCATCAAGGCGCTGGAGGACAACCTGGGCGGCGCCCTGCTCACCCGCACCACCCGCAGCGTCAGCCTGACGGCCGAGGGCGAAGTGCTGCTGCCCCTGGCCCGGCGGCTGCTGGCCGACTGGGATGACACCGAGGAAATGCTGCGCCAGCGCTTTACCCTGCAACTGGGGCGGGTATCGGTGGCGGCGATTCCGGCCTTTGCCGGCAACCTGCTGCCCCATTCGCTCAAGGTATTCCGCCAGCGTTACCCCAAGGTCAACGTCACGGTGCACGACGTGATCAACGAACAGGTGCTGGAACTGGTGCGCCATCGCCGCGTCGAACTGGGCATTGGCTTCGAGCCGGACAACACCGACGGTTTGCGCTTCCACCCGCTGTACATGGACCGCTTCGTTGCCGTGGTGCCAGCCGACTCGCCGCTCGCGTTACAGGCCGAAGTCAGCTGGACACAATTGCTGGCCGAGGATTTCATCGCCCTGCAACGCCCCTCGGCGGTGCGCCTGTTGCTGGAGCAGAACGTCGCGGCGCTGCACGGCAAGCTGGCGGTGGCGTTCGAGAGCCACCAGCTGTCGACCATCGGCCGCATGGTCGCCAGTGGCCTGGGGGTCAGCGCGGTGCCAGCGCTGTGCATCAACCAGATGCAAGAGCTTGGCGCGCGCTGCCTCAGGCTGGTAGAGCCAGCGGTCGAACGGCGCATCGGCGTGATCGCCCTGGGCGACCATAAACTCTCCACGGCAGCCCAGGCGCTGCTTGAGGTACTGCTTTGCACCACTCAGACTCCGGAGGTGACATGCGATACGTGAAACTGGCAGGTAACGAGGTACCGGCCATTGGCCAGGGCACCTGGTACATGGGCGAAGACCCCGCCCGCAGGGCGGCCGAGGTTGCCGCCCTGCAGCAGGGCATCGACCTGGGCATGAGCTTGATCGACACCGCCGAGATGTATGCCGAAGGTGGCGCCGAAACAGTGGTCGGCCAGGCCATCGCCGGGCGGCGCGAGCAGGTATTTCTGGTTAGCAAGGTGTACCCGCACAACGCCAGCCAGCGCGGCGTGCCGGCTGCCTGTGAGCGCAGCCTGAAACGCCTGGGCACCGACGTCATCGACCTGTACCTGCTGCACTGGCGTGGCCAGTACCCGCTGGAGGAAACCGTCGAAGCGTTCGAGCGCTTGCGCGAGCAGGGCAAGATCCGCCGCTGGGGCGTTTCCAACTTCGATGTCGACGACCTGCGTGAACTGCACAACCCGGATTGCGCCACCAACCAGGTGCTGTACAACCCGGCGCAACGGGGGATCGAGTTCGACCTGTTGCCGTGGAGCCGGCAGCGCGGCTTGCCGACCATGGCTTACTGCCCGTTGGCCCAGGCAGGGCAACTGTTGCAGCACCCGGTAATCGCCGAGATTGCCGAGCGGCATGGAGCAACGCCGGCGCAGGTGAGCCTGGCCTGGGTCACGCGCGATGACGGGGTGATCGCCATTCCCAAGGCCGTGGCCCCTGAGCATGTGCAGTTGAATGCCGCGGCGGGGGCATTGACCTTGACCAGCGAGGACCTGCGAGCGATCGATCGGGCGTTTCCGGCGCCAAAGCGCAAGCAGCATCTGGCGATGGTCTGAGAGATTCCGCAGACCTCTTCGCGGGTGAACCCGCTCCTGCAGGAGCGGGCTTGCCCGCGAGGCGGCGCGTGAGATCAGTGGAAATCCCGGCTACGCACATCCAGCCCTTGCAACAACGGGCTGACATCTTCCAGCCGCCGCGCAATCAGGTGCCGCACCCCGTTTTCCTGCTCCAGCCGCCCGCTCACCTTGAGCAGTTGCGACCCCACCAACGCCCGCCGCTGCCGCTCGGCCAGTTCGCGCCAGACCACCACATTGACCATGCCGAACTCATCTTCGAGGGTGACGAAGGTCACGCCGCTGGCAGTCTGTGGCCGTTGCCGCCCCACCACCAGGCCGGCCACGGCGACCGCATCGCCATGCTCAACACCCGCCAGCTCGCGTGAACTGCGACAGCCCAGCGCCCGCAAACGTGGGCGCAACAACGCTAGCGGATGGGGCCCGAGCGTCGTGCCCAGGGTGTCGTAATCGGCGACCAGGTCCTCGCCGACGGTTGGCGCAGGCAGCGCCACTGCAACCTCAGCCGCTGGTTCCACGTCTGCAAACAACGGTAGCTGCGGCTGCACCGCAGCCACCTGCCAGCGTGCCTGATGGCGGTCGCTGGCCAACGCGCGCAGTGCCCCGGCATCGGCCAGCCGGGCACGGGCCCTGCTGTCGAGCGCTGCACGCAAGCACAGGTCTTCAACATCGCGCCACGGCTTGGCCGCCCTCGCCTCTTCAAGCCGCCGGGCATCGGCTTCGGCGAACCCGCGAATCTGGCGCAACCCCAGGCGGATGGCCAAATCTTCCTCGGCAACCGGTTCCAGGGTGCAATCCCATTGGCTATGGAATACATCAACCGGCCGCACTTCTATCCCTTGGCGTCGGGCCTCCTGCAGCAGCTGATCAGGGCTGTAAAAACCCATCGGCCAGCTGTTGACCAGGGCACAGGTGAATATCGCCGGCTCATGGCATTTGAGCCAGCTGCTGGCGTAACACAGCAACGCGAAACTGGCCGCGTGCGACTCGGGGAAACCGTAGCTGCCAAAGCCCTTGATCTGCTCGAAGATGCGCTCGGCAAAGGCCAAATCGTAACCGTTGCGCAACATGCCCTGGACCAGCCGTTCACGGTGCGGCTCCAGGCCGCCGTGGCGCTTCCATGCAGCCATGCTGCGGCGCAACTGGTCGGCCTCGCCTGGGCTGTAGTCGGCAGCGACCATGGCCAGTTCCATAACCTGCTCCTGGAACAACGGTACGCCCAACGTACGTTCGAACACTTCCTTGAGCTTGGGCGACGGGTAGGTGACCGGCTCCTGCTTCAGCCGCCTGCGCAGGTAGGGGTGCACCATGTCACCCTGGATAGGCCCCGGGCGCACGATCGCCACCTCGATCACCAGGTCGTAGAACGTCACCGGCTTGAGCCGGGGCAGCATGGCCATTTGCGCCCGAGATTCGATCTGGAACACACCCATGGTCTCGGCGCGGCTGATCATCGCGTACGTGGCCGGGTCTTCGCTGGGGATGGTCGCCAGGGTCAGGTGCCGGCCACGGTGGTGCTGCAACAGGTCAAAGCAACGGCGCAAGGCGCTGAGCATGCCAAGGGCGAGCACATCGACCTTGAGCAGGCCGACCATGTCCAGGTCGTCCTTGTCCCACTGGATGACCGTGCGTTCGGCCATGGCGGCGTTTTCCACCGGCACCAGGTGGTCCAGCGGCTGTTCGGAAATGACGAAACCACCCGGGTGCTGTGACAGATGACGCGGAAAGCCGATCAGCGCGCCGGCCAGCACCAGGATGCGCTGCAATGAAGGGCTGCCAGGCTCGAAACCAGCCTCGGCCAGGCGCTGCTCGTCGGGAATGCGATCGCTCCAGCGGCCACAGCATTTTGCCAGGGCATCCACCTGATCGGCAGGCAAGCCAAGCACTCGAGCCACATCGCGTACCGCCCCGGCAGCATGATAGGTGTTGACCACCGCGGTGAGCGCAGCGCGATGCCGCCCGTAGCGGCGGAACACGTACTGGATCACTTCTTCGCGGCGCTCATGTTCGAAGTCCACGTCGATATCCGGAGGCTCGTTGCGCTCGCGGGACAGGAAACGCTCGAACAGCAGCCGATGGGCCATTGGGTCCAGTTCGGTGATACCGAGCACGAAGCACACCACCGAGTTGGCCGCTGAGCCGCGGCCCTGGCAGAGGATGTGCTGGCTGCGGGCAAAGGCGACGATATCGTGCACGGTCAGGAAGTAGCTTTCGTAGCCAAGCTCTTCGATCAGCGCGAGCTCTTTTTCCAGGACTTCCCTGACCTTGTCGCTCGGCCCTGAGGGCCAGCGCAGCGGCAGGCCGCGCTCACACAGTTGGCGAAGCCAGCTGGCAGGCGTTTGCCCCTCGGGCACCAGCTCACGTGGGTATTGATACTTGAGTTCACTCAAATCGAACTGGCAACGGTCGGCAATGCTGAGGGTTTCGGCCAGCAGGTCGGCCGGGTACAGCTCGGCGAGTTGACTCCGGGTGCGCAGGTGGCGCTCACCATTGGCGAACAGGAACCGCCCGGCCTCGGCGACGCTGCAATGCTGGCGGATGGCGGTCATGCAATCTTGCAGCGCGCGCCGACCGCGAATGTGCATGTGCACGTCGCCACAGGCTACGGCTCGGACACTCAAACGAGCCGCCAGAGCGCGAAGTTGAGCCAGGCGAAGTGGGTCATCGCTGCCGCGATGCAGGTGCACGCCCAGCCACAGCCGTTCGCCGAACAAGGCTTGCAGCCACAGGCCAGGTGTGGGGTCGCTGGGGTCGTCGGCAATCCATAACGCCAGCAGACCTTGATGATGCTGGCGCAGGTCGTCACTGAAAAGCTGGTAATCGCCCTTCTCTGCGCGCCGCCGTGCGCGGGTGATCAATGCACACAGGTTTTGGTAACCGCTGAGGTTTTGCACCAGCAGCACCAGTTTCGGCCCGTCCTGCAGTTGTACTTCACTGCCGACGATCAAGCGTAACTGCTGCTCCTTGGCGGCCTGCCAGGCGCGCACGATTCCTGCCAAGGTGCACTCGTCAGTGATTGCCAGGGCCTGGTAGCCCTGCTCTCGGGCGCGACGGAACAGCTCCTCGGCGCTGGAGGCGCCGCGCTGGAAACTGAAGTTGGACAGGCAATGCAGTTCGGCGTAGCCCGGGGTGCTCATGCGAACCACCCCTGCAGCCACAGCGGGCCGGGTTGCGCCAGGTCGTGATAGGCCCAGCCACGCAACCCTTCACGGGTTTCGATGCGGTAATAGTCGCGGCGCACATCGCCACCGTCCCACCAGCCCGACTCGATGCGTTCGGCCTGCCCCAGCAACCGGTGCCCGCTGGCCTCCAGCACTTGCGGCTGAGGCAACAGCCAGCCGGGGCGGCTCCCGGGCATGGCTGGCAGGCTGCCAGGGGCGCCTTGTTCGGCGGGCAGCCAGGCACATTCGGGGCGGTGGTCGGCTTCAGCGCGCAGGCCCTTGACCGCTTCGTCCCCCAAGCGGGCACGCAGGCGTTCGCGCAACTGTTCCCAGGGTTGGGCCTGCTGGGCACGGGGATCGAACAAGGCCTGGTGCTGAGGCACGAATGGAGGCAAGTCATCGGCTACCAAGCGCACGTTGCGCACTGGTGACGGAATACGCAGCGGCTCCAGGCGCCCACGTGCCAGCTCGAACAGCATCGCCGCATCACGCTCGGCGGCCAGCAGGCCAACCTGCAATTGCGTGTCCGGCCCTTCGGCGTGCTCCAGGTACAGGCAAAAGCGCTGAACGCCGCAGTCACGCCCGGCAAGAAAGGCGGCAAGGTCGTTGAGCATGCGCCGCAACGGGAACAGCAGCGCCTGGTGCGACTCGACGTCGAAGTTGAGTTCCAAGCGCGTTTCGAAACGGTCTGGCGGTTGATAGAAACCCAGCCCCAGCGTGCGCAGGCCTAGCACCTGGTCCAGGTGCAACTGGACCTGGGCGGAAAAACGCCTGGCCAAGGCATCGCGTGGCAGTTCCAGTACCTGGCCAAGTTGATGCAAGCCCATGCGGGCGAAGGCTTCTGCGGCTTCCTTGGGCAGCCCTATCCGCGCGGTGGGCATGCGTGCCAGCGCGGCTCGTGTGTCTTGCGGGTCGGTCAGTGCCAGGCCGTCATGGCCGTTGGCAAGCATGCGGGCTGCTACCGGGTTGGTGGCCAGCACAATGCGCTGGCGCAGCCCCAATGCTGTCAGCTCCTCGCGCAGGCGGGCCTCGAACACCGGCCAAGGGCCAAACAGCTGCAGGCTTGAGCCCACTTCCAGCAACAGGGCACGCGGATAGTGCAGGCTGACCTGGGCACTGTAGCGGTAGGCCCAGGCCGCGAGCAGTTGCTGCAGTTGGTCCATGCGCGCGTCATCGGCCTCGACGCAGTGGAAACCATCGGCCAGCGCGCGTGCGGCGGTCAACGTTTGCCCGGCGCGCAAGCCGAGTGCTGTCGCTGAGGGGTTGACGGCCTGCAGCACGCGACGCTGCACCGGCCCGCCGATCAGCACCAGTGGCGCATCGGCGTCGTCGCGCTCGCGCAGGATCGCGTCCAGCGCCAGTTGCGGCAGGAGAATGCAGGCCCAGAGCATGCTGCATCAGCCCCGCCCAGGGCAGGCGATGGCAGCAGCCGGCGGCATACCGCCCCGGCACTTGAGCACGCGCCATTGCGCGGGCCGGGTGTCGATGGCGATGCGCAGCGCAGCCGGCGAAGGGTTGTGCGCGGCCTGTTGCGGCCTGCAGGCAAAGGCCAGCGCCTGACCGGTTTCGGCCGCCACCTGCAGCCGCCGCAGGGCACGGTCATCGGCGCGCTCCGGCCAGCACAGCACGGCGGCGCAGCTGCCAGAGCGCAGGCACTGCTCGGCAGCCCACAGCGCATCGGCCTGCTCGGCATCCACCTGGACCAGCCAGCGTAGATCCACGCCAGCCGCTTGCCAGGCAGGCGCGTAAGGAATGAAAGGGGGGGCGACCAGCACCACGCGCCCACCTTCGGCCGTCAGCCGCGCCAACGAGGGCCACAACAGTTGCAGCTCGCCACAACCAGGGCTGGCCAGCAACAGTTCGCTGAGCGCTGCCGCAGGCCAGCCGCCATCAGGCAGGCGCTGGTCCAGCAGGGCATGGCCGGTTGGCTGCAACCCGCTCGGGCGCACCTGGGCTTGACGCCCCCGCCAGACCTGGCGCTGGTCCAGCAGCCGATCGAGATCGACCACCGCGCCCATCAGTCGCGCCTCAGCAGGCCGCAGAACACGCCTTCGATGAAGAATTCGCGCTCGGGGCCGACATCGATCGGCGCATAGGCCGGGTTGCGCGGCAACAGCCGGTAGCCTCCGGGCTGGCGTTGCAGGCGTTTGATGGTGACCTCGCCGTCCAGGCGAGCGACTACGATCTGGCCGTCACGGGCATCACCTTGCTGGCGGATACCCACCAGGTCACCGTCGAAAATGCCGTCATCGACCATCGAGTCGCCGCGCACCTTCAGCAGGTAGTCCGGGGTACGGCGGAACAGGCTGGGGTCGAGCAGCAACTGTTCGTGAATACCCAGGTCGGGGCCGATGGGCGCACCTGCCGCCACCTGGCCCAGCACGGGCAGTTCGAGGATCTCCGGGCGGCGCAGCGGCTCGGCCAGGCGGATGCCCCGCGCCTGGTTGGGCGTGACGTCGATGTAACCGGCCTGGCACAAGGCGGTGATGTGCTTGCGCGCGACGCTGCGCGAAGCGAAGCCGAAGCGGCTGGCGATGTCGGCAAGGCTCGGCGGCTGGCCGTGATCGCCAATGCGCTCACGGATGAATTCGAGAATGGCACGACGTTTGGGGGTTAGATTGTCCATGGAGCACATTTGTACTCTTTTCGTAGCACACTGAACAGCCCCCTTCGTCGTCAGGTTTCGCTATCATCCCCAGGCTTATGTTTTTTCAATGCCTGGATACCTGATGCTGACTGCCCTGCTGTTCGACCTCGACGGAACCCTGACCGATACCGACACCCTGCACTTGCAGGCTTTCCGCCAGTTGCTGCGTGAGCATGACGGCCGTGAACTGACCCAGGCGCAGTTCGATGCCCAGATCAGTGGCCGCGCCAATGGGCCGTTGTTTGCCGAACTGTTTGCGCAGGCAAGCGCGGCTGAATGCCTTGTACTGGCCGATCGCAAGGAGGCGCTGTTCCGTGAGCTGGCCCCGGCGCTCGAACCCATGCCGGGCTTGGTGCGCCTGCTGGAGCATGCCCAGGCCAACGGCATTGGCATGTGTGTGGTGACCAATGCACCTCGGCTCAATGCCGAGCACATGCTGGCAGCGATGGGCCTGGAGGCGCGCTTCGAGCATGTGCTGGTGGCTGAGGAGCTGGCGCGGCCGAAGCCGGATCCGCTGCCTTACTTGACTGGCCTTGAGCGCCTGGGCGCGGAGGCAGGGCAGGCGCTGGCGTTCGAGGATTCGTTGCCGGGGGTCAAGGCCGCCAGCGGTGCCGGGATTTTCACCGTTGGTATCGCCACGACCCAGACGCCAGAGCGGTTGCTGGCTGCGGGGGCGAGTTTGGTGGTAGATGATTTCGACGATCCGCGGTTGTGGGCGGTGATTGCGCAGATGGAAGCCGGGCGGTTGGTGAAATGAGTGATGCCTTGATGTGTTCGCCGTGGGGGGGTTGGTGTTCTTGAGATCGAGCGCCGCCCGCGCGAAGCGCTTGCCTTGGGATCTTCAGCGCCCTTGAGATCGAGCGCCGCCCGCGCGGCGCATCGCGAAGCGCTTGCCTTGGGATCTTCAGCGCCCTTGAGATCGAGCGCCGCCCGCGCGGCGCATCGCAAAGCGCTTGCCTTGGGATCTTCAGCGCCCTTGAGATCGAGCGCCGCCCGCGCGGCGCATCGCGGGCAAGCCCGCTCCCACATTTGTTGCAACGTGCCATGGCCTGATAGGCCATAGTTGCCAGCCTTGTTAGCACGACGCGATTTTTTGGTTGGCGCGGCCGGCGCCCCACCT
>NZ_JBFPFX010000010.1:0-180350 GCF_047978245.1 Pseudomonas sp. LFS044
GTCTTCAGTCATGCGCCAAGGCGGACAACCATGGCCTGACTGGAACGGCGCGTTGCAACAAATGTAGGAGCGGGCTTGCCCGCGATGCGCCGCGCGGGCGGCGCTCGATCTCATGGGCGCTGAAGATCTCAAGGCAAGCGCCCGGCGCTCGATCTCAAAACCGCCAATTCTCTCTCGACAAGCCACAAACCTAGCGCTTCAGCACCAACGTCAGAATGTCATAGCTCGCCACCAGCTCACCCAGCTGATTGGTCACCTCGACATCCCACGCCACCACACCCTGCGGCTGCCCCAGCGGGCTGGCCTTGCCCTGGTCGATCTTGCGTTTGCAGGTCAGCCGCGCCTGGATGGTGTCGCCGATCCCCACCGGGTTGATGAAACGCAGGGTGTCCAGCCCGTAGTTGGCCAGCACCGGCCCGGCGCCTGGCGAAACGAACAGCCCGGCCGCCGCCGACAGCACGAAATAGCCGTGGGCAATGCGCTTGCCGAACTGCGACGCCTTGGCCGCGATCTCGTCGAAGTGCATGTAGAAGTGGTCGCCCGACAGGCAACCGAAGTTGACCAGGTCGGCCTCGGTCACCGTGCGCCGGTGGGTGAGCAGCGACTCACCAATGCGCAGGTCCTCGAAATGCCGGCGGAACGGATGCACCTCGGTCTCGATCACTTCAGCACCGCGCACATATTCACCGGTCACCGCCGTGAGCATGCTCGGCGACCCCTGCACGGCAGCACGCTGCAGGTAATGCTTGACCGCTCGCAGGCCACCCAGCTCCTCGCCGCCACCGGCACGGCCGGGGCCGCCGTGCTTGAGCTGTGGTAATGGCGAGCCGTGGCCGGTGGACTCCTTGGCGGCCTCGCTGTCCAGCACCAGCAGGCGACCATGCCAGGCGGCGGCTACCGGGATTGCCTTGGCGGCAACGGCGCGGTCAGCGGTAACCAGGGTCGCCACCAGGCTGCCTTTGCCGCGTGCCGCCAGGGCCAGGGCCTCGTCGAGGTCGTCGTAGGCCATCAGCGTGCTGACCGGGCCGAACGCCTCGATATCGTGGGCGCCGCCGTCGGCATGCGGGTCGCGGGCCTGGAGCAGGGTCGGGGCGAAGAAGGCCCCTTCGGCAACACCCTCACCACGCGGGGCAAAACCGTCGCTGGCGCCAAACAGCTGGTCGCAGCTTTGCAGCAGGGCGCGAACGCGCTCGCCGACGTCACGCTGCTGGTCATGCGAGGCCAGCGCGCCCATGCGCACGCCTTCTACCGAAGGGTCGCCGACCACCACCTTGCTCAGGCGCTCACGCAGGCGCGTGGCCACCGCATCCAGGTGCTTGGCCGGGACGATGGCGCGGCGGATGGCGGTGCATTTTTGCCCGGCCTTGGTGGTCATTTCACGCACCACCTCCTTGATGTACAGGTCGAACTCTTCGCTGTCCGGGGCCACATCAGGGCCAAGGATGGCGCAGTTGAGCGAATCGGCTTCGGCGGTGAACGGCACCGAATTGCGGATCAGGTTGGGCGTGACGCGCAGTTTTGCCGCGGTGTCGGCAGAGCCGGTGAAGGTCACCACATCCTGGCCCTGCAGGCGCTCGAGCAAGTCGCCGGTACTGCCGATCACCAGTTGCAGGCTGCCAGCTGGCAGCAGGCCGGACGCGTTCATCAGGCGCACCACGGCTTCGGTAAGGTAGCTGGTGGACGTGGCCGGTTTGACGATGCACGGCATGCCGGCGAGGAACGTCGGGGCGAACTTCTCGAGCATGCCCCAGATGGGGAAGTTGAACGCGTTGATGTGCACGGCGACACCGGCACGCGGCACCAGGATGTGGCTACCGGCAAAATGGCCCTGCTTGCCCAGCGGGATCGCCGGCCCTTCATGCACCAGGTTCCCCGAAGGCAGCTCGCGGCTGCCGATACCGGCGTAGGCGAACAGCGTGGCATTGCCGCCTTCGATGTCGATCCAGCTGTCGGCGCGGGTGGCGCCGCTGTGGTGGGACAGCGCGTACAACTGTTCCTTGCGCTCGGCCAGGTACAAGGCAATGGCTTTCAAGCGGGCAGCGCGTTGCTGAAAGTCCATGGCCATCAGCTCAGCCAGGCCACGGGCGCGGGCAAAATCCACGGCCTCGGCGAAATCCGGGCGTTCTTCATGGCTGTAGGCCAGGACATGGCCGTCAAGGGCGCTGCGCAAGGCCTGGGCGCCGTGCTGGCCGATCCAGCGGCCGGCGATGAAACTCTGCAAGGTTGGGGCGTCAGACATGCTGTTCTCCATGCTGTTCTAATGTCAGGAAGGGCGCTGTTACCACAGCGCCAGGGTGTAGCCGATGATCAGGCGGTTTTCGTCCACGGCGTTGGTCAGGCCATTGCCGGAACGGAAGGTGACGTTGCGCCAGCGCAGGCTGACGTCCTTGAGCGGGCCGCTCTGGATGACGTAGGTGAGGTCAGTGTCACGCTCGCGCTCACGGCCGTTGCTGACCGTGGCGGTCTCGGCGTGACGGCCGTCGGTGTAGCGGGTCATGAAGCTCAGGCCGGGGATGCCCAGGGCGACGAAGTCGTAGTCGTAGCGCACCTGCCACGCGTCCAGCCCGGCACGGGTGAAGGTGTTGTAGGTCACCAGGTTGACGGTGAACGGGTCGCCGCCGTTGACGAACGGGAAGGCGCTGTCGCCGGACATCTGTTGCCAGGTGGCGGTGAACTTGTGGGCCCGGACACCCAGGGTGAACATGGCGTTGAAGTTGCGGTTGTCGATGTTGCCGGCGCGTTGGGCACCGTCGTTGCGGCTGTCGAAGTAGCGCAGGTCGGTGCGCAGGCTAACGCCTTCAGCCAGCGGGCGGGTGTCGATCAGGCCGATGAACTGCTGGCGGTAGATGTCTTCGAGTTTGGCGTAGTAGTAGCTCACGCTGGTCTGCGGGGTGAGCGCGTAACTGCCGCCGGCGAAATCCAGGTGGTCGCTGCTGGCGGCGCCGTAGCCTATATCGTCGCGCCCGGACGAATCGCGCAGGTTGGCCTTGGTCAGGCGCCCGGCATTGACGGTCAGGCGGTCGATGTCCTGGCTGGTCAGCTGGCCGCCCTGGAAGGTCGAGGCCAGCAGGCGGGTGTCGTTGTACACCACCACCGGCAGGATCGGCTGCAGCGTGCCCAGGCGCAGGGTGCTCTTGGCCAGGCGCACCTTGCCGGTCAGGCCCAGCTCGCTGTAGTCATCGACCGGCTCACCGCTGTTCGGGCCGAACGGCAGCAGGCCGGTATTGCGCCGCTCGCGGCTGGAATCGAGCTTGATGCCCAGCTCGCCCATGGCGTCCATGCCAAAGCCCAGCGGGCCGTCGGTAAAGCCGGATTCCAGCCGGGCGGTAAAGCCCTGGCCCCATTCCTCGGCCTTGGCTTGCGGGGCATTGCTTTGGCGCAAATCGCGGTTGATGTAGTGGTTGCGCAGGTCCAGCCGTGCATGGCTGTCGCCGATGAAGTCGGCAAGGGCCGGCACGGGCAGGGCGAGGGTGGCCAGCCAAGCGGCAGA
This sequence comes from Pseudomonas sp. LFS044, assembly GCF_047978245.1. NCBI lineage: Bacteria > Pseudomonadati > Pseudomonadota > Gammaproteobacteria > Pseudomonadales > Pseudomonadaceae > Pseudomonas > Pseudomonas sp. LFS044. The sequence continues at coordinate 3,491 of NZ_JBFPFX010000010.1, forward strand.
AGTGAGTTGCATGCGGTTCATTGTTTTTATACCCGACATATTCAAGGGTCAGTGCTTGCTTGCGCCAGCGGCGCCGATGCCGGTCATGGACCGGATGAACTGCGCCAGGTAACGGCCACGCTCTTCGCTGGCACGCACGGAGGTGTCCGTCACCGAGAACACCCAGGCGCCAAGGAACGCCAGGCTCATGGAGAACAGCGCCGGGTTGCTGTAGGGGAACAGCGCCCGCTCGTTGTGCAGCACGTTGACCCACACCGCCGGGCCCAGCACCACCAGCACCACGGCCGAAACCAGCCCGGCCATGCTGCCGCACACTGCGCCGCGGGTGGTCAGGCCCTTCCAGAACATGGAGAGCAGCAACACCGGGAAGTTGACCGAAGCGGCCACGGCCAGTACCAGGCCGGACAGGAAGGCAATGTTCTGCGACTCGAACACCAGCCCCAGCACCACCGCCAGCATGCCGATCACCAGCGTGGCGATCCGCGACACGCGCATTTCTTCTTGCTCCGTGGCCTGGCCCTTGCGCACCACGCAGGCATACAGGTCATGGGACACCGCCGAAGCCCCGGAAAGCGCCAGGCCAGCCACCACAGCCAGAATGGTCGCGAACGCCACGGCAGAGATGAAGCCCAGGAACAGGTTGCCACCCACCGCCTGCGCCAGGTGCACGGCGACCATGTTGCCGCCGCCGATGATCGCGCCGCTGGCATCGCGGTAGGCCGGTTCGGTGCCGACCATGACAATGGCGCCAAAACCGATGACGATCAGCAGCAGGTAGAAGTAGCCGATGAAGCCGGTGGCGTAGAACACGCTCTTGCGCGCTTCCTTGGCGTCGCTGACGGTAAAGAAGCGCATCAGGATATGCGGCAGCCCGGCGGTACCGAACATCATGCCCAGGCCCAGCGAAATCGCATCAACCGGGTTCGACAGCAAGCCGCCCGGCGCCATGATCGCCTGGCCCTTGGCGTGCACGGCCACGGCGTTGGCGAACATCGCTTCGGTGCTGAAGCCGAAATGCTTGAGCACCATGAACGCCATGAAGGTGGTGCCCGAGAGCAGCATGACCGCCTTGATGATCTGCACCCAGGTGGTGGCGAGCATGCCGCCGAAGGTGACGTAGGCGACCATCAGCACGCCGACCAGCATGACCGCGTACAGGTAACTGATGCCGAACAGCAATTCGATCAACTTGCCGGCCCCGACCATCTGCGCCACCAGGTACATCAGTGCCACCGCCAGGGTGCCGAACGCCGAGCTGAGGCGCACCGGGGTTTGTGCGAGGCGGTAGGAAACCACGTCAGCGAAGGTGTATTTGCCCAGGTTGCGCAGGCGCTCGGCGATCAGGAACAGGATGATCGGCCAGCCGGCCAGTACGCCCAGGGCATACAGCAGGCCGTCGTAACCGTTCAGGAACATCATCGCCGAAATACCCAGGAAGGACGCTGCGCTGATCATGTCGCCGGCAATCGCCAGGCCGTTCTGCATGCCGGTCAGGCCGCCGCCGGCGGTGTAGAAGTCGCTGGCCGAGCGGGTGCGCAAGGCCGCCCAGCGGGTCACCAGCAGGGTGAAGCAGACGAACACCATGAACATCGAGATGGCGGTCCAGTTCATTGCGCGCACTCCTGCTTGACCTTGTCGTTAAGCGGGTCGAGCACGTTGTTGGCGCGGTGCACATAGATGCCGGTGAGGGCGAAGGACACCAGCACCATGAGCACCCCGACCAGCATGCCGACGGTGGTCACGCCGCCGCTGAGGGACTGGCCCAGGGTGCTGGGGGAGAACGCCACCAGCAGGACGAAGCCGTAGTAGATCACCAGCATGGCCAGTGTCAGGCTGCCGTTGAGGCGGCGCTTGCGCCGTACCAGGTGCTGGAAATCGGGGTGGTTGCTGATGCTCTCGATGTGTTCGGGGGTCATGGCAAGCGATCTCTTGGTGTTGTAATTGTTTTTGTTGAGGTCACGCGGGTGTTGCGGTGTAGCTGAGGGCCCTATCGCGGATGAATCCGCTCCTACGGGTCTGCTCGGCCCATGTAGGAGCGGATTCATCCGCGAGAAGGGTGACTCGGTTTCAGAGCTGGTCGAAGTCGAGGACCACCTTGTCGCTGAGCGGGTAGGTCTGGCACGACAACACGTACCCGGCCGCCACTTCGTAGTCTTCCAGCGCATGGTTGCTGTCCATCTCCACCTCGCCCTCGATCACCCGGCACTTGCAGGTCGAGCACACCCCGGCCTTGCACGAGTAGGGCAGCTCGGCGCCGATGGCGTTGCCGGCGTCCAGCACGTTCTGGGTATTGCGCGGCAGGTCGAAGCTCAAAGCCCGGCCATCGCTGATCACGGTGATCTGGCTGAGCGCCGAATCGGCCTGGCGCGCCGCCTCGCGGGCTTCGCGACGGGTCTCGCTGCCGGCAGCAGCGAACAGCTCGAAATGGATGCGATCCTTGGCCATGCCGTTGGCCTGCAGGCTGTCGCGCACGGTCTCGGTCATAGCCTGCGGGCCGCAGATGAACGCAGCATCCAGGCTGGCCACGTCCATCCAGCGGGAGAACAGCTGGCCGCACTTGTCGGCGTCGATGCGGCCGTTGTACAGGTCGACGTCCTGCTGCTCGCGGCTGAACACGAAAATCAGGTTGAGGCGGTCGAGGTAGCGGTTTTTCAGGTCTTCGAGCGTGTTGCGAAACAGCGCGCCGGCGCTTGCGCGGTTGCCGTACAACAAGGTGAAGCGGCTGTGCGGCTCGCTGGCCAGGGTAGTGGCAATGATCGACAGGATCGGCGTAATGCCGCTGCCAGCGGCCACGCCCAGGTAGTTGCCCTGGCGGGTCGGCTGCAGCGGCACGAAGAAGCTGCCTGCCGGCGGCATCACCTCCAGTTGCTGGCCGGCCTTGAGCGTGTCATTGGCAAAAGCCGAGAAACGCCCGCCGGCTACCCGTTTGACGGCTACGCGCAGCTCGCCATCCTGCACGGCGCTGCAGATGGAATAGGAGCGGCGTACTTCTTCATTGCCCAGCTGGGTACGCATCACCAGGTACTGGCCCTGGGTGAAACGGAAGGCGTCCTGCAGGTGTGGTGGCACGTCGAAAGCAATCGATACCGCGTCGCGGGTTTCGTTGCGCACTTGCTTGATGGTCAGGCTGTGAAACTGGCTCATGGTGGCCTCCACGGCTCAAATGCATTTGAAATAGTCGAACGGCTCCAGGCACTCGCGGCAGCGGTACAGCGCCTTGCAGGCCGTGGAGCCGAACTGGCTGAGCAGTTCGGTGTGGTGGCTGCCGCATTGCGGGCAGCACACCTGGGGCGTCTCGCCGAGCAGGCTGCGCTTGCTGGCGCTGCCGCTGGGTGGGGCGATGCCGTAGGCGCGCAGGCGTTCACGGCCCAACGCACTGATCCAGTCGGTGCTCCAGGCCGGGGTCAGCCGACGCTCAAGGTCGGGTGCCGGAAAACCGGCCTGCTCCAGCGCCTGGCGGATGTCGCTCTCGATCACTTCGGTGGCTGGGCAACCGGAGTAGGTGGGTGTGACCACCAAATGCAGGTGGCCGGCACGCCAGCCCAGGTCACGGACAATGCCCAGGTCCACCACACTGACCACCGGCACTTCCGGGTCCATGACCCCGCCCAGTACCGCCCAGGCGCGCGCGAGGTCGTCGCTTTGCGGCGCCCGGGCACCGCGGTCGCCGGCAATCAGCTCACCAGGTTGCATCGGGGTAGGCCCTTGGCAGGCACTGCATTTCGGCCAGCAACAGGCCCAGGTGTTCGGTGTGCAGGCCTTGGCGGCCACTGAGGTAGAAGTGGCTGGCTGCCTTGGGCAGGGGCAATTCGACCGAGGCGAAGAGGGTGCTGACCTGTTTGAGCCAATCTGCGCCGACCTGCGCAGGGTCGGCCGCGATGCCGGCTTCGGCCAGTTGCACCTCGTTAGCGCTGCCTGCCGCGAGCTCGACAGTGAAGCGCCACAACGCCGGAATAGCCCCGAGCATGCGCCGACGGCTTTCGTCGGTGCCGCCGCCCAGGCGCTGCACCCATTCAGCCGAACGGCGCAGGTGGTACGTGACTTCCTTGAGGGCCTTGGCAGCAATGCCGGCAATTCGTTCGTCGCTGGAGTCGACCAGCCGCTGCAGCACCGCGTAGTGCCAGGCGTCATAGAAGAACTGCTTGGCCATGGTCACGGCGAAGTCGCCATTGGGTTGCTCGACCAGCAACAGGTTGCGGTACGCGCGCTCGTCACGGCGAAACGCCAGGGCGTCGGCGTCGCGGCCGTCGTCCAGCAACTCGGCGGCGTACTCCAGCCAGTTGCGCGCCTGGCCCACCAGGTCGAGGCCGACGTTCATCAAGGCCAGCTCTTCTTCCAGTGCCGGTGCGTGGCCACACCATTCGCACAGGCGCTGGCCCTGGACCAGGGCGCTGTCGCCGAGCAACAGCAGGTAAGGGATGAGATCGTGCTTGTACATGGCCAACCTCACATGTGCCCGACTTCGTCGGGCAGTTGGTAGAAGCTGGCGTGGCGGTAGACCTTGTCGTCCGACGGCGCGAACAGCGGGTCTTTTTCGTCAGGCGAGGTGGCGGTGATCAGTGCCGAAGGCACCACCCACAGGCTGACCCCTTCGCTGCGGCGGGTGTACAGCTCGCGCGCGTTCTCGATGGCCATGGCGGCGTCGGCGGCGTGCACGCTGCCGACATGCTTGTGGTTCAGGCCGTGCTTGCTGCGTACGAACACTTCGTAGAGGGTCCAGACAGACATTTCAGATCTCCGCATCAATCGCCGCTCAGGCGGCGTTCTTGTTCTGTTGCTTGCGTGCGTAGGCCACGGCCGCTTCGCGCACCCAGGCGCCATCCTCGATGGCCTTGCGCCGGGTGGCGACGCGTTCCTGATTGCACGGGCCGTTGCCTTTGATGACTTCGTAGAACTCGTCCCACTGGATTTCGCCGAAGTCGTAGTGGCCGCGGGCTTCGTTCCACTTGAGGTCGGGGTCGGGCGCCGTGCAGCCGAGCAGTTCGAGCTGCGGCACGGTCTGGTCGATGAAGCGCTGGCGCAGTTCATCGTTGGTCTGGCGCTTGATCTTCCAGGCCATCGACTGGGCGCTGTTGGGGGAGTGTTCGTCGCTGGGGCCGAACATCATCAGCGACGGCCACCACAGGCGGTTGATGGCGTCCTGGACCATGTCCTTCTGTGCCTGGGTGCCCTGGCGCATCATGGTCAGCAGCAGCTCGTAGCCTTGGCGCTGGTGGAAGCTTTCTTCCTTGCAGATACGCACCATGGCGCGGGAGTAGGGGCCATAGGAGGTGCGCTGCAGCACCACCTGGTTGACGATGGCAGCGCCATCGACCAGCCAGCCCACCGCGCCCATGTCGGCCCAGCTCAGGGTCGGGTAGTTGAAGATGCTCGAATACTTGGCCTTGCCGCTGTGCAGCTTGGCGATTTCTTCGTCGCGGTCGGCGCCGAGGGTTTCCATGGCGCTGTACAGATACAGGCCGTGGCCGGCTTCGTCCTGGATCTTGGCCATCAGTTGCAGCTTGCGCTTGAGGCTGGGGGCGCGGGTGACCCAGTTGCCTTCGGGCAGCATGCCGACGATTTCCGAATGGGCGTGCTGGGAGATCTGCCGGATCAGGGTCTGGCGATAGGCCTCGGGCATCCAGTTCTTGGCTTCGATCTTGATTTCGGCGTCGATCTTTTCCTGGAAGTGGCGTTCTTCAGGCGACATCTCGTCCAGCGCCTTGACGCGTTTTACTCCGGTTTCCACTAGCTGTGCGTACATGTTCCGACTCCTGCTAAGGCATGAGTCATTTGTAAGCGATACAAAACATAACGTCAAACAGTTTTAGGTGTATCAGATGAGTTTTATGTATCGTTTGGGGAGGCTGCGGGCTGCAAAGCAGCCCCCAGCTTTCTCCCAGGCAAAAAAAAGCCCCGGGCCAGGCCGGGGCGCAAAGGCAGCCGATGACTCAGCCAGCCAACCGTTTATCAAACACGTGGCACGCCTTGCCTTCGGAGCGTTTCAGCGTACCGCAGGGCTGCAGTCGCACCTGGGTACTGATGCCGATGTAGGTCTTGATCTGTTTGCTCAGTTCACCGGTGAGCAGCTTGCGCTGGCCGTCCTCCATGGTCTGGCACTCAGCACGCAGCTCCACGTGCACCTCGACGCTGTCCAGATTGCCAATGCGATACAGATGAATCTCATAAAGTTCTGAAAGCTGTTTGATTTTAAGTACCTGCTCCTCGATCTGCGTCGGGAACACGTTGACCCCACGAATGATCAGCATGTCGTCACTGCGCCCGGTGATCTTGCCAATACGCCGCATCGGCCGCGCCGTACCGGGCAGCAGGCGCGTCAGGTCGCGGGTACGGTAGCGCACCATCGGCAGCGCCTCTTTGCTCAGCGAAGTGAACACCAGCTCGCCGAGCTGGCCGTCAGGCAAGACCGCGCCGGTCACCGGGTCGATGATTTCGGGGTAGAAGTGGTCTTCCCAGATGGTCGGGCCATCCTTGGTCTCGATGCACTCCATGGCCACGCCCGGGCCCATGATCTCGGACAGGCCATAGATATCCAGCGCATCGATGCCCAGCCGGTGCTCGATGGAGCGGCGCAGCTCGTCTGTCCATGGCTCGGCACCGAAGATGCCCAGGCGCAGCTTGAGGTCGTGCGGGTCGATGCCCTGGCGCTCGATCTCGTCGGCCAGGTTGAGCATATAGGAGGGCGTGACCATGATGATGTCGGGCTGGAAGTCCCGAATCAGCTGCACTTGCTTCTCGGTCTGGCCGCCCGACATGGGGATTACCGTACACCCCAGGCGCTCCGCCCCATAGTGCGCACCCAGGCCGCCGGTGAACAGGCCATAGCCGTAGGACACATGCACCTTGTCGCCCTTGCGCCCACCTGCAGCGCGGATCGAGCGGGCGACCACATTGGCCCAGGTGTCGATGTCGTTCTGGGTGTAGCCCACCACGGTCGGCTTGCCGGTGGTGCCGCTGGAGGCGTGCAGGCGCACCACCTCTTGCTGGGGCACGGCGAACATGCCGTAGGGGTAGTTGTCGCGCAGGTCGTTCTTGCCGGTGAAGGGGAATTTCGCCAGGTCGTCGAGGGACTTCAGGTCCTCCGGGTGGGCGCCACACTCGTCGAAGCGTTTACGGTACAGCGGCACGTTGTCGTAGGCGTGGTTCAGGCTCCAGCGCAACCGCTCCAGCTGGTGCTGACGCAGGGCGTCGACACTGGCGGTTTCCATCGGGTCCAGCAGGGCACGATCGGCATCATGGTACATGTTCATGGCATCACTCGAATTGTTCTTGTAGACCGGCGCCTTCCTCTATAAGGAGCGGCGCCGTGAGTGTCATGGACGCAGCATAACCGGCGGCGTCGCGTTCAGTAACAAGCCATTGGTCAGAGGCGTTCGATGACCATGGCAATGCCTTGGCCGACACCGATGCACATGGTGCACAGGGCGTAGCGGCCGGCGCTTTCTTCCAGTTCGTGCAGGGCGGTGGTGACCAGGCGGGCGCCGCTCATGCCCAGCGGGTGGCCAAGTGCAATGGCGCCGCCGTTACGGTTGACCCGCGCGTCGTCATCAGCCAGGCCCAGCTCGCGCAACACGGCCAGGCCTTGGGCGGCGAAGGCTTCGTTGAGCTCGATGACGTCCATGTCGGCCAGTGACAGGCCGGTCAGTTCCAGCACCTTGTGGGTCGCCGGCACAGGGCCGATGCCCATGATGCGTGGCTCAACGCCGGCCACCGCCATGCCGACGATCCGCCCTCGCGCCTTCAGGCCATGGCGGCGGGCGGCTGCGCTGCTGGCCAGCAACAGCGCGCACGCACCATCGTTGACCCCCGACGCATTGCCCGCCGTGACGCTGCCGCCTTGACGGAACGGCGTACCCAGCCTGGCCAGTTGCTCCAGGGTGGTGTCGGCGCGCGGGTGTTCATCCTGCTCGACCCGAATGGCCGGGCCTTTGCGCTGGGCGATTTCCACCGGCACGATTTCACGTGCCAGCCGGCCGCGGGCCTGGGCGGCGGCGGCCTTGTGCTGGCTGCGCAGGGCGAAAGCATCCTGGTCGGCACGGGAGATAGCGAACTGGTCGGCGACGTTTTCGGCCGTTTCGGGCATCGAATCGATGCCGAACTCGGCCTGCATCAGGGTGTTGACGAAGCGCCAACCGATGGTCGTATCGAACAGCTCGGCGCTGCGGCCAAAGGCCTGCTCGGACTTGCCCATGACAAACGGTGCACGCGACATCGACTCGACGCCGCCGGCCAGCATCAGCCCGGCTTCACCGCAGCGCAGGGCGCGGGCGGCGTTGCCGATGGCGTCCATGCCGGAGCCGCACAGGCGGTTGATCGTGGTGCCGGGCACGCTGATCGGCAGGCCGGCCAGCAGCGCGGCCATGCGCGCCACGTTGCGGTTGTCCTCACCGGCCTGGTTGGCGCAACCAAGGATCACGTCGTCGATGGCGGACCAGTCAAGCGCCGGGTAGCGCGCGACCAGCGCCTTGATTGGCACGGCGGCCAGGTCGTCGGCGCGTACGCTGCTGAGGGCGCCGCCGTAACGGCCGATCGGCGTGCGCACGGCATCGATGATCAGTGCATCGAGGGGAGGGTGTTCAGTCATTTGCGGTCTCCTGCGCGAGCACCGTGCCGCGCACTTTGTAGGATTTGCCGTGGAACAGGGCGATCAGCTCGCCGCGCTGGTTTTCGATGCGCACGTCGTACAGCCCGGTGCGGCCCTTGCGGCTCATTTCGGCCGCACTTGCAGTCAGCACGTCACCGCACAGTGCGGGGGCGACGTAGTCGATGCTGCAGCCCAGGGCGACCGTGGCTTCGTCGTAGCTGTTGCAGGCGAAGGCAAAGGCCGAGTCGGCGAGGGCGAAGAGGAAACCACCGTGGCAGGTGCCGTGGCCCTGGAGCATGTCGGCGCGCACCGGCATGCTCAGGCGGGCCTGGCCTGCGCCGGCACTGCGCAGGCGGATGCCCAGGGCCTGGCTGGCCTGGTCGCGGGAGAACAGGGCGGCGGCGCAGGCCTGGGCCAGTTCGTCCGGGGTGCGTTGCAGTTCAGTCATGCAGGCGGGCTCCTTGGGCGTGGCTGCGGCGCAGCAGCAGGGAAGGGCGGTAGCGGCTTTCGCCATAGCTGGCCTGCAGGTGTTCCAGCACGCGCAGCGTGTAACCCAGGCCGATCTGCTCGGCCCAGGCCAATGGGCCGCGTGGGTAATTGACACCGGCGCACATGGCCAGGTCGATGTCGGCGGCGCTGCCGACGCCTTGCAACACGGCATCGGCGGCCTCGTTGGCAAGCATGGCCACGGTGCGCAGCACCACCAGGCCAGGCAGGTCGGCAACCGCGGCCACCTGGATGCCTGCCCGGTGCAGCAGTGCGACAACCTGGTCACGTGCCGTGGCAGTGGTGTCGGCCGACCAGCTGATGGCGATGCGCGAAGCCGTGCGGTAATCCAGGGCCAGATCGATCAGCACCAGGTTGCGCAGGCCCTCATCCCGGGCACGCTGGCTGGCCAGGCGCCCATCGCACAGCGCAAGGGCCGCATCGCCGACGTGGATCACGCCACGGCCTGCGCGTTCGGTAATGGCAAGCCCACTGTCGCGCAAGCGCTCAACCAGCGGCTGCAGCGCCCCGAGATGGCCTTCGACCACGCAGCGGTCAACCGTCAGCGCACTGGCAAGTTCTGCCACGGGCGGGCGCTCGGCGCCTTCGGCGTAGCGATAGAAGCCATGCCCGCTCTTGCGCCCGAGACGGCCCGCATCGACCAGCTCCTTCTGTACCAGCGAGGGCTGGAAGCGGGAATCACCATAAAATGCATCGAACACCGAACAGGTGACGGCGTAGTTGACGTCATGCCCGATCAGGTCGGTGAGTTCGAACGCGCCCATGCGGAAACCACCGGCCTCGCGCAGCAAGGCATCGAGTGTTGCGCAGTCGGCCGCGCCCTCCTGCAGCAGGCGCAAGCTTTCGGCATAGAACGGCCGCGCCACACGATTGACGATGAAACCGGGCGTGGAACGGGTGTGAACCGGCTTTTTACCCCAGGCCTTTGCCGTGTGATAAAGCACGGCGGCGACGTTTGGTTCGGTGGCCAGGCCCGAAACGATTTCAACCAGCGCCATCAACGGCGCAGGGTTGAAGAAGTGCATGCCGACCACGTTCTGCGGCCGGGCAAGGCCCGCCGCCAGGCTGGTGATCGACAGGGACGAGGTATTGCTGGCGAGTATGCAGTCCTCTGCGCACAGTGCTTCCAGCTGGCGTAACAGGTCTTGCTTGACCTGCAGGTTTTCGACGATGGCCTCGATCACTAGCCGGGCGTCGACCAAGGCTTCGATCACCTCCACCGGCTGCAGGCGCGCCACGATCGCTTCGCGGGCATCGGGCTGCAGTTTGCCTTTTTCTACAAGGCGACCGAGCTGGCGATCGATACCGGCCACGGCCTGCGCCGCAACACCGGGGCGGTTATCGTAGAGCTTTACCGGGTGGCCAGCCTGGGCTGCCACCTGGGCGATACCAGCCCCCATGGCGCCCGCACCGATCACTGCGACCACGGCACTGCTTTGAAGTGCTTGCATGTTCAACGCCCCTTGAACGCGGGTGTGCGCTTGTTCATGAAGGCGCTCACGCCCTCACGATAATCTTCACTGCGCCCGGCCAGGCGCTGCAGGTCGCGCTCAAGCTCCAGCTGCTGGTCGAAGCCATTGTCGAAACTGGCATTGAGGCTGCGCTTGATCAGTGCCAGGCCGTAGGTGGGCTGGCTGGCCAGGTGGCGGGCGAGGGCGATGGCCTCGTCGCGCAGCTCGGCATCGTCGACCACGCGGTGGATCAGGCCCCACTGCTGCGCCTGCTCGGCGCTCAGGCGCTCGCCGAGCATCGCCAGCGCTTTGGCCCGGGCCATGCCAACCAGCCGCGGCAGCAACCAGGTGCCGCCGGAATCGGGGACCAGGCCAATCTTGCAGAAGGCCTGGATGAAACTGGCGGAACGGGCCGCCAGCACCAGGTCGCAGGCCAGCGCAATGTTCGCCCCGGCGCCTGCCGCCACGCCATTGACTGCGCAGATGACCGGCAGCGGCAGGTCACGCAGGGTGCGCACCAGCGGGTTGTAGAACGTGTCGATGGACTCGCCCAGGTCAGGCATTGCCGCGCCAGGGGCGACATTGCGGTCGGACAGGTCCTGGCCTGCGCAGAAGCCGCGGCCTTCCCCGGTTACCAGCAGCACCCGTGCTTCGCTGCTCTGGCGCACCTGCTTGAGCGCCTCGCGCACCTCCATGTGCATCTGCGTGTTGAAGCTGTTGAGTTGCTCGGGGCGGTTCAGGATGAGCTGGGCAACACCGCCCTCGATGGAAAACAGAATGTGCTCGAACGTCATGGAAGGCTTGCTCCGTCAGGCGATGGGAAGGGCAAATCAACGGCCTTTGAACTGGGCCGGGCGTTTTTCCTGGAAGGCGCGGATGCCTTCGTCGCGGTCGGCGGTACCGGCCAGCAGGGTGAAGGCGTGGCGCTCGAAGCGCAGGCCGCTGGCAAGGTCGGTGTCGCCGGCCTTGAGCAGCGCCTCCTTGGCCAGGCGCACCGCCAGCGGCGCCTTGGCGGCGATGCTGCGGGCAACTTGGGTAGCGCGCTCCACCGTCAGTTCTGGCTGGGTGATTTCGCTGACCAGGCCGGCTTGCAGGGCATGCCGGGCGTCAATCGCTTCACCGGTGAGGACCATCTGCATCGCCAGGGGCTTGCCGACGGCGCGCAGCAAGCGCTGGGTGCCACCGGCACCGGGGATGATGCCAAGGTTGATTTCAGGCTGGCCGAAGCGGGCATCGCTGCCCGCGATCACGATGTCGGCACACATCGCCAGCTCGCAGCCACCGCCCAGGGCGTAGCCGTTCACGGCAGCGATCAGGGGTTTGCAGAAGGCCGCAATGCGCTGCCAGTGGGCAACCCGCGGGTCATTGAGAATGCCAACCAGGTCGCGCTCGGCCATCTCGCGAATGTCGGCACCGGCGGCGAACGCCTTGCGGCTGCCGGTAATGACCACGGCGCGGGTCTGCTCGTCGCGCTCTGCGGCATCCAGTTCGGCGGCCAGCTCTGCCAGCAGTTCGGTGCACAGGGCATTGAGGGCCTCTGGGCGTTGCAGGGTGATCCGGCGAACGCCGTGTTCCGGCGCCTGCACTAGGAGATAACGCGGCATGTCGGGGTCCTCAAGCTGCTTGGCCCGGCGCATCGAGTGGCCGGCTTTTTTTGGAATTGTCTGCAGGGGCGACGGGTGAGCGTGCCCAGGTGCGGTCAATATAAACACCATGCGATACAGACAATCAATAGCAAAATACGGATTGTGTATCTCGTTATACGACCTTTAGCTCTGTAGATTCTCCCAGGAACAAGCAATTGCGCTGCGTTCAAGAGGATTGACGCCCAGCAGGCATACGATACAAGATCAAGATACGATACGAATCATTTCAGGAGATACGACATGCCCTGCTACCGACTCGACGGCCTGACCCCCGTCATCGATCCGACGGCCTATGTCCACCCAAGCGCCGTATTGATCGGTGACGTCATCGTCGGCGCGCACTGTTATGTAGGGCCACTGGCCTCGCTGCGCGGTGATTTCGGGCGCATCGTCCTGGAGGAGGGCGCCAACCTGCAGGACACCTGCGTGATGCATGGCTTCCCCGGTGGCGACACGGTGATCGAGCGCAACGGCCATGTTGGCCATGGTGCGGTGCTGCATGGCTGCCGCGTGGGCGCTGACGCACTGATCGGCATGAATGCGGTGGTCATGGACGGCGCCCGCATCGCGCCGCGCTGCATCGTCGGCGCCACGGCGTTCGTCAAGGCCGGGTTCGAGTGCGCCGAACAGAGCCTGGTAATCGGCTCACCCGCCCAGGCCAAACGCCCATTGACCGAGCAGGAACTGCGCTGGAAGCAACGCGGCACCGCCGAATACCAACGCCTCAGCCAGCGCTGCATGGCCAGCCTGGTCGAATGCCCACCACTGGCCGCAGCCGAACCCCAGCGCCCGCGCATGGGTGACGGCGGCTTCCGGCCCAAAGGCGAGGAGGGCGCATGAACCTCCCTGCAGCGCGCAATGGCCAGGCGGGCCGCCGCACAGGTATAGTCGGTGGTTTCTCCGCGCACAGTTCCTCCATGAGCAACCTCGCCCCGCTGAACCACCTGATCACCCGCTTTCAGGAGCAGACGCCGATCCGCGCCAGTTCGCTGATCATCACCCTGTACGGCGATGCCATCGAGCCCCATGGCGGCACGGTCTGGCTCGGCAGCCTGATCAACCTGCTGGAACCTGTCGGCATCAACGAACGGCTGATCCGCACCTCGATCTTCCGCCTGACCAAGGAAGGCTGGCTGACCGCTGAAAAGGTCGGCCGGCGCAGTTACTACAGCCTTACCGGTACCGGCCGCAGGCGTTTCGAGAAGGCGTTCAAGCGTGTCTACAGCCCCAGCCAGCCGGCCTGGGACGGCGCCTGGACCCTGGTCTTGCTGTCGCAACTCGACCCCGGCAAACGCAAGGCCGTGCGAGAAGAACTGGAATGGCAGGGTTTCGGCGCCATGGCCCCGAACGTGCTCGGTTGCCCGCGCGCGGACCGCGCCGACCTGGCCGCGACCTTGCGCGAGCTGGAAGCGAGCGACGACAGCATCGTCTTCGAAACCCATACGCAGGAAGTGCTGGCCTCCAAGGCCATGCGCGCGCAAGTGCGCGAAAGCTGGCGTATCGACGAACTGGGGCAACAGTACAGCGAGTTCATCCAGCTGTTTCGGCCACTGTGGCAAGGCTTGAAAGAACAGGACGCGCTCAACCCTGAAGACTGCTTCCTGGCCCGCACCTTGTTGATCCACGAGTACCGCAGGCTGCTGTTGCGCGACCCGCAGCTGCCCGACGAGCTTTTGCCGGGTGACTGGGAAGGCAGGGCGGCAAGGCAGTTGTGCCGCAACCTGTATCGGCTGGTGTTCGCCCAGGCAGAGGCGTGGTTGAATACGGCCCTGGAAACGGCCGATGGCCCTTTGCCGGACGTGAACGAAAGCTTCTACAAACGATTTGGTGGTTTGGCTTGAGGCTGCAAGGCTGACCACCTCGAGGGACCGACATGACAACCACCGCGCTGGCCGACATCGACCTGCTGCACAGCATCAGCGTTACCCTGATCGGCGAGCAGGACCGCCGGGCGCTCTATGACAAGATCGTCGACGCCGCCGCCAGCATCACCGGCTCGCAATTTGCGACAATGCAGGTGCTTTGCCCGCCCGATCATCCGTCTGGGCATGGCGGGCAGCTGCAATTGCTGTGCTCGCGCGGGCTGCCCCCCGAGGCCGTGCAGTTCTGGCAGTGGGTGCGCCACGATGCGCTGAGCAGCTGCGGCCTGGCCCTCAGGCGTGGCGAGCGTGCGATCGTCTCGGACTTTGAACGGTGGGACGAGATCACCGGCACCGAAGAGCTGCTGTGCTTCCGCAATGCCGGCATCCGGGCAGCACAGACCACGCCACTGCAATCGCGCAGCGGCCAGTTGCTGGGCATGATCTCTACGCACTGGAGCCAACCGCATCAGCCCTCGGAACGGGTTTTGCGCCTGCTCGACATTCTGGCGCGAACAGCAGCTGACCTGCTGGAGCGGACAATAGCCGAAGAAGCCTTGCGCGAACTCAACGAGACGCTGGAGCAAAGGGTTAGCCAGCGCACGGCGGAGTTGATGGCTGCCGAAGAACAACTGCGCCAGTCGCAGAAAATGGAAGCGGTTGGCCAATTGACCGGCGGCCTGGCGCACGATTTCAACAACTTGCTTGGCAGCATCAGTGGTTCGCTCGAGCTGCTCAGCCATCGCATCCATCAGGGCCGCATGGGGGAAGTCGACAAGCACATCAGTGCCGCACGAAGCGCCGCCAGCCGCGCTGCCATTTTGACCCACCGCCTGTTGGCGTTTTCGCGGCGTCAGACACTGGAGCCCAAGGCTGTGGAGCTCCCCACGTTGTTGCATGGCATGAGTGAGCTGGTACAGCGCACGGCAGGGCCCGGCATTCGGGTCGATACCCTGTGCGACGTGGCACTTTGGCCCGCGTTCGTCGATGCCAGCCAACTTGAGAACGCGTTGCTGAACCTCTGCAACAATGCTCGCGATGCCATGCCTGGCGGGGGGCAGATCACCTTGGCGGCGCGCAACCTGGCGCTGACGGTGCACGAGGCCCCACAACATGACCTGGCGCCTGGGCAATACCTGCACCTGAGCGTAACCGACACCGGCATCGGCATCGCGCCTGAGGTGCTACCTCATGTCTTCGAACCTTTTTACACCACCAAACCCGTAGGGCAGGGCACGGGGCTGGGGCTTTCGATGATCTATGGCTTCGCGCAGCAATCGGGCGGCCAGGTGAAGATCCACTCGAAGCAGGATGAAGGCACGCGGGTCGATCTTTATTTGCCTCGGCATAGCGGTGATGTGGCCGAACCCGAGCAGGACGCGGCAAAAGCGGCTGAGTTTGAGCTACAGCAGGGAAAGGTCATATTGCTGGTGGAAGATGAGCACACGATGCGCATTATCCTGCAGGAAACCCTGGAGGAACAGGGCTACCAGGTACTCCAGGCGGGCGACGGTGCCGCAGCGCTCGAACTGTTGCGCTCAGGGGCAAACGTCGACCTGCTGGTTAGCGATGTGGGCTTGCCTGGCGCAATGGATGGGTGGCAACTGGCCGAACAGGCGACTGCGATCCAACCCGCTCTGAAGGCAATGTTCATCACGGGATATGTGCAAGCAGCGGGGAGGCAAGTGCTGACCAAGCCGTTTACCTTGCATGCATTTGCAAGTCGGGTGACTGAGCTGTTGGCCGATCCAGCAATCAGCCAGGCTACCAGGGCAGACGCTACGGTCATGGTTAAATCATAACTACACTAAATGACTATTTAGTGTAGTTATCGACAAGATCTAGCCAATTAATGCCTGCGGAGCAGCTGAAAGTACCCGGATTGGGCTTAAATGCGCAATATCAAGCTGCCGCTGCATTCTTCAACGCAGCCGGTGACGGGCTTTGGATACCCTGCAACCAATCGCAGTAGCGGGCCACGCCTTGCTGGGCTGTCAATGTAGGCGCCGTATAACCGGCAGCGCGCAAGCGCCTCAGGTCTGCGCAGGTGTAACACTGGTACTTGCCCCGCAAATGCTCAGGAAATTCGCTGTACTCCAGAATGCCTTCGAGCAAGGCCATCTCGAGTGACAACGGGGGTTGGTCTTGCCGCTCACGCAGCCGATTGATCACGGCCAAGGCCACGTCATTGAATGGCTGGGCGCGGCCACTGCCTACGTTGAAGATGCCGCTGGATTGCGGGCTATCAAGGAAGAACATGTTCACCTTGACCACATCCTCCACAGAGACGAAATCACGTAGATGGCCACCGTTCGGGTACTCGCCATAACTGCCGAACAGGCTGACTTTGCCGTGGGCCTGGTACTGGTTGTAGCAGTGCAGGGCCACTGACGCCATAGTGCCTTTGTGCTGCTCATGGGGCCCGTAGACGTTGAAATAACGTAACCCGACGATCTGGCTGCGTGCGGCCGATAGCTGCCGGCGTACGTGTTGATCGAAGAGAAATTTCGAATAGCCGTAAACATTCAGCGGGCGCTCACATTCACGTTGTTCGCGAAAGTCCTGGCCTGCGCCGTAGACGGCTGCCGATGATGCGTATAAAAACGGGACCTGCTGATGTTGAGCAGCCGCCAGCAACTCACGACTGAACCGGTAGTTGTTATCCATCATGAAGCGACCGTCAGCTTCAACGGTGCTCGAACATGCGCCTTGATGCAGTACGGCGCGCACCTTGCCGAACTGGCCACGGCTGAAGCGCTCGAGGAAGTCGTCCTTGTCCAGGTAATCGGAAATTTCGCTGCAGGCCAGGTTGCGGAATTTGTCACCGTCAGTCAGGTCATCGACAGCGATGATTTCGGTTTCGTTGCGTTGGTTGAGCGCCTGAACGAGGTTGCTACCGATAAAGCCCGCGGCGCCGGTTACGATGATCGTCATGCCAGATTCCCCGTAAGGGTGCGGAGCCCGCATTTTAATCACGGGGAAGTGAGGTGGCGTTAACCTGGGTCAAGGAATGGCCGGTTTCGGGCTTTTGGAGATTGGCCTGGTTTCAAATCTGTCACCTCCGGCCCAGCAGCGAAATACGTAGGTTCGCATAATGCATATTATGTTAAATGCAGTATTATTCGTTACTTCGCAAACGATCAACACCCGCCTGTAATCAGCACATCACCCCAGCGCCGCCGCACCAACGAACTCGAGCTCCACCATCACTGTCGCATTTACGAATGCTCGCTTCGCTGGCGAAGTGACTCTGTAGCACCACATTCCAGGATGAAAGCTTAATGGCCATTGATCGCCGCACATTGCTACAACTCGGCTCGTTAGCAGGCGCCAGTCTGATGCTTCCAGTTCAGGCCAGCGTCCTCCCACAAGAGCGCGCTGGTCGCCTGCTAATTCGCAATGCCACTGTGATAACCATGGATCCCGCGCTTGGCGACATGAACAGTGCCGACGTACTGATCGAGCACGGCATTATCCGCCAGCTCGGCACGGGCCTGGACGCCTCTCAGGCCCAGGTAATCGACGCAACGGACATGATCGTGATACCAGGGCTCATCGATACCCACTGGCATTTGTGGAACAGCCTGCTGCGCAACAGCGCGCCTGTTCCGGGTGGGCCTGCCTTCTTTGTTAGCCAGCAAGCCACCAGCAAGCGCTTTACCCCTGCCCTCACCGAACTCAGCGTCCGCCTCGGGCTGGCTGAGGCCGTTCACGCGGGCATCACCACGGTCAACAGCTGGGCGCACAACATCCGCGACCCCGACTTCGCACAGGCCGAACTGCGCGCGCTGGCTTCCAGCGGATTGCGGGCGCGGCTGTGGTACGGCTACGCGCAGGACTTGCCGGCCACCGGCTTAATGGACTTCAAGGACATCGAGCGTATCCAGTCCCAACTGCAGGCCTCCGCGCATCGGCGTATCGATCTTGGTTTGGCCAGCCGCGGCCCGGAACGCACCGAAGCGCCGATCTGGGAAGAAGAATTTGCATTTGCCAAAGCCCATGGTCTGCCTGTATCCACCCATATTGCCGTCAGCCGCCAGATGCAGGAGAAAAAGGCTATTCAACAACTGGCTAGCCGAGGCCTGTTGAGCCCGTCCGTGCAGCTGGTGCATGCCACCCACGCCGATGAACAAGACATGGCCAGCATCGCGCAGGCGGGCGCGACCGTGTGCATCACACCCTTGACTGAAATGCGTGTTGGCTATGGACTGCCCCCAGTGGCGGCGCTGCATCGCGCGAAACTACCGGTCACGCTCGGCATCGACACGTTGATACTGGGTGGTAATGCCAACCCGTTCATGCTCATGCAGACCTGCCTCAACCTGGCTATCGGCACTTCCGGTGATGAGCAACTGATGACCGCCAGGGATGCGTTGCATTGGGCCACACAGGGGGCGGCGCATGCCATGGGCATCGGCCAGGAAACAGGTTCGATCTCTGTGGGCAAGCGGGCCGACCTGGCACTGATCGACACCCGCAGGCTGGGCATGTTCCCAGTCAACGATCCCGTGGCGTGCATCGTTCAGTCGGCGACTCCAGCAGACGTCGACACCGTGATCGCCGACGGCCGCATCGTCAAACGTGCGGGCCAGCTCATCGGCAACGCCCCGGCCGTGCTCCGCAGCCAGGCACTCACTGCGGCACGGCACTTGTTGCAGCAAGGCTGATCGCATCCACAGCAGGGCAGGCTTGTGCCCTGCCCTGCGCTCGTACCGCCGCTGCTGCACTCAGAAGCTCGCTTGCACCTTCAAACCGCCTACCCAGGCATCGTCAACCTGTTTCACCCCGCCTGGGTGACGCACAAACTGCAGGTTCGGCCGCACCGTCAGCCAATCGGCTAGATGAATGCCATAGTTCAGCTCGGCGTTGTACTCGGTTTCCTGGATCGGCAAATAGTCGGGGTTGCCGTAGTCATCGATCCCGTTGACCTGATTGGTCAGCGCCGCATTCTTTCGGTAGGCCGCGTTCACATGGACTTCCGATAGTGCCAGGCCGACATCGTCCTTTGGCCGTGCATCGAATGGGCCCTTGTAGATAGCGCCCACCGACAAGTAGTGATCGACCTTGCTGGTCTTACGGTCATGAGCCGTGCCCATTGCAAAAACGGTCAGCCCGCGTGAAGCATCACCAGCGTGCTGGGTTATCTGCTGCATGGCACCCAGCCACACGCCGTGCTTGTTCGATGCGCTGCGATAGGCTGCTCCGCTTATTACAGCAGGCTGGCCACGGCTGTCCTTGAGCACGTCCTTGGCGTTGGACGTACTGTAGTAATAACCGGCACGGTACTCACCCGGTAGGCCGTCAATGCGCGGCTGCCATACCAGTTCCACCGGCAGCACCGCTCCCTCGGTGCCGCTGCCACTGAGCTTGAAGCCATTGTCGTTCTGAGTGTTCGACGGGTTCTGCTCGTACGCGCCGATTTGCGCAAACAGCTCGGGACTGAGCTGGTACTTGACCCGCAGCGCCCACTGGGTGATCGGCCAGTTGTACCAGATGCCACCCCAGTTCCCGACCTGCGAGCCGCAAAAAGTCAGGTTCTGAAAGTTGCAGTCAAAGCTGTTGAAGTCCTCACCCTCACCGAAGCGCCCCGCCTTGATATCCAGGTGCCGATCGAAGAACGCTTGCTGGTAGTACAGCTGGGTCATGCGCCAATGCGAGCCACGGCCCCAGACTTCCTGCGACGAGCTGAGCGTACCGGTGCGGGGGTCGCCAACGCGGTCGTTGGAAATGTTGTCGCCGTTGCGGTTGGCCACGGTCAGCTGGAAGCGCGCGTCGTGCCAGCCGAGCAGTTTCTCCAGGTCGAAACGGGCGCCCAAGGAATATTGGTCGCTGTAACGGGCAGTACGGTCGTTGTTGTAGCCGCCGCCAAGATTGGCACCGATTTCGCCGACATAAGCGAATTCGAAGTCCACGCCCTGCTGAGCCAGGTCGCTGCGGGCGCCATTCCAGTCGCCCAGCGCCCAAGGGGAATCGCTGGCAAAAGGCTCTGCAGCATGAACGGTCGGGGCGCAGACCAAAGCGGCAAGCAAGACGCGCTGTTTGAAAATGGACATTGATGGTTCTCTTTGTTATTGGATGCTGCCTGTTGCGGCTCTCGCCGCCAAAGGGCCTGCGGCACAGGTGGTGCACAGGGCCAATGGCCGTGCTCCACCTGTGCCGCAGGTTCAGCCGCGGGTGATTACTGAACGCTGGCGCGCATTTGCTCAGGCAGCTCAAGCTGCTTGCGCATCTTCGTCACTTCCGCAGCTGTGACCGGCTGGGCACTGTTGCCCCAGCTGTTGCGGGCAAATGTGAGGATGTCGGCGATCTCGCTGTCACTGAGCTTCCAGTCGAACGCCGGCATGCCGGCACCGGTGGTGTAGGTGTGGGTATGCACCGCACGCGCCCCCCCCAGGACCACGCTGGTGAGCGTGTCGGTGTTGGTCGCCAGGATCGCCTTGTTGCCGGCGAAACCAGTGATCATATGGCTCACACCCTCGCCCGCAGTGCCGTGACAGGCCGAACAGTGCACCTCGTACCCTTGCCCGCCGCGTTGCATGCGCGCATCGCTTGCGGCCAGTGCTTGAGGTGCGGGTTGCGGCGTGCCAGGCAACGACTTGAGGTAAACCGCAATGGCGCGCAGGTCTTGCTCGGTCAGGTGCTGCGTCGAGTTCTCGATCGCTTCGGCCATCGGCCCACTGGCCACTGCCACACCGTCACTGCCGGTTTTCAGGTAGTCGACGATCTGCTCGACCGAGCTGTCCCCCAAGCCCTGGTGCGGGTCGTTGGTGATGTTAGGCGCGAACCAAGTGCCTACCAGCCCACCCTGCAGGGCCTGGCTGGCAATCGGGCCACCCAAGGCGTTACGCGGGCTGTGGCAGGCTGCACAGTGCCCTGCCCCGTCAACCAGGTACCGGCCACGGTTCCACTCCACGCTTTGCCCAGGATCGGGGGCGTATGGCTGGTTGTCGAAAAACATCCAGTTCCAGCCGGCCATCAGCAAACGCTGGTTGAACGGGAAGTTCATGCCCGCCAGCTCGTCGACTTTGTGCGCCTTCGGCTCGATCGTGCTGAAGAATGCCCACAGCGCGCGCAGGTCATCGTCGCTCATGCGCGTGTAGTCGGTGTAAGGCATTGCCGGGAACAGCAGGCCATGACGGCCCTGGCCCTGGCGCACCGCATTGAAGAAGTCGCGCTGGGTGTAGTTGCCTATACCGGTTTCGCGGTCGGGGGTAATGTTGGACGACTGAATATCACCGAATGGCGTGCCGATCACATAGCCACCGGCAAAATCGCCACTCTTGGCCGTATGGCAGGCCGCACAGTCAGCGCCCCGCATTACATACTCACCCTGCTTGATCAGCGCCGCATCAGTGGACTTGAAATCGCCAAGACGCACCGTATCGTCAGCCACCTGCGAGCGTGCGGTGGAGTTGGCCTGGATGACCAGGCCGAGCATCACGGCACCAGCCAAGGCCAGCACGCCGCCGCCGATCAGGGCGGTTTTCTTGTTGAGCATCGCGGGCCTCACACCAGGGAACCGGGGTTGTGCTGATACTTTTCATGGATCGCGCGTGCCGTACGAATGGCCAAAGCGCCGACGGTGCTGGTGGGGTTGTAACCCGCGTTGGTCGGGAACGCCGATGCGCCGACCACGAACACGTTGTGTGCATCCCAGCTTTGCAGGTAGGTGTTGACCGCGCTGGTAAGCGGGTCTTCGCCCATGATCATGCCGCCTTGGGTGTGGTTGGAGTTCTCGTCGTACGGGCTCCAGGACTTTGCCGCCGAATTGAACGTTTGTACGTGCTTGGCACCCATCTTCTTGCCAATGTCCACTGCGCGCTGCTCGATGAAGCGGGCCATGTTGCGGTCGTTCTGGTTCCAGTCGAAGGTCATGCGCAGCAGCGGTGTGCCCCAGCGGTCCTTGTAGTTCGGGTCCAGTGACAAGTAGGCATCGCGGGTCGGCATCGAGGTGCCCTGGCCGAAGATGATGCCGTAGTTCTGGTAGTTGTCCTGGTAGTTCTGCTTGAAGCCTTTACCCCAGCGCGGGGTACCAGGCGGCAGCAGGCCGGAGCGACCAATCGGCATGCCCTCGCGGGAAACAGTGAGCAAGCCGGCGCCGCCAATGAAGTCGTGCTGGCTGTGATCGAAGTTGTCACCGTTGTAGTCGTCGACCTGGATACCCAGGCCACCAGCGCCAATGAACGGGTTGAGTGTCTGGTCCTCGAACCACACGTGGGCGCCCGAGCAGGTCTGGTAGTTGTAGGCACGGCCAAGAGTGCCGGTCTGGGTCACCGGGTCGTACTGCTGACCGATCTGGCTGATCATCATCAGCCGCGCGTTATCATAGGTGAACGAGCACAGCGCGACGATATCGGCCGGCTGGATCACTTCGCGGCCCTGTTCGTCGAAATAGCTCACGCCGGTGGCGGTCTTGCCGTCTTCAGCCTTATGGATCTTGGTCACGTAACCCTGGGTGATCAGGGTGAAGTTCTTGCGCCGCATCAGCGCCGGGATCACGCAGGCCTGGGGCGAAGACTTGGAGTAGTTACCGCAACCGTGGAACATGCAATAGCCACAGTAGGTGCAAGGCGCCATGCTTACCCCGAGCGGGTTCACATAGGCCGCGCCGACGTGGGCGACGGGGATGTAGAACGGGTGCAGGCCCATTTGCGCAGTGCTGTCGCGGTACATCTGCATCAGCTGCGATTCTTTGAGCGCTGGCGTCGGGAATTCCCGGCTGCGTGGCCCTTCGAAGGGGTTGCCACCAGGTTGCAGCTTGCCGTTGATATTGCCAGCCACACCGGAAATACCGGCGATGCGCTCGAAGCGGTCGTAGAACGGCTCGAGGTCGGCATAGGTGATGCCCCAGTCCTGCACCTGCTCCAGGCCCTTGAGCTTGCTCGCGCCGTAGCGCTCCAGCGTGGCCGAGCGCACGCGGAAGTCCCACTCGGAGAAGCGCCAGGCCATGCCGGCCCAATGGAAGCCTGCGCCACCGACCGACTTGCCCATCTGGAAGGCCTTCAGTTCACGCGTCGGCACCGCGGTCTGGCCTGACTGATTGCGGAACGTCAGGGTGTAATCACCTGGCTGCAGCAGCAGCTCGCGGCGTATGGTCCAGCGCAGTTCGTCCGGGTCGACCGCTGGCGGGGTATCGGTGGAGGTGTCGAGCCAGGGGCCGCGGTCGATGGCCACCACTTCCAGTCCGGCTCGAGTGAGTTCTTCGGCCATCAGCGAGCCGGCCCAGCCCAGGCCGACGATCACGACGTCAGCTTTCTTGCGTTGAATTGCCATGGGTATCTCCTGGGCTCAGCTCACCGGGATCAGGCTGATGGGCTCAAGGCCCAAGTCCTGACCGCGCCGGTCGATGTATTGGCGGTAGTCGTAACGGGCACCGGGGAAGCCAACCAGCTTCCAGCCGACCATCCCGCGGTTGCCGCCGTAAAGCGGGTCGGAGAAGTAGCCCTCACGCACGCTCATCAGCAGGAACTCGAACAGCCGGTTGCTGCTGCCCTTGCCTTCCCAATCGAGCTTGCCGGCCTCCAGATCAGACAGCACAGCGTCCATCTGCTCGCCTTCGAGCTCGGCGAAGGGTTTGGAATGGCGCGCCCGGGCGTGCCGGTCAATGAACGCGAGCCCAGCCAGGGTGTAGTCGCGGCGGGTGCGCAGGCTGATGGTCAGGCCCATCAGTTGCGACTCGTCGGCGCGCAGCGGCTGGTCCAGATAGAGGTCTTTCGACTCACCATAGGGCCCATTCATCTGGGCATCGAGAAAGTCCACGCACCCCGCTTCACTGGCCGATGGCCCAAGCTGGTCTTGGGGGATCAAGCGGTCGAACACCGCCGTCAGGGTGGCGCGAGCCTGGCCTTTGAACACGTTGCCCTGGCCGCCGCTCATGACCGGTGACGGCAGCATTTCGCGGGTCAAGCCGGTTTCTGAGGGCACCGACTTGAGTTCCACCGCACCGACCTTGGCAAGGCCTGCGGCGGCGAACAGCGCACCCATAGAACGCAAGGCGTCCCTACGCTTCATGGAATTCTCCTTATCGACAATCACGGGGGACCGTGGGCAGGTAGCGGTTTTTCGGGCGCACAAAGGCACACGGCGCGCACGGATGAGCACGTCGAAGCGATGGGGATGCAGTGGGCGAACGAAAAGCGCGGGATGCTGGGAGGTGTACCTGGCGACCTGCCAATCACGGCGGGCGCCAGTGTAGGGCGCGACATTACGCCACGCCATTGAGGCTTTGACGTGTTTACGTCAAAACACCATCAGGGTCGGACAGAATCAACGGTCTCGTCGATCACTATACGCAGCTGTGGGTGCACTTGCGGGGGCGCGGCCAGGTCACCGTTGGCGTAGAGCAGTTGCTGGATGGCGGCTTCTGCCTGCCCTTCAGGGTCCTGGTCGAGTACCAACGACAGCACCCCTTCGGCGAGCATCGCGGCATGCTGATGCGTCGCCTCATGGCTGATCCAGACAGGGCTTGCCTTGAAACGCTTCAGCCCGCGATGCACTCCGGTCGATCCACTGCCCGTGGTATACAACCCGGCGATTGGCGCAGCCTGGCTGGCGTATTCGCTGAGTGTCGCCGCGTTCAGGTCGTCATCATCAAAGCATTCCAACGGCCCAAGCACCGCGACGTTCGGCGCCCGTTCGCCCATGACTTCGAGAAACCCTTGAACCCGCTGCTGATGAGCGTGGTACAGCAGCGAATTGGTCACCAGCAATACCGGGCCCTGACCCGGGCGGACCCACTGGCTCATCAGCCGGCCGGCGGCACGGCCGGCCTTGTGGTTATCGATGCCGACATAGGTTGCGCCCGTCAGCCCCGAGAGGCTGCTGGTCAGCAGCACCACCGGAACGCCGGCATCCATTTGCGCCTTCAGCGCAGCGCGTACTTCAGGGGTGTCCTGAGCCACCACGATCATGCCCTGGCGCGGCACCTTGGGCTTATTGATCAACGCCAGCAACTGCTGCGGATCTCGCTCTTGCCAGACTTGGCGCTGCAGGACCAGGCGCGAGCGGTGCATCTGCGCCTGCTGAACGAACGCTGCCGTCAGCCGCTGGAAGTGATCGGTTGCACTGTCGACCATCAGCAGGTCGAAACGCAGCAGACCGTGCACCGGCGATGGCAGTAAGCGCTTGAGCCCTAGAGCCTGCGCCGCTTGCAGCACTTTGCGGCGCTTACTGTCGGAGACACTGCCGCGTTCGTTCAACACGCGGTCCACGGTGCTCAGGCTGACCCCTGCCTGACGGGCAACATCGGCCATGCGCTGGCGACGCTCGATCTTGTCCACCTTGCAACATCCAGTTACTTAAAGCGGGCAGTCTGCCATGCCTGCCCGGTTTTAGCCTACTGCCGTCGAGCTCAGCCCTGCCCTTGCTTGTTGACCGCCAAGGGTACAAACCGCCGCGGGATAAGCCGACGATGCAACAACCAGCCGTCCAGTGAAAACTTCCCGGCGCCCGTCATCATCACCCCGCCGAACACGATCATCAGCAGCATCACGTACTCCCAACCACCACCGCCTGCCGAGGCCCACGCGTAACCGCGGCTCCATTCCCCACCAAAACCGACGGTGGCCACCAGGAAGTAGATGAGGCTGACGAACGCGCCCAGCCTGGCAAACAGGCCAAGACCGACACTGACTGCACTGGCGAACTCGATCAAACCGCCCAGAATCACGAATGCCGCAGCCATTTCCCCCAGGCCGAAACCCTGGAAGCCCGCTTCGAGCTTATGAAACCAGCCCATGCCGGCAAAGATCTTTTCAGCGCTGTGGCAGAGCTCGTTCAAGCCGAAGTACATGCGCACGAGCGTCGCCTGCCACAACAAGGTGCCCAACCACGCACCTGGCTTGGAGCCGTCTCGGCGCAGGTCGCTGAAG
Source organism: Pseudomonas sp. LFS044 (assembly GCF_047978245.1). NCBI lineage: Bacteria > Pseudomonadati > Pseudomonadota > Gammaproteobacteria > Pseudomonadales > Pseudomonadaceae > Pseudomonas > Pseudomonas sp. LFS044. The sequence goes on from NZ_JBFPFX010000010.1 coordinate 29,408, forward strand.
GCACAGTCCACGAACTGTAGAAAGATCGGAATGGCGGCGATACTCGCGACCCACACCATTACCTGCGCGTCATTCATGGCCGCGACGCGCCAGGCGAGCAGAAACGGCAGCAGCGACAACAGGTAGCCAGGCGCGAACACCCTGGGTGTGATCATTACGGCGCTGAGCAAGGCCACACCCATCCAGAAGGTGCTGGACCAGGCTGCGAAATCTGGCAACGTATGGTTGCCCCAGCCACAGTAGACAGCGGCCAGCAGCGTAGCCGCCAGCCCCGCCACGCTGAGCGAGTGAGGCATGGTCGAAGGCTTCAGGAGGCCATAATCGCTGGCAGAAGCGCCATCGACAGGGTCAAGACGCAGGGTGGCACTGTTCATGGATGGGTCTCCTTGAGGGGTTGCGGAGCAGGCAGCGTTTTTTCGAAGGCGCGAACGACTTCGGTGGCAAAGCGCTGCTCTTGGGCATCACTGGCACCACCCGCCACTCCCATTCCGCCGACGCGCTGGCCCTGCTGGCGTATCACCAGGCCCGCTACCGCCGGCAGGATGCCCGGGATGCTGCCCAGTTGCAGGTTGTCCTTGCGCGCCATGTCGTAGAACACCACCGTGTCGACATCGTTGATTGCGGCCGAGTTGGCTTTTTTGATGGCTGCCTCGACGCACCCCGGCGCCGCGCCATCCATGCGTTTGAACGCCAGCAGGTAACCGCTGGCATCGGTGATCGCGATGCATGGGTGCAACCCTTCGCCAATCGCCTTGGCAACTGCCCGGTCCAGCAGCGCGGAGGCTCCGGCCAGCGACAGGTTCGCCGTGCCAAGCAATGGCTCAGGTGTATCGGCGGCGCTGGCCAGAGGCAAGGCTCCCGCGACAGCGGCGCTTAACAGTAAACGTGACAAGCTCATGTTCGATTCCTTGCAGACAAAGTGCAGGTCAAATACGGCCCCCAGCAACACCGGAGGCCGCTGCCTCAATGGAACGTGGCCGCCACGTCTTCAGCCAGTTTCTGTTCGGTCAGGTCTGTCGCGCCGCTGATGCCCACACTGCCAATCACGTTGTTGTCATGCTTGACCACTACGCCGCCCACCGCTGGCAGGATGCCCGGAATGGTGCCGATGGCCAGGTTCTCTTTTCGCGCCAGGTCGTAGAAGGTGATGGTATTGATGGCAAAGCGCGCTGCAGACTTGGCCTTGGCGATCGACGCTTCGACGCAACCGGCGTAAGCGCCCTGCATGCGGGTAAAGGCCAGCAGATGCCCGTCGGCGTCGGTCACGGCAATACAGATGTTCATGCTGCGGCTGCGGGCCATCTCGGTTGCGCGTTCGGCCAACTGCTGGGCCGCAGCGGTCGACAGGTTTTCCTGGGTGACCACTGAAGTACTCGGCGCATTAGCCGCCTGCACATGGGTGAAAGCGGAAGCGATGAAGGCGAAGCTCAAAGCGGCCATGCTGTTTTTTGTTTTCATGGTTACAACTCCTGGGTTTACGACCTGTGCGCCATTGCACAGGCAGGCTTGGAAAATGTATGGGGGCCTTTTGCGCAGGCGTAGGCACCCTGCGGCCGCCAATGACGGCCGCTGGATCATGGGTGTGAAAGGTGCAGGGTTGGCAGGCGCCGCAACACCTGCCCGGGGGCTCAACGTGTGGTGGCTAACGGTTTGCCGACCAGTCCAGGGACTTTCTCCCGATCGCCAAGGTTTTTGGGCAGCTGCAGCTTGTAGATCTTGAATGGCAACTGCAGCGCATCCTTTCCGCCCGGCCCACGGTTAGACGCCATGCGGGCACTCTGCGGAACCGGTATATACAGCTCGCGCTGGTCGGAAATGATCATCGCGTCGGGATTGGCCAAGCGCTCGTCCTCCGCGACAACGCGCAGGGTGCCATCCGGCGAGTAGACGGTGACCCGAGGCTTGTCGTACTCGCCCATGTAAATATTGCCGGCACTGTCGATTGCGGTGCCGGTGAGCGGGTTGGTGTTGTAGACGAACTGCACTTGCTTGCCCAACGCCTCATCGCTCAGCCCTGGGTCACGCAGGCCGGCGGTCGGTACCCGCCACAATGGCCCGCTCAGCGGCTGGTAATAGAGCCACTGGCCATCGGGACTGATCTCGATGGGGTCTGAGTGCACCTGGTGATCACTGCCGTCCGGCAGCAACAACACATGGCCGTCTTCACCGATTGGCCGTCGGGTTGGAATCATCTGCGTCGACGGGTGCCCCGCCAGCCGCCTGACAGCGTCACCGGTGCGCAAGTTGACGACGATGACCCCACCCAGGCCGGAGTCGGTCACATAGGCGTGTTCGCTGTCCAGGCGCAAATCATTGAGGTTCGCGCCAGCCGGCAGCACGCTGGCGGGTAGGCTGATGCTGCGCAACAGCTTGCCGCTGCGGGTATCGAACTGGAGGATCTTCTGCCCGGGATTGATGCCTTCAGGGCCTGCATCCTCGCCTTGGTCGATCGCCCACAAGGTGTCATCGTCGAAGATGTGGATGGTGTTGATCTTTACCAGCGCGGCCGCACTTGGCTTGCCCGGCGCCCAGTCGTTCCACTGCCCGCCTGGGAAGGGCTTGAGGCTGCCATCAGGCATGACCTCAGCAATGGAGGGGGTTTTCTCGAACCCCGGCCAGCGCGGCAGGCCGACGAACAGGCGACCGTCAGAGGTCAGCGCCACCGCATTGCACAGCCAATCCAGGCGTGCCACTTCAGTGAGCGCGGGGCCCATGGCCGGCCACTGGCTGGCGTGTGCCTGCGGGGTGCCGGCCAGGCCGGTCAGGCACGTTGCCAGGCTCAAGGCGCGGAACAGCTTTCTGCTCTTGTACATTATTGTTGTCCTTGTCAGTAATGTGGCCACAGCGGGTATCAATTGGCAGCCGCAGCGTTGAGAGACGGGCCGGATCGCGCATCATCCTGGCCGTTGGCGCCCTCGTCTGGGCGGCGCAGCGGGCCGACGATCACCAGGTAGCTGACGAACGCACCGACGGCATTCAGGGCGACGTAGATCAAAGCGCCGTTGAACGAGTTCATCGACTGCACCATGTAGCCAATCACCACCGGTGTGACGATGCCGGCCAGGCTGCCGAAGGTATTGAAGATGGCGCCATTCATGCCAATGCTGTCCTTGGGCGAGACGTCCGCGATGATTGCCCAACCCAGGGCGCCCACCCCCTTTCCGAAGAACGCCAGCGCCATGAACAGCACCACCAGCAGGTTGGTTTCCACGTAGTTGCACAAGATCATGCTCATCGACAGCGCCATGCCGATGAAGATCGGCAGCTTGCGCGCCAGGGTCAACGACATGCCTTTGCGCAACATCCAGTCGGACGCCATGCCCCCGGTGATTCCCCCCACGAAGCCGCAGATCGCCGGCACTGCGGCGAGCAACCCGGCATCGAGCAGCGACAGCCCACGCTGCTGCACCAGGTACACGGGGAACCAGGTGAGGAAGAAAAACGTCAAGGTACTGATGCAGAATTGGGCCAGGTAGATCCCCAGGTACATGCGCTGCCTGAGCAAACCACGGGCACGTTGCCAGGTCTGTTTCCAGCCTTCTGCCTGCGGGCGGCTGGCCGCATGCTCTCGCAGGCTAGCGCCTCCCACGCGCATGGCCTCCAGCTCCGAAGGTGTGATGGAGGGATGCTCGACCGGCGCTTTGATTCGGCGGATGAATACCAACCCCATGAGCACGCCGGCGAGGCCCATCACATAGAACACCCACGGCCAGCCCCAGCGAGTGGATATCCAGGCCAGCAGCGGCGTGAACACCACCGCTGCGAAATACTGTGAGGAATTGAAGATCGCCGTTGCAGTACCGCGCTCGGCAGTGGGAAACCACATCGAAACGATCTTGCTGTTGGCAGGAAAGCACGGGGCCTCGGCCGCACCGACCATGAAGCGCAGGATGAACACGGCGAAAAACGCGAGCCCTACCGGCATCATCGCCACCGTGCCAATCAGGCCGGTGAATACCGACCAGGCGACGATCGCCAGGCCCAGCACACGGATGCTGCCGAACCGGTCAATGGCCAGTCCACCGGGCAGTTGCAGTAGCATGTAGGCCCAGGCAAAGGCGGAGAACAGCCAGCCCATCTGGGCATGCCCCAAACCCATTTCGTCGGCCAGGCTGGCGCCGGCGATGGACAGCGTGGCGCGGTCGCCCTGGTTGATGATCATCATCACGAACAGCAGGATGATGACTTCGTAGCGGCGATGTTCGGCAAAAAAACGGCGCAGAGAATGTGTTTTTTTCATTGTATTCTCGATGGCGGATTGGCGGCGCAGTCAAGTTGCTGCACCGCAACCACTCAGCAGTGGGTTTCTCGGATGATTGCGTCCGCCCGCCGCCGGATTTCCGGCCGCAGCGCCGTCCCCAGTCCCGGCAAAGTCGGCGCGAGCGCGAAGCCCGCTTCGATCTGCGGCACCTGGGTCACCAATTCGCCATACCAGGTCGACAGCGACGCGCGCACGACCTCCTGCAGCACGGCAGTGGGTGCATGCAGCCCCAGGTGCAGGCCGGCGTACAGCGCCACGGGCCCGGTGCAGTCATGCGGTGCCAGCGGCTTGTTGTAGGCCTGGGCCAACGCGGCAATCTTGCGTGCCTCGGTGAAACCACCGCACCACACCAGGTCCAGCATCAGATAATCGAGGCTGCCGGCGTTGAGCAGGTCGCGGTAGGCAGTGCTGCCGCCGAGTGTCTCGCTGGCGCAGATCGGCACCCGGGTACGGTTGCGCAGGTCGGCCAGGGCCTGGGTATCGTCCATTTTGCACAGCGGGTCTTCCACCCAGTACACATCGAAGGCCTCCAGTGCCTGGCAGATACGCAGGGCTGCAGTGCTGTCCCAGAGGCTGTGCATCTCGCACATGATTTCGATGCGATCCCCCACAGCCTGGCGAATCTGGCGGAACGCCTCACAGCCTTTGCGCACCTCTTCAAGGCTGATGCTGTTGGCCCCCTGCTGGCGGGCAAACGGGTCGAACGGCCAGATTTTCATGGCCGTGTAGCCCTCTTCCACCAGGCTGATCGCCAGGGCGCCGGCATCGCGGCTGAAGGCCAGTTGATCGTCGTAGGGGCCCTGCGCACGATCGGCCGCAGTGATCTCGCGGCGTGCGCCTTGCTGAGTGTTGAAGTCATAGCCGGCGCAGGTGTTGTACACACGAATCCGCTCGCGGCAGGCACCGCCCATGGCTTCGTGGATAGGCACACCATGACGCTGGCCCTTGAGGTCCCACAGGGCGATGTCCACCGCGCTGGCGGCGCGGATTTCAGCGCTTGCGCTGTGGTAGCCGATGTACGGGTTGCTGAGTTCCAGGGCGATGGCCTCGATTTGCCGCGAATCCCTGCCGATCAGACCTGGCGCAATGAGTTCGTGTATCGCAGCTTCTACAGTGGCAGCACCGCGAAAGGTTTCGCCCAGGCCGATAAGCCCTTCATCGGTTTCGATCTCCAGCCATATCAGCTTGGGGCGCTCGGGCAGGCGCAGGGTTCTAACGCAGGTTATCTTGGACATTGTTCTTATCCTGAATCCATTCCAGCCAAATGGTATCGTTACCATTTCCGCTAAAAAACCTAGCGCATTGCATCAGGATGGACAAGAGCATTTGAGTTATTAATTAAAAAAATGTCGATCTGATAACGTTACCTTTACACCACGAAGCAGCGCTGGATCCCGCTAGACAGTGCTATCGCGCTTCACCAGCTCAAAGCCGATATCGACCGTTTTCAACGACACGCCATCACCCTGCAAGCGCTCCAAAAGCATCATTGCGGCTGTCTGCCCCATGAGCGTGCCGTCGATCCTGACCGTGGACAAGGCGGGAAAGGTATGAGCCGCGAATGCCATGTCACCGAACCCCATTACCGCCAGCTGATCCGGCACGCGGATGCCACGGGCAGCGGCTTCAGTGAGCACACCCTGAGCAATGGTGTCGGAGGTGCACACCACCACAAAGGGCTCGTTGGCATCGCCAGGCAAAGCCTGTAACAAGGCGCTCAGCCCCTCGCGCCCCTGCGCCAGCGACGGCAAGCCTTGCCAGGTGCGCCGGTGCAGGTCAGTGAACCCCTCCTCGGCCAGCGCCTGGCTGAAGCTGTCAGCGCGCCGCAAACCGCGTGGGTCATCGACAGCGAACAGGGCGAAATGCCGATAGCCTTGGCCAAGCAGATGCCGAGCAACGTCGCGGCCCGCCTGCTCATGGGAAAACCCGACCAGCATATCGATCGGTTCGGCTGACAAATCCCAGGTTTCCACTACCGGCACGCCCGCAGCCCGCAGACGGTTGCGGCTGGTGGTGGTATGCAGGGTGCCGGTGAGGATGATGCCGTCCGGGCGACGGCTGAGGATCACCTCAAGCAACTCCTGCTCCTGCTCACTCTGGTAACCCGAGACGCCCAACAGCACCTGATACCCAGCCTTGGCCAGGCGCTCGTTGATCGCCTGGAACGCGTCGGAAAAAATCGGGTTGGTTACCATCGGCACCACTACCGCCACCAGCCGAGTCCGGCTGGACTTCAGCGAACCGGCCAGGCGGTTGTGCACATAGCCGGTTTGCTCGATGGCGCGGCGTACTTTCAGGCGGGTAGGCTCACGCACGGTTTCCGGCTGGTTGAGATAGCGCGATACCGTCATGGGCGCAACTCCGGCCAAACGAGCCACGTCGCTCAAGGTGACTGCCGCACGCCCCTGCCCTTTGCCCTCTGAAGACATACCTGCCCTACCCCGTGATCCAGCGTTCGATAAGTCGCGCAAGAGTAGCCTGCGAAAATTTTGAAGGAAACCCATCAAAAGCATCGTGGCGCGATGTTCTGTCACAGCCCTAGACTCGCCCCGCTTGGATTCGAAGCAACGTTCAGCCCCGTCGGTGACTTGCCGGGGACCTGCCTGCCCGGCCGAACACACAGTGTGCGGCGCACGTTGCATCAAGCCGATAACAATAACTCAAGCGTCATCGCGCGGTGCCAGGCACCGATTGCGGTCGATGCACGTCCTGAGGATGATGGACATGAACAGACGTGAAGCCTTGATATCGCTTGTTCAAATCAGCGCCCTTGGCGCGATCAGCAGCGCCAGCGCCGGCGTGATACGTTCCGATAGCCACTTCCCTGTTGGCACCCAGGCTGATGCGCTGCCGTCGCCGCCAACCCCGGGTGCACTGGTGTATTTCACCGCTGCCGAAGCACATGAAGTGACAGCCATCTTCGACCGGCTCATTCCCGAAGACGAGCTGGGCATAAGTGCCAGCCAGGCGGGTTGCGTGGTCTTTATTGACCGCCAGCTGGCCGGCCCCTACGGCCAGGCGGCCAGCACCTATCGCCTTGGCCCCTACAAGCAAGGCACGCCCGAACAAGGCCCGCAATTCCAGCTAACCCCCGCCCAGCGTTACCGTGAAGCCCTTGCACGTCTGGGCGACTACTGTCGCACCCAGTACGGCACGCTGTTCAGCGCACTCGACCCCGACCGCCAGGACGACCTGCTTCGCGCCATGGAAGCCGGCCAGGACCGCCTGCCATTACCCCTGGGTGCCGGTTTCTTCGCCCTGCTGCTGCAGAACGTGCGTGAAGGTTACCTGGCTGACCCGATGTACGGCGGCAACCGCAACATGGTGGGCTGGCGCTTGATCGGCTTTCCGGGGGCACGCTACGACTACCGGCCCTACCTTCACAAAAAGGGCCAACCACTCCACCTGGAACCAGTGAGCCTTCTCGACAAGGCAGTCTGACCGGGAACACAGCCTATCGCACACCCTTCGCGCAGGGCGGTCACGGCATCTGCTGGCGCCCGGCTGCGCGCGAACCAAGGAACACGCATGAAAACAACAAGACCTAAAGCGGACGTGGTTGTCATCGGCCTGGGCTGGTCGGGCTCGGTGATTGCAGAGGAACTGGCCAGGGCTGGGCTGCGGGTAGTCGCCATCGAACGCGGCGCCTGGCGTGACACCGCCACCGACTTTCCACCCTCGGTGGACACCGACGAGCTGCGCTGGGCAACGCGCAGGGAAATTCTTCAGGCACCGCGCCAGGAAACCTACACCGTACGCAACAACGCCCGTCAGGAGGCGCTGCCCGTTCGCGAGTGGAGCAACCTCACCCTCGGCAACAATGTGGGTGGCGCAGGCACGCACTGGGCCGCAGCCTCCTGGCGCTTCAACCCGTTCGACTTCGAGCCTTACAGCAAGACCGTGGAGCGTTACGGCAAGGGCCACTTGCTGCCTGGCCTGCAGGTGCAGGACTGGGGTGTCACCTACCAGGAACTGGAGCCTTTCTACGATCGCTTCGAGCGCATTGCCGGCACGAGTGGCAAGGCAGGTGTCATCCAAGGCGTGGTCATGCCCGGCGGCAACCCGTTCGAGGGCTCACGCAGCCGTGAATTCCCTACGCCGCCATTGGTCCCGAGCCACTGGAACGACATCTTCAGCGAGAAGACTACGCAGATGGGCTATCACCCGTTCCCTGTGCCTGCCGGAACGATATCCCAGGCCTACGTCAACCCGCTGGGTGTCCGTATGGGGCCCTGCACCTATTGCGGTTACTGCCAGCTGTTCGGCTGCGGCAACTGGTCCAAGAGCAGCCCCAACGCCTGCGTCGTGCCCGCATTGATGCGCCACTCCACCTTCGAGCTGCTGACCGAGACCGAAGTCCTGCATATCAACAAGTCGCCCGATGGCAAGACCGCAACCGGCGTCAGCTACGTCGACAAGAACGGCGTGCGTGGCGAACAACCTGCCGACATCGTCATCGTCGCTGCCTATCAACTCGACAATGTGCGCCTGATGCTGCTCTCGGGCATCGGCGAGCCTTACGACCCGCGCACACGACGCGGGGTGATCGGGCGCAACTACAGCTTCCAGACCCTTTCGTATGCCTACCTGTGGTTCGAGAACGCACACCTCAATCCGTTCATGAACACCGGCTGCCTGGCGATTCAGATCGACGACTTCAATGCCGACAACTTCGACCACAGCGGGTTGGGGTTCATTGGCGGTGCGGGTATCCAGTCGTTGTCCAACAGCGGCTTGCCGATTGGCATGGCCGGCGTACTGCCCAAAGGCGCCCCGGCCTGGGGCAAGGGGTGGAAGCAGGCGTTCCGCCACAGCTACCAGAACTGGGCGATGATCCAGGGCCAAGGCACCAGCTACGCGCATGAAGACATGTACTTCGACCTGGACCCGACCTACAAGGACAACTACGGTCGACCGCTGATGCGCATGACGTTCGATTACAACCTCAACGACAAACGCTCAGGTGAGTTCATCCGGCAAAAGTGCGAGCAGATCGCCAAGGCTGTCGGAGGCCAGCATATCGAGTCCTACAACTTCGCTGCAGACCACTACACGCCATTTCGCGCCAATGACTCGTCGCACACCAACGGCGGTGTGGTCATGGGCACCGCCCCCACCACCAGCGCACTGAACCGCTATCAGCAATCCTGGGCCGCGCACAACGTGTTCGTGCTTGGCGCTTCATCGTTCCCCAATAACGGCGGCTATAACCCCACCGTGACCATTGGTGCGCTGGCGTTGTGGACCGCCAAGGCGATCCTCGAGCACTACCTGAAAAACCCTGGCCCATTGGTACAAGCATGAGGAGAGCTGGCATGAGCAAGAAAAAACTGCTGGTAGCGACTGTCGCCTCGCTGGCACTGGTGGGGCTGGGCGCCGCCCTGTACAGCAACAACAATACCGCTGCCGATGACGTCGCCGACGACCAGGTCACGGCAGCCCAAGCCAGCCCCGCCGACCCGGCCGCTATCGCCCGCGGTGCCTATGTATCGATTCAGGGTGACTGCGCCGCTTGTCACAGTGTTCCGGGCGGCAAGCCGTTCGCCGGCGGTTATGGTTTGCAGACGCCGTTCGGGGTGATCTATTCAACCAACATAACCCCTGCCCTCAACACCGGCCTGGGCCACTGGACCGAGCGCGACTTCTTCCGGGCCGTGCGCCACGGCAAGCACAAGGATGGGCAGCTGTTGTACCCGGCCATGCCCTACAACGCTTACGTGCGCTTCAAAGACGATGACATGCACGACTTATGGGCCTATATACGCTCACTGCAACCTGTCGAGCAGCCGGCAAAGCAGAACACGCTGGGCTTCCCGTACAACATCCGCCTGGCGATGCACGGGTGGAACCTGCTGTTCTTCGACAACTCACCGTTCCAGGCCGACCCATCGCAGTCTGAACAATGGAACCGCGGCCGTTACCTGGTAGACGGTGCTGGCCATTGTGCCTCGTGTCACACACCGAAGAACCTGCTCGGCGGCGATACTGGCCGCTACCTGCAAGGTGCAGATGTAGCCGGCAGCCATGCACCCGAAATCACCGGGGATCGATACCACGGTCTAGGGGCCTGGAGCGCCGAGCAGATCCAGCAGTACCTCAAGACTGGCAGCAACCACCAGGCAGTGGCATCAGGCACGATGGCCGAAGTCATCGCGTTTTCGAGCCAGTATTTAAATGATCATGACCTGGCAGCGATTGCCGAATACCTGCATTCACTGCCAGGTTCGCAGGCCGCCAAGCCCGAAGCGCTTGCTCAAGCGACGCCAGTCATGCGCCGTGGTGCCGCCGTTTATGAGCACAACTGCATGGCCTGCCACAATGTCGGCGGTGAGGGCATCCCTGGCATGGTTACCGGCTTCGCCGACAATCCGGGGATTCGTGCAGCAAGCCACTCCAACCTGGTGACAACGGTACTGGCCGGCAGCAGAGCCGCGATCACCGAGGCAAATGTCACCGGTGCCGGCATGCCTTCGTTCGACTGGAAGCTCAGCAATGCCGACATTGCTGCGGTGCTGACCTACGTGCGCAACAGTTGGGGAAACGCTGCGCCAGAGATACCGGCAGCGGAGGTTGCGAGGGCCCGGGAGTACCTGGGCAAACAAGCAAACCTGCAAAACGGCTTCTAAGCCGCTGTCACGGTTGCAGTACCCCGCGCGAACGAGGGGCCATTCGGGTCACAGCACTCAGGGCTGTGATTCGAACCGTTCGGCCATCCATTTGGCCATTCGATCGTAAAGCGCCTCGACCTCGTCGTCGCCAAATGCCCTGAGGGATGAGTGGATCATCCCCCGTCCTACCACCAACTGAACGGGCACGGCACACTTGCTTAACGCGCTGGCATAGGCAACACCGTGATCGCGCAGCGGGTCAATTTCGGCGACACCGATAAACGCCGGCGCCAGTCCTTGATGATTGGCTGCCTCAAGGGGCATGGCGCATGCATCGAACCGATTGGCGTCATCAGGTAAATAGCCGGCCAGGGATTTCTGCAAGCCTTCAACAGTCATCATAGGTGCTTGGGCATGCTCTGACATGGAAGGTAAATCAGTGCGGGTTGTGAGCACCGGGTAAACGAGCACCTGCCCCAACGGTTGTGCCTCGCCGTCCCTGCGCAGTGCCATGCATAACCCTGCAGCCAGCGTCCCCCCAGCACTGTCGCCCGCGACGATCAGCCGTTCGGTGCACAGATCGTCGGCCAGGCGCCCTTGGCGTAAGCCTTGCCAGGCTTTCAGGCAATCGTCCAGCGGCGCCGGATACGGATGCTCTGGGGCAAGCCGATACTCCACCGCGACGATTGCCGCTTGCAGGCGGGAAGCGAGGGCAAAGGCAAACCAGTCATGCGTATCCAGGCTACCCAGATCCCAGCCCCCGCCGTGCACGTACAGCAGTGTTGGCCATCCACCGCGTGGCGCAGCCGCCTGCGGCTTGTACACGCGCAGGCGCACGCCTTCATGTTCAAGGTCATCGATGCGCCAGTGCGCGGGTGCCGCACCGGTGCATGCACGGCAGGCGGCGAGAAACGCGCGCCTGCGCGCCTGCAGGTCCTGCCCTGCCGGCGCGAAGGCCTGGGCACGTTCAACGTAGGCTCTCATGTGTGGGCTGAGCTGTTCAGACATCGTTTCGAAGCTCCAAAAAATTGCATCCACCGTCCCCGCGAGAAGTCGGTGGTGCAGTCGGCAGGTCAGAACAGCGGCAAGGTGTAGGCGATGATGACGCGGTTTTCGTCGCGCCGCCCGGTCGCATCGCCTTGCAGCTGTACGTTCCGCCAGCGTAGGGCCACGTTTTTCAGTGGCCCGCTTTGAATCACATAGGACACATCGATATTGCGCTCCCACTCGCTGGCGTCTTCTCCGGCCACCTTGAAGTTGTCGCCGCGTACATACCGTGCGAAGGCACTCAGCCCCGGCACCCCAAGGGGGGCAAAGTCCAGGTCGTACCGGGCTTGCCAGGAGCGCTCTTGAGCACGGTCGAATCTCAGCACCTGCACGGCATTGGCGACTCCCGGCAGATCCGTGTCGTGAATGAACGGCAGCGCGCTGTCGCCCGCGTTGTACTGGTAGCCAATCCGGAACGTCTGGGCCCTGAGGTTCGCGCTGAGCATCGCAGACGTCATACGGCTGTCCAGCTTGCCCGCCCTTTCGCTGCCGGATTCGCTGGAATCCAGGTAGTTGAGCGTACCTGACAGGTTCCAGTCGCCCGCCTTCACTGCATGCGTGCCGGTATAGAGCGTCTGGTCGTAGACATCCTCCAGCCGGCCCGCCCAGACGCCCACGGAGGTCTGTGGGGTCATGCGCCAGGTGCCCCCAAGGTAGTTGAAGCGGTCGCTGGTCACGCTCAGGTAGTTGCCCACCTGTATATCGCGATTGCCGGCAAATTCTCGCTGGTTAACCTGACGCATCTGCCCCAGGCCGATGTCCAGGTTCTCAATTTCGCGAATGTCCAGCATGGCACCTTCGAAAAACTGCGGCAGCAGGCGCGCATCCCCCGAACTGACCAAGGGAATTCTGGGGAACAGGCCACCTACCTTCAGCTCACTTTTGGAGTACTTCAATTTCAACGCCGCGGTGGCTTCGGAAAATTCATCCGCCGAACGTGGGTCAGCATTGCGCGGTGCCCCCGCGCGCTTGTAGGCCCCAGGCAGCAATGCAGTGCCACTGCGCGAGGGAGATGAGTCGAGCTTCAGACCAAGACCCGCATATACATCGACGCCCACACCAATCGTGGTGTCGGTGTACCCGGATTCGCCTTTGAAGATAAAACCCTGAGCCCATTCTTCGAGTTTCGACTGCGCAGGCTTCGTCGAGTCACGTAGATCATGGTTGTAGTAGAAATTGCGGAACGTCAGATTAGCTTTGCCATCCTCCAGTAACGCAGCCTGCGCGCAAAAAGGACTTAAGCCGATCAACAGCGACAACGGTTTTGCAGCGCGAGCGAAGCCCGCTCCATACAAGGAGTGTTTCATTGTTTTTATTCTCAGTGCAGTGGGGGGGGGTTAAATCAGGAGCCAGTACTCAGTGACCGTGCCACTCGAAGTCGAGGGTGGCCGTCAATCGCGCCCCGGGCTCAAGCACGTGCGTTCCAACTTCGCGCCACTCCGAGCGCTCCCGGTTGAACGCATCTGCCAAGTGCGACACCGGTTCAAGGCAAACGAACGGTGCGTTCGCCGGTGCAAAGGCGACAAAATGCGACAACGGGCTGGATACGCTGATCGCCAGACGACCTTCGCGATACTCAAGGTTCAGCTTGCCGTCCCAGCGGGACTGGTAATGGGCCACAGCAGCCGGGTCATCGGCCTGCAGCGTGATGCCGCCGACTGCGTCGACAAACTCACCAGTGGCCAGGTATTGATCGTCGATCAGCCACTCACGCCCGCGGCTGTAGCGAGCGCGCATGCCGGGGTGGCGCTGGAAGTACGGATGCAGCCCAAAACCTGCGGGCATGTCGGTGTCACCCAGGTTTACCAGCGCCAGGGTAATGCGCAGGCAATTGCCTTCAAGCGTGAACCGTTGCTCGGCACGAAACATCCAGGGCCAGTGTGGGCCTTGATAAGTGCAAGCGATAAGCACCTGCTGCTGATCCGCGCTGACCACCTCCCAGGCTTGGGTATGGCTGATACCGTGAAGCGTATGCGGCTGTGCCGCAGGGTGGGCGGGTAGCTGGTAAGTCTGCCCGGCAAAGGACAAGCGCGCGTCTTTCAGGCGGTTGCAGTATGGCATCAGCGGATACGCGCCCGCCCGGGGCCAGTCCAATGGGTTGAACACGGTACTGCTGACCGGCAGCAAGATATCCAGTCCTTCGGCCTTGAGCGCGGCGACGCGCCCTCCCCACCCAGGGAGCAACCGAAGGGACCAGACGGCATTGCTCAGTTCAATGGCTTGCATAAAGCCTCCTCGATCAGAATTCCAGGCACAGCCAGCCCACACCGCTGGGTCGTAGCAGCTGTGCCAACGCATTAAATGAGGCGGTGAGCGATCAGCTCCGGCGGAAGCGCTCGATGACAGCGGTGTCGATGTCCACCCCCAGGCCTGCACCTTGTGGGATGTGCAACTGATTGCCCTGGCGCAGCGCCTCTATCGGGTAGAGCCAGCCGGCCGGCTCAACGAACAGGTACTCGACCTGCGGTACCGTTGGTTGAACCGCCGCAAGGTGCAGCGTAGCGATCAGGCCTGGCCCGAAATACGGGCAATGGGGCAGCACGACGGCCTTGTGCTGGCTAGCGGCCTCGGCGATGCGCAAGCATTCGGAGATACCCCCGACCTTGGTTACACTGGGTTGAATCGAGTCGACAGCACCGCTGACCAACGCCTGTTCGAATTGCAGTGCCGTGCACCAGTTCTCCCCCGCCGACAGCGGCACCCCTTGCCCACGCAGGCTCGCAAGCGTTGCGAAATCTTCCGGCGGGAAGATGGGTTCCTCCAGCCAGGCAAGCTTCATGTCGCGCAGCGCAGGCAGCCATTCGCGGGTGTTCTCCACGCTCCACGAGCAATTCACATCGGTGGCCAGCGGTACCTGGTCGCCGATCGCACGGCGACACGAGGCGATTTCATCCAGGGTGACTTCATGCAGCTTGATATCGCTGAACCCCATTTGCAGCGCCTTTTCACAAATGCCCGGCGCCACCTCGTTGTCCGCGTAGCGCACCATGCTGGCGTAGGCGGGAATCTGCTCTCGCGTGGCGTTGCCAAGCAAGCGGTGCAACGGGATACCCTGGCGACGGGCAGCGAGGTCCCACAAACCGATATCGACCCCGGAAATGGCGAACATCGTTACGCCATAACGACCGAAGAGGTGCAGGCGCAGCTGAATCTCGCGGTTCCATGCCGCGATATCGGTAATTTCGCGATTGAGCAGCAACGGCGCGATCAGACGATCGATCAACGCCTTGGTGGCATCGGCAACGAAATAGCCAAAGGCTTCGCCCCAGCCGACATTGCCATGCTCATCCTCAAGACGGATCAACACGTTTTCCAGGGTGTTCCAGGTGGTGGGCGTTATGCCTTGCCCTTTGCCGCCATCGTTGAACGGGATTTCGACGATGTGGGTATCGATTCTGACGATCTTCATACGGCCTCCAGCACGCTGGCGAGGGGCACACCGGCATACGCTCCGCCCACATGGTCACGGCCCGAGCCAACCGCCGCCATCGATTCGTACGGCAAGTAGTTCTCGGCCAGGTTGTGGTCAGCGGTATCTTGCGGCGCATAACCCAACGCGCGCGCGCGGCGGTTGTGGAACAGCGGGTTGGAGCTTTCCGAAACGCCGTAGACGATCTCTTGGCGCACATCCGGATGCTCAAGCCCGATCAGTGTCAGTTGCGCCAGGTCGCGGGCGCTCGTCCACATGCGCAGGCGGCGGGCATCCGACACCTTGGGGTCGGCATTGCCGATACGAATAATGAACGTGGCCAGCTCGCTACGCTGCGAGAACGTGGCGCACGCTGCCTCGCCAAAGACTTTGCTGAGCGCATAGTAGCTGTCAGGGGCAACCGGCATGTCGTCGAAGCTTTGTGCGACGTCACTGCGGTACTGCCCCAGCACGTGGTGGCTGCTGGCGAACACGAAGCGCTTGACGCCATGGCGCTGCGCCGCTTCGAGCAGGTAGAGGGTAGCGTGGTAATTGGGTTCGACCGTCGCCTGGAACTGAATATCGGTACCGTGCGCGCAGGCCAGGTGCAGGATGCCGTCGACGCCTTCTACCGCGCGTTGCACGCACGCAGGGTCAGTGAGGTCGCCGACCAACGCTGTTTCACCCTCACTCAGATGTTCGACAGGCTTGCGGTCGAACAGGCGCAGATCATAACGCTGACGGAGAAAAGGCCGCAGGGCGGTTCCGACGATACCGGCGGCGCCGGTGACAAGAAGCGTAGGCATGGCAAATTCCCAAATTCGTATCGATTGCCGGCACTTGGCTGGCCGTTCAATTTACAGCCCGGCCTGAGGCCGGGTGTCGAGGTTCAAGCCGCCGCCACTGCTGCGGTCTGGTTCGCAGGCTTCTGGCCAACGAAAAATGCAACGATCACCGCGCCCAGGATGCCCAGGCCACCTGCGAGCGCAAAACCACTGGCGTAGGTACCGGTCGACTGGATGATCATGCCGGTGACCGTGGGGGCGACGATGCCGGAGAGGTTAGCCAGGCCGTGCATGAAGCCGCCTGCAGTACCCACCTGATGATCCGGTACCGCGTCCTGGATCAACGACCAGTAAGCCGGTGCCGTCAGCATCAGGAAGCCGATAGCGACCGTCATTACCACGACCGTGGTGGTCACCGATTGCACCTGGCCAGTCAGGCCAATGCACACTGCGGCAATCAACAGGCACGTCACCAGCACGACCTTTCGCGAAAACAGCTGCTTGCCTGTGCGCTTGAACACCCAGTCGATCAACAAACCGCCGCATACGAAACCCACGGTGCCGACCAACCAAGGCAGTGCCGTGACGATGCTCATTTCCTTCAGGTTGATGCCCTTCGCATCGATCAAGTAAGACGGGAACCAGGTCATGAAGAAATACAAGATGTAGTTGTAACAGAACAGCGAGATGCCAGTGACCAGTACCGAGCGTTGCAGGATGATCTGCAGCACCGGTGTACGCGGTGCATCCTGAGCAGCGGTAACAGGGGTTTCGCGCCCCTCATTGATTTCGGCCAATTCTTCAGCCGAAACGCGTGGATGCTCCTTGGGGGTCGAAGTTGCCAGGCGGAACCACGCGATCGCCCACAGCACACCCACCACAGCGATTACGACAAATGCAACGCGCCAGCCCAGCCAAAGGGCCAGAAAGCCGACAATTGGCCCGGCCAACGCACCGCCGAGCGGGCCACCCGCCTGATTGATGCCAATGGCGCGGGCGCGCTCTTTGATGGGGAACCAGCTATTGACTGTCTTGTTGGCAGTGGTCGACACCGGGCCCTCACCCACGCCGAACAGCGCGCGAACGATCAGCAGCGACCAAAAGTTGAAAGCCAGGGCGGTCGAGCCGCACAAAACGGACCAGAAGCTCATCGACCAGGTCAGCACCCGCTTGGGCCCGAAGCGGTCTGCCAGGTAACCGCCGACGAAGCAGAACAAGGCGTAGCCAAAGAAGAAACTGCTAAAAATCATGCCTTTTTCAGAAGGCGTGAGGTGGTATTCCTGGGTGATGAAGGGCATGGCGATCGACAGGGCAGCGCGATCGACATAGTTGATGATCATGGCGAGGAACAACATCGTCAAGATCGTCCAACGGTAGTTCTTTTTCTTGTTCATGGGCATCTCCGTCCTGTGCCTATTAGCACAGGATCTTGTTGTTATGGCGCGCGAACCGATGAGGGGCGCGCGCCGCATGCACCGCTAGATGCTGTAGTCGACCGCTACCCACTCAAAGTACTGTTTCAACTCACTCACGAGCGACTGGTGTGCAGGGTGTGGCAGGTATCGCTCCACTGCAGCCGCGTCGTCGAAACTGGACTCGAGGATGTAATCCCAGCAGATCGGACGATCCAATTCGTTGGCCGCGACGTGCCAGTCGCGGATGAAGTCGATTTCCTTATCAAGGTTGCGCATCCGCTCAACCAGCCGCGCTTCCACGACCGGCTCCGGGGTAACGTTGGCCAGGCGCCGGAACATCACGATATGTCGCATCATCGCCCTGCCCTCCGCTCAGCCCAGCACCCAGGCAGGTGCATCCTGCAACGCAACCGGGCGCAGGAAGCGCTCGAGCGCGGCATACCCCACCGAGGTCGTCTGCGGCGCGGTGGACGACGGCCATGGGCCACCGTGCTGCTGCGCGCGGCACACGGCCACGCCAGTTGGCACACCCGCGAACAGCACGCGCCCCGATACGCGCTGCGCAGCACGCACCAGCTTGCGGTTATCCTCGCTGGCCTCGTCGGCGCCCCACAGGGTTGTGGTGAGCGTGCCGCCCACCGCATCAAGCAACGCAACCACCTGCTCGATGGAGTCGGCGGTGACCACCAGTGCAGCAGGGCCGAACATTTCTTCACGCAGGTGCGCGTTGGCAATGAATGACGCGGCATCGGTAGCGAACAGCCGTGGCGCCGGGCCTGCGCTGTCAGGCGCGGGCTCGAACAAGGCCTGGGCATGCTCGGCGACAACGTTGGCCGCGGACTCGAACCCTTTCTGCATACCCGCCGTAAGCATACGGTGGGTAGCGATGGGCTTGATCGCCTCGGCGAGCTGCGCGACAAACTGCTGGCTGTGCGGCGAATCCAGCAAGACGATCACGCCCGGGCTGGTGCAGAACTGGCCGCAACCCAAGGTGATCGAGCCGGCCAGAGTCTTGGCCAGGCCTTCGCTGTCTTGCGCCAGTGCTGACGGCAAGGCGATCAGCGGGTTGATCGACCCCAGCTCACCGAAGAAAGGCACCGGACGCGGGCGCTCGTTAGCGGCTTGCCACAGGGCCTTGCCACCTTGGTAGGAACCGGTGAAGGCAACTGCGGCAATGCCGGGATGCTGTACCAGGTAAGTGCCGCCTGCACGGGAGGCACTTTCCACCAGCGTCAGGACGCCCTCTGGCAACCCTTGCTCACGTACAACCCGAGCGGCCAGCTCGAACACGGCAGTGGAGAGCTCCGGGTGACCCGAGTGGGCCTTGACCACCACAGGGCAGCCCGCCGCCAGCGCCGAAGCGGTATCGCCACCCAGCACCGAGAAAGCAAACGGGAAGTTGCTCGCCGAAAACATTGCAACAGGGCCCAGAGCACGCTGCACACGGGCCAGGCGTGGGCGGCCAGCCGGAGGCGCACCGGCCACCGCATCGTCTTTTACCTGCTGGTACGGAACATGTGCTTCAACCTCAGTGGCAAAACCGCGCAGCTGGAACGCAGTACGGGCAACTTCACCGTTCAGGCGGGCTTCGCCCAAACCACTTTCACGGTCGGCGATCGCTACCAGCTCAGGTTGTTGCTGCTCCAGTGCGTCTGCCAGACCGCGCAGCAGGGCTGCCCGTACGCCTGGCGTGGATTCGGCCCAGCAGTCTGCAGCGGCGACGGCCTTGGCTACCACCTTGTCAATGTTGCCGAATGCCTGGTCTTGTTGCTTAGTCATACTGCTCTCCTTCAGCGCGCTTTGGCGGCAAGGTTGTAGCCGCGACCCTGGTAGTCGAAATCGACCAATTCGTTGATCGCCAACTCTTTGTCGGCCGGGGATGCGTAGTACGCACGGATCTCTTTGATCAGCCCACTTTGCTCATCAAAGACGTACCATTCATCGCCGCGCAGCGCGGTTCCCAGCTTGGCCTTCCAGTGCGTCCACTCGATCACGGCTTCATGGCTGTCATGGCTGACGAGGATTTTCTCGATGGTCCACTGCGAGCCCAGGTTCTCCACACACCAGACCCACTTGCGCGCAATGGTGTCGGCGCTGCGCCATGGAATCTCCGGCAAGCCGGCCGGGAAGTAATGAACGGCGTCAGGGGTGAAGCAGGACACCAGCTTTTCGTAATCGGCTTCGTTGCAGGCATCGAAGTAGCGGCGGATGAGCTGGGCGTATTTATGTTCGGCCATGACTCAGTCCTTCTTGTCGATGATGGACGCAATTGCCGGGCGACCTGCAGCAACCCAGGCGTGATAATCGCTGACCGATGCAGGGCTTGGCGGATATACGCCCCACAGGGCTTCGCCAGAAGCGATGCGCATGGCCAGGTAGTTCTCGATGTCGTCCTGTACGCTGCACACTTCAGCCAGCTCCTCGGCCAGGTGTGCGGGCACGATGGTCAAGCCATCAGCGTCACCGACGATGATGTCGCCTGGGTAGACCGCGACACCGGCGCAGCCGATTGGCACCTGCAGGTCAGCTACGTGGTGATAGGAAATTCGGGTGGTCGCGGTGATCTCGCGAGCGTAAGCCGGCAGGCTCATGGCAGCAATTTCACTGCCGTCGCGCAGTGCGCCGTCAGTGACGATTGCCTTGGCGCCACGTGCCAGCAGGCGGGTCACCAGAATATTGCCGGCAGAGGCGGCAGCGGGGTCGTTGCGGCTATCGATAACCAGCACATCACCCGGCTTGATCTGCTCCACACCTACCCATTGCAGGTTGTCATCGTTGGGCTTGGTGGTCATGGTGGAATAAGTATCGATATCTTCACGCGCCGGGATGAACCGCATGGTGAAGGCACGCCCGGCGAACGGTTTCACGTCACGTGTGATGGCACGCAGACCAACCAGGGCAGGCTGACGAAAGCCGCGTTTGAAAAGCTGAGTGGTCAGCGAGCCGCTGCTGCAGGTGGCGAGCTTGGCCAACACCTCATCACTGACCTCGACCTGCTTGCCGGAGACGCTTTCATGGGCGTCGGAATAGTTGTGGATGACGGTCATTGTTATGGATTCTCCAGGCGTTTTGATTCAACTCGTGCCCCCGGCAGTTCCCATATACTGGGAATGCATGCCATGGCGGCCCTTCTGTGATCGATTCTATGGCGGAAAAAACCGAGAGAAAGGGGCAGAATTCGCTCAGGCAATGCTGCGTTCCAACAGATGGGAATTTCAGATGAAAACAGGTGAAGGTACTGCCGCACTGGAAAAGGCGCTGGATGTGCTGCAGGCAGTCGGCGCGATGGCTACGGGAATCAGCCAGACGCAGCTGGCTGAGCAAGTGCAATTACCGCGCACGACGCTGTATCGAATTCTCGCGACCCTCGTCGAGCGAGGCATGATTCGCCGCGACCCGACCCGCAAGGTCTATCGCCTCGGTTTCAAATACCTGGAGATGGTGCGCAACGCCTATATGGAGCCAGACCTGGTCGCTACCGCCAGCAGCGAGTTGCGCTCGCTGCGCGACCTGACGGGTGAAACCGCGTACCTGGCCGTACTGGACGGTGACCAAGTGTTGTCACTCGAGCGTTGCGATGGCGCACATACCACGCGCTCCTCTGCCAGCCTGGGTCAGGGCAAACCTGTTTACTGTACAGGTCAGGGGAAGGCCATTCTCTCTGCGCTGCCGCCAGCCGCCAGGGACGAAATCCTCAAGGGGGTCGTGCTGACGCCTTTGACCCCGCTGACCATCACCGATCGACGTCGGTTGTTGGCCGAGCTGCAGATCACCAAAGCCCGCGGCTATGCGTTGGACGATGAGGAAATCCGATTGGGCGTGCGCTGCGTCGCAGCGCCCATCATCGACAAGCAGGGCGTTGTGCGCGGCGCCTTGAGCGTTGCAGGGCCAGCCTACCGCCTGACATTGGAGCGGCTTGGTCTGCTCGGCCCGGAGCTTGCCGAAGCCGCAAGGCGCGTGGGCGAGCAGCTACGCGCCACGCCCCCGGCACGCCCCGACAGTGCAACGGTGGTGCTCCCGGGCCCCTGGGCATTCCATGGTGCCTTTGCGCGCTGGTGCCCCGTCCGAAACAGGCTGTACTGGGCAGATACCTTGGCGCCGGCGATCCATTACTGGGATGGCAAACGCAGCCAGTTGCTGATGCGTCTTGATCTGCCTATCACGGCAATGGAGCTCTGCGCCGATGGGCTTCTGGTGGCGCAGACCGGCGGCTGGTCGCTGTTCGATTGGGAGGGTGTGGAGCACCCTGTCCAGGATGTGCTTGGTAGCCGTCTGCTGGCGCTGGCTACCCACCCTTCGGGGGCATTGTGGGCCTGTGCGAAAACACCGGGGGGTTGCGTGATCGGTGAGCTGAGCGCCGAAGGCGAACTGCGCAACGGCTGGAGCGTCAACGAGCTGATCACCAGCTTTCGATGGGATGCCAAGGGGTCTGCGGTTTACGCCATCGCGTCGAGCGTCGGCAATATCCTGTTCATGCAGCCAGGCAGTAACCTCATTCGCAGGCTCGCGTCCCTGCCACCTGGGGGAGGCAGCTTCAGTGGGCTCGCTCTCGATGCCGAAGGCGGTGTCTGGACCACTCAGCGCGACGGATGGAGCCTCGCCCGTTTCGATGCCGACGGTAATCTGGACCGCATGATCGGCTTGCCAGTGCCCTCACCCACCGACCTGTGCTTCGGTGGCGAAGACGGTCGCAGCTTGTATATCACCAGTGCACGACAATCGCTGAACCTCGAAATGCTCGGCAGCGCGCCTGACTCGGGCTGCTTGTTGAGGGTGGATGCAGGCATTGCTGGCGAGATGGCCGCAGTGGGTGACTGGAAGGTCAACCCGCCACGATAGATACAACCACCCTACCGCCGCAAAATTGTGAATGGGGATGATAATAAAAACGGACGTCGTGATATTTTTTTCAGCGAGAATCGCCTTCAAAATCCTGAAAACCATCACGCTAAGCGCGCGCTCGAAAGTATTGACTAAGGAACTCCACCGTCACTTTCACCTTCGCCGAATTGAGCAACGGCGATGTGTGCACGGCCCAGACTGCAAGTCATCTTTGATGTCCCACATAGAACGCAGCAATATCCCCCGACCATCCAGGCACCATTGCCGGGCGATCTCGCCGTTGTTGGTGGAACTGCTCGTGCGCTATCGCGGCACCATGGACGACTGGGATCCGCTGTTCTTGGATAAACTGGCTGACCGCGGTTTTCAGGTGACGATCTTTGACTACAGCGGTCTGGGCCAATCAAGTGGTACACCTAGCTACAATCCGGGAGCACTGGCCAAGGACGCTGTAGAGCTAATCCAGGCGCTGGAGCTCGGTAAAGTTGTGATTGGTGGGTGGTCACTCGGGGGAATCGCCGCTCAGGTGGTACTGGCGCAGGCGCCACAATTGGTAAGCCATGCCGTACTGATTGGTACGACGCCACCCGGTCAGCTGGTCAAGCCTGGTGAAACCTTGTTCTACGAGATGGCTCGTCGAGACAATGACTTCGAGGATTTCGTAAACCTGTTTTTCGAGCCAGCGTCGAAGAACAGTCGTGCAACAGCCGAGAGGGCCTGGGCACGACTCGCTTTACGTGAGGGAAATCGCGGCCCCCAAGTCCCTGTCGAGTGGGCAGCTCAGCAGCTCGGGGACGGGCCCAAGAACCCCGTCTTCCCGGTCGAGGCGGTGTTGCAGGCTCTGAAGAGTACCACCATCCCTGTGCTCCACCTGGGTGCCGACCACGACATCGTGTTCCCGGTCGAAAACTGGTATGCCCTGAGCAGTCAGCTTCCGACGCTGACGCTCGTGAGCTTTCCTCGCGCCGGCCACGGGCCTCACATGCAGTACCCTGAGGCGGCTGCCAATCACATCGCTGCTTTCATTTCGGCTTAGTGTGACCTGAGGGGCCACCCCGGTGGCCCCTCCTCCCTCATCCGGTTACCACTCGCCTGGCATCCCTACGTACTACCTGAGGCGGAACGCCAAGCCCACGAATGAACACTTCTCGCATGTGCCGGCGGTCCCTGAAACCCGTTTCTCTGGCCACTACATCCAAGCTGTGCCGACTCTGCTCGATCATCAACCGGGCAGCTTCCAGACGCAGGCTTTCCACGGCCTTCGCCGGTGATTGTCCGGTTTCTGCGGTAAAAACTCGGGTGAACTGCCTGGGGCTCAAATGCGCTACTTCAGCAAGCTCCTCAACGCTGAGTGGCCGGCCAAGATGCTTGCGTGCGTAATCCAAGGCGCTCTGGATGCGGTCAGACTTCGGGGAAAGCGTCAGCAGTTCGGAATGCTGGGACTGCCCACCGGAGCGGCGCTGATGCATGACCAGTTTTCGCGCCACCGACCGAGCCAGCTCAGTGCCGTGATCCTTTTCTACCATCCCCAATGCCATATCCAGAGCGGCAGTCATACCCGCAGATGTCCATATCGGCCCATCCACGATGTAGATCCGGTCTTCTTCGACTTCGATTTTCGGATGCAGCTCACGAAGCTTGTTGGCATAGGCCCAATGTGTCGTTGCCCGCCGATTGTCCAGGACGCCTGCCTGCGCCAACACGAAGCAGCCTGTGCACAGGCCTGCAGTGCGCCGCGCACCGTCCACAAAACCTCGCACACTGGCAAGTACCTCTTCACTCGGCGGCGTCAGCGGCGTCAACGTCCCAGTAACCATCCAGGTGTCCGCCAAACCCGGAGCGCCCAAGGGCAGCGTGTCCATGTACATCCCAAGTGAGGAGCGCACAGTCCCACCCTCGATGGAAAAATTCTGGATCTTATAGGCCATTTCACCGGCAACGATGTTGGCAAATTCGAAGACCGCTTGCGTGGCCAAAGACATGACCTGGAAACCTTCGGTTATCAGATAGCCGACCCGGTGCATCGAATGACTCCTTGAGCGATGTCCTAAAAACGTATCTTATGCGTCATTTAAGACGAAAGCGACCTTCTGCATCATGGCTTCACACCAAACAACGGAGCATGACCATGACGCAGCAATCCAAAGGCACCGCGCTCATCACCGGCGCTTCCACCGGGATCGGCTCGATATACGCAGAGCGTTTGGCCCGCCGTGGCTACGACCTCGTATTGGTGGCTCGCAACCGGGAGCGTCTCAACGCCCTGGCCAGCCGTATTACCACCGAGACCCAGCGAAACGTGGAAGTTTTTCCGGCAGACCTTTCCAACGCAGCTGACCTGGTTAACGTAGAACGCAAACTTCGTGAGGACGCCAGCATAAGCCTGCTGGTGAACAATGCGGGTATCGGCACTCACACAAGCCTGATGGAAAGTGACGTCGAACGCATGGCCGAAATGATCAGCCTCAACATCACCGCCTTGACCCGCCTGACCTACGCTGCCGTTCCAGGCTTCATCGCCCGTCAGCAAGGCGCCATCATCAACATCTCGTCCATTGCAGGCCTTGCGCCAGAGCTGCTCAATGGTGTCTACGGTGGCAGCAAGGCCTACGTGACCGCCTTCAGCCAATCCCTGCACAAGGAGCTTGCAGACAAAGGCATCAAGATCCAGGCGGTGCTGCCAGGAGCCACTGCGACCGACTTCTGGCAGATCGGCGGCCTGCCTGTCGAGAACCTCGATCCCGGCATCGTCATGTCCGCTCATGATCTGGTCGACGGTGCTCTGCAGGATTTCGACAACGATGTGCTGCTTTCCATCCCGTCGCTGCATGACCTGCATGCTTTCCATCACTACGAAGCCAGCCGGCAAGCATTGTTCAGCCAGTTGTCCAGTAACCAGCTTGCCCCGCGTTACAACGCCAAGTGATCACCAGTACAGGAAACGGAATCATGACTCGCATAAATGCACTCACCCTCGATCAGGCGCCTGCAGCAGCGCGTAGCGCCCTGCAGGGTGTCGAGAAAAGTCTGGGCTTTATCCCGAACGCGTTCGCCACCCTCGCCCATTCGCCGGCAGCCCTCGGTGGCTACCTTGCGCTGTCGCAAGTTCTGAACAGGAACAGCCTCAGCCCCGCCGAGCGTGAAGTGGCGGCGCTGGCTGCATCAGCGGTGAATGGCTGTGACTACTGCATCGCCGCCCACAGTTTCTTCGGCGAAAAAGCAGGTTTGGATGCTGATGCGCTGCTGGCTGCTCGTGCCGGCACTCTCGATGGCGTTGCTGCGTTCGCCAGAGCGGTGACGCTAAGCCGAGGCCAGGTCAGCGAGGTGCAGCTGGCGGCGGCGCGGGAAGCAGGGCTGGATGACGTGAAAATCGTCGATGTCATCGCCCAAGTCTCCCTGCTGACGCTGACCAACTACCTCAACAATGTGGCCATGACGGACATCGACTTCCCACCTAACGACAACTAATGAGCAGCGCGAGGCGTCCAGGCACCTGTCGCCAGCGCCTCCCGCCACTGTCACTACGCGCGAGAACGCCTTACTGCAGGCTGCACTCTGAAGCGCGCCTGCACCTTCAAACCGCCCACCCAGGCATAGTCAACCTGCCGCACCGCGCCCGGGTGGGGAACAAACGGCAGGTTATGCCGAGAGCCAGCTCTCAACTTCATCGGAGCCGTACTCGGCTTTCCATTCCTTCAGCAGTTTATGATTACCGCCCTTGGTCTCGATAATCTCGCCGTTGTGCGGATTCTTGTACTGCTTCACCTGGCGAGCGCGACGCGGAGCTTTTTCTGCGACTCCAGGAGCGGCGGCGCGTCGGCTTGCCTGCGGGTCAAGGATGTTGATGATATCTCGGAGGCTGAAGCCGTACTTGGTCAGCAGGTCTCGCAATTTAGTCTCGAACTCAATTTCTTTTTGCAGTTCAGAACTACCTTTCATGGCCTCAAGCTCCGCGAGCTGCGCAGCCAAGGTTTGCTCCAGTTTTCGGAATTCTGCCAAACGAGACATAGGTGACCCTCAGTTGTTTGAAAAGTGGCGCTAGCCTACCGCATAGGTGCTATCAAACCTAATGAATGTGATCGCTCACGCATGACCTAGTTCATTTGCATAGTCGCTGTTGGCATAATGCGGCAATCATCATACAGCCCATGCCTATAGCCCCATCCCACCTGCCTGGCGCCACAAGCGTACTCCCCTCCTCCCCGTCCCCCTGTATGCTGGAACGGCGTCAAGTACGTGGGCTCATCACCAGCGTGATTGACGACCGAGAAGTGCTTTGAATGAGATATTGCCCGACTACAAGGAAGTGATTCCCATGAATACCCGCAATCCCATAATCAGCCTACTGATCTTCCCTTTCGCGCAAATTGCCGTGATCTATGCCACCCAACTAATGTGCCGCGAAATCTGGTCTGCGAATTACTACGTACCTGGGGAGGATGGCGGAGAAGCAGAGCCGGCAATGGCTCTGATTGCCGTTCCGTTGATCCTGATTGCTATCTCATTGCTGCTGGGTAGCCTCACCCTGCTGAACAAGTGGGATGTTACGCGCTGGTTGTCCGCAGTGTTGCGTGTACCACTTGCGGGCATGGCGCTGCTGCTTTCCTTTACTTCGACTGTGTTTTTCATGGGCGAAGCGCTGGCCGTGTTCAGCCATTGGCAGGTCACCCTCGCATGGATGGCTTGGCTGGCAAGTGCCGGGCTATTTGTGATGCACCAGTGGGATCGTTTGAAGCGCTAATGTTGTTTCAAGCAACAAGTAAAAAACTCGGGGCTGCGCAGAAATCCCAGAATGAAAGTGGGCCAAATCCGTAGCCATTGCGCTTGTATTCCTGCCTGCATTCCGAGAACTCCGACATCCTCGCTACCGCCAAGGCGACAAAAACGTTGGGGATAGGCTGCAGCCGATCCGACTATCTCGCCGCCATGCGCGATGAGGAAGCAACTTCTCAAGCTCCGTCTTTGAGGGTGTGCCAATTCAGCAAAACTGCAAAACATACGTTGACACTGCGACCTCAACGAAAGACTATCACGCCGCCCTTATGCGAAGGATTCCCATTAGCAATACGTTTCCTATTGGGAGGCCTGATTTCAACGAACAGGAGTCAATGGATGTCCGCTTGTTTGCCGTCTACCGCTACCAGCATCCGCCGAGCCGCACTGGCGATCAGCCTCTCGAGCTCTTTACTAGCTGCTAACAGTGCCCATGCGCAGGCTATCAGTTACAGCATCCCGGCTGGGTCTTTGGCCACTGCCGTGAACCAGTTCGCGAATGCCAGCGCAGTGGCTGTCAGCTTCAGCGATGAAGAAACTGCCGGTTTGCGCAGCGAGGGGTTGCGAGGCAGTTACGACCTGGAACAAGGTTTCGCTCAACTTCTGCAAGGTAGCGGCCTCCAGGTACAACAGGCGGGTGACAAACGCTACATGCTGGTTCGCCCAAGCCACGATGGCTCGATGGAGCTTTCCGCCACGACGGTTTCCAGCGTCGGGCTGGGTGCCACTACCGAAGGCACCGGCAGTTACACCACGGGCTCGGCCAATACCGCGACAGGGCTACGGCTCTCGGCCCGTGAGACGCCACAATCGGTCAGTGTGATCACACGCCAGCAGATCGAAGATCAGAACCTGAACAGTGTTGCCCAGGTTCTTGAACAAACCCCTGGCGTTGTCGTCGACAGCATGGGCCCGGCCGGTAGTGATGCCAACCATATCTATGTGCGCGGCTTCGAGGTAGGCAGCATTCAGGTGGATGGCATCAACAGGCCCAACACGTACGGGTTCCGGGACGACCTCGCCGACATGGTGTCCTACGACCGCGTGGAAGTGGTACGTGGCGCTACGGGGCTGATGTCAGGTACTGGCGATCCAGGTGCGACGGTCAACCTGATTCGCAAGAAGCCGACGCTGGAAACGCAACGGAAGCTGACCCTCAAGGCGGGCTCTTGGGACGACTACCGTCAGGAACTGGACGTGTCTGGCAAATTGTCCGACAGCGGCAACGTGCGAGGCCGCTTCGTCGCGTCGAACACCAACAGCCAGAGCTATGTCGACCGCCAGTCCTTGGAAAAGCAAGCGTTCTACGGAGTAGTGGAATGGGACATCACTGACAGCACGATGCTGACGGTCGGTGCGGAATACCAGGAGATGGATAACGAAGGCGCTGGTAACCACGGCTTCCCGATGTACAACTCAGACGGTAGCCACTTCAGCCCTTCCCGCTCGTTCAACTCCGCTTCAGACTGGAGTTATCACAAGCGTCGCACCAAGACGGTGTTCACCACCCTGGAGCAGCAGCTGGACAACGGCTGGCAGTTGAAACTCAATGCCGAGCACAACCGGCGCAGCTATGACGACGCCTTCGCAACGGCCGCCAGCGGTACCGTGAACCCAGATGGCAGCGGCATCAGTACCTGGACTGGCCGCTGGGCGGGCGAGCCCCGGCAGACCTCGTTCGACCTGTCAGCCGCAGGCCCGTTTGAACTGTTTGCCCGAGAGCACCAGGCGTATCTTGGGGCCAGTCACTACAGAGCCTATTACCGTAACGCCGGCTACCCGCTGTGGTCTTTCCAGACCATCGACAACATCAACACCTGGGACGGCTCGCTGGCGATCCCGGACGCCATCTACACCAAGTCATCGGAAGATGCCCTGGATGAAACCCAGGATGGCCTAGTCGCCTCGGTGCGCTGGAGCCTGGCCGATGACCTATCGCTGATCACCGGGGCGCGGGTAATCGACTGGCAACGTGATGAAACCTCAACCACCCTCGCCACCGGCGACACCAGCCGCACCTCGCGAAGTGAAACGGGCGTTGTCACGCCGTACCTTGGGCTGGTGTACGACCTCAACGAAAACTGGTCGGCCTACGCCAGCTACACCACCATCTTCAAGCCGCAGAGCAACAAGGATGTCGCAGGCACCTACCTCGATCCTTTGGAGGGCGTGAACTACGAACTGGGCTTGAAGAGCGAGTTCTTCGACAGGCGTCTGACGACTGCTCTCAGCGTATTCGAGGTTCACCAAGACAACCTGGCAGTGGCCGATGGCAGCAACCTGGCACCGGACGGCAATCAGGCCTACCGCGCCGAATCGGGTACCAAGACGCGCGGCTTCGAGATGGAAGTGGCCGGCGAAATCCTGCCCGACTGGCAGGTGTCTGCCAGCTACACCTACGCCGTTAGCAAAGACTCCGATGGCGACCGCTTGAACACTGAGGTGCCGCGAGACACGCTGAAACTGTTCACCACCTACCGTCTGCAGGCCCTGGCGCAGTTGAAAGTCGGTGGCGGTGTGCGCTGGCAGGGTACCGAATACTACAAAGGCGCCGGGCCCAATGACGAGACCTTTACTCAAGCTCCCTACAGCGTGGTCGATCTGATGGCGCAATACGCCTTCACCCCGCAAACTAGCGTATCGCTCAACCTCAATAACGTCTTTGACAAGACCTACTACACCGCCATCGGCTCACGTGGCTGGTATGGCACGCCGCGTAGTGCCACCGCCACATTGGTATACGCGTTCTAAATCAGTACCCTTCGAAGTGATGGTTCCCACGGACGGGCACCATCGTCGCTCCGTTTTCGCAATGCTGCCAACCGTCCACCATCGCGACAATGAGCGGGTGCGCTATCCGCTCAAGATGCTGCAAGCCGCTCGATCAAGGGCAACCCATTAACTTGCGGTCGCGCGAACAAATACCCTTGCATCAAGTCGATCCCCAGCGCCGCCAACGCTTGGCACTCTGCGTCAGTTTCGATTCCCTCGGCGATAAGCGTGATGCCCAGCCGCTCGGCCACCAGGACGATACCGGCGACGATGGCTTGGCGAACCGAATCCTGGCTAATTCCCCTGGTGAGTGCCATATCCAGCTTGAGTACGTCCGGCTGAAACTCCGCGAGTAGATTCAGCCCTGAGTAACCCGAGCCGAAGTCGTCTATCGCAGTGGTGAAGCCCTGTCGGTCGTACTCGTTGAAGATCGCTTTCAAATGCTCGGTATCTTCGATCCGCTCGCCCTCGGTCACTTCGAACATAAGCCGATTGGCGGGGAAGTCGAATAGCCGCGTGGCCTCCAAGGTAGCGCGGATGCAGGTGCTGGCACGATAGACGGCGTTGGGCAGAAAGTTGATGCTCAACTTACAGTCTGCCACCCGCCCCAAGCCCAGCCCTGCCGCTTGCTCGATGGCTTTCACCCGGCAGGCCTGATCAAAGCGGTACAGGTTGTCGGCCGATACCTTGGCCAGGATGTCCGCTGCGCCTTCACCGTTCAGGCCACGAACCAGGGCCTCATAGGCAAAGGGTTTGCCTGAGGGGACATGGATTATAGGCTGGAACGCCATTGTAATATCGAACCCCAAGCTTGCGAGGTCGCGACATTGGGAGCAGCCAATCGCTGCAAAAGGCTGGGGAAAAACAGGCTTGCGCATGAGTGATCGTCGAGGTACGTGAGTGCGGCTGTTTAGAATGCTTGAATACGCCTCATAAGCCAATCTCCGCTCATCCAACCTGGCTCTGGCTGGACTTCCAGGCGGCCATGAGGCAACTTCCGTGTACTTCAGCTTGGCTCTACGCGGTCAAGGCCGGCAGCTGACTTGATAAAAGCCCGGCAGCGGTTGCACTGAGCATCGCTGGGTTCAGCTTGTCTCTGAGTACCCATTTACAGGCCACGATCTCATTGCGAGCCACAGCCCTTTCTCGGTCATCGAAATGGGTGGTGAATACGTGGTGAACGGTCAACCCAACCTGCACGGTGCACAGAGGGAGCAAACCGTGGCCTTTGATGGACGTCTCCTCCTGGAGCTCCCGTGCAGCGGCTGCCACCGGCGACTCCCCAGGCTCGATAGCACCGCCAGGAAAATTCCACTTCCCGCTTTTTTTCCGCACCAGAAGAATACTGCCGCTTCGAAGGCAGATTATCGTTGCCCTAGCCTTGATTTTGACCTTGCGCGCTTTCTTGTCCCGCATGCACTCACTCAGCTCGTCATTAGGTTCATATCCGTCTCGTTGCAGCGACCTGAGACTTGTTCCCTGAAGACTCTTGTTTATGACGACTCGTTCAACATGATAGACACAGCCACAACCCGTGAAGCCATCAGCTGTAAAGCAGAGCGCTTTTTCGGGGGGTCATCCGCAATTCGTCTGGGAGCGATACCAATCAGCGTACGGAGTCTTGATGGCTTTGCGACGGTTGTAGTCAGGGCTGCCATCCGTCCACCACACCGGGCCCCTTTCCCCTAAAGCGACCTTTGCAGCGTCCACCTTGGCTCTGGCGGATCTGAGCTGCTCGGGATTACCCGAAGATTTCGCGGCTCTTACAGCTCGCCGCGCCTCCATCAGCTCGTGCACAAGGCGCTCACGCTCTTCCTCCGATAGCGCTGGATCGCTGCACCGCCACAACTGGCCTTTGACTACAAAATAGCGGCCATCTGGTGTTCTCGGATACATATCGCTGCTCCCATGATGCGCATAGAGGATTTACGACTGCTTCGCAGCCGATGGATCGCGGTCCTCCGGGCATGGATCGCGGTCCCTGTAGGAGCTGGCTTGCCTGCGATCGGCTGCGAAGCAGTCGTAAAATCGGTATCTGCGAAGCGCCAGACAGAATACGCATACAGGGTCTAAACCTGCCCCGCGGCCGGCCGCAGGCAAGCCAGCGTCTACAACTGCCAACCCTAGAAGTCCACCTTGCCCCGCCCCGCCTTGACCGTGCTGCGCCGGGCTTTGCCTTCGAGGCGGCGGGTCTTCGAGCCGAGGGTCGGCTTGGTGGGGCGGCGTTTCTTTTCGGTCTTGCCAGCAGCGATGATCAACTCGGCAAGGCGCGCCAGTGCGTCAGCCCGGTTCTGCTCCTGGGTGCGGTACTGCTGGCCCTTGATGATCAACACGCCATCGGCGGTGATGCGGCTGTCACGCAGCGCCAGCAGACGCTCTTTGTAAAACTCCGGCAGCGATGAGGCCGGGATGTCGAAGCGTAGGTGCACGGCGCTGGACACCTTGTTGACATTCTGCCCACCCGCGCCTTGCGCGCGGATGTATGTCAGTTCGATTTCGGCATCCGGCAGATGTACGTTATTGGAGATGGTCAGCATGACATGGCCCTCGTGATAGTCGCCATTATCACAGCCTTCGCCGCTCTCCCATAGACATTCCACTGAAAGGGTACTTCAAAGCGGTAGGCCCCAGCTCCACTGGTTTCCAAGGCTCGGGAACTGGAGCGCGTACTACCGCCATCGATTACGGCAAGTGCAGCAGCTCAACAGTTAGCGAGCGCCGTCCAACGCGTGTGCACCTGCCACCGAAATCGGGTCATCGTGCGCACCTACCGCAGTGCTCACGCCCACTGCACCGATCACCTTGCCGTCGACCAGTATCGGCTGACCGCCCGCCAGGGTGGTGACGTCCAGCGCCAGCAGCGCCGGGTGGCCGTCGTTCACACGGTTTTCGAAATTGACGCTGGGCGCGCCGAACAGCGCCGAGGCCTTGGCCTTGCGCATGGCAAGGTCTGCGCTGATGGCGGTAGCGCCATCCATGCGGCGGACCACGATGGGGTAACCGGCATTGTCGACCACGGCGATCGTACCGGCCCAGCCCTGTTGCCTGGCGTACAGGTCGGCGGCCTGGGCGATGCGCTCGGCAGCGGCCAGGTCCAGTTGTTTGATCGAAGGCAAGGCCACCTTTTCGGCAGCCTGGACGCCACCGGCGACGCCCAGGGCAAGCACGGCGGACAGCAGGAATCGTGCAGACATGAGGTTCTCCTGAGGATGTTGCGAAAGCGCCCGGCAAGCCGGGTGCGTGGGTAAAGGGCTTTCAGCGCAGCTTGGCCACTTCTGCAGCGGTGACCTGCACCTTGGAATTGCCGAACTGCTTGAACAAGAATGTGCTCAAGGTGGCCACCTGGGCATCGCTGAGGTTGGCGAAGCTCGGCATGAACACCTCCTGGCCATCGACCTTGCGGCGCACCCCGCGCAGCAGCACCGACACCACGTTGGTCGAATCGGTTGCGCCGAGCACACTGTTGCCGAACAGCCGCGGGTACTCGCCCACTCCCTTGCCCGTGACTGCATGGCAGGTGGCGCAGTTGGCGTTGAACATCACTTCAGCACCTAGCGCATCGCTGTTCGGGTCGTACTGCGGATGGCTGGCGCGCAGCGCAGTGGTGCCGGTGTAGGCCTGGCCCTGGCCGGTGCGGGCGGGCTTGCTGCCCGGGTTGCCGTTGGCGGGCAGGTCACGCAGGTAGGCGACCATCGCGTACAAGTCGGCATCGGGCAGGTGATTCAGGCTGTTCTCCACCGCCTCGGCCATGGGGCCGGCGGCGTTGGCCTTGCCGTGCACGGCACCGGTCTTGAGGTAAGTGAACAGCTCGTTATCGCTCCAGGTGCCGACACCGCCTGGCCCGCTGGTGATGTCATAGGCCTTCCAAATCCCCAGGTCGCCGCCCGCCAGGTGTGCATTGCCAAGCCCCTGGATGAAGTTACGCGGGGTGTGGCATTCGCCGCAGTGTTCCAGGCTCTGCACCAGGTAGGCGCCGCGGTTCCATTCTTCGCTCTTGCCGGCTACCGGCAACTGGCGCCCGGACTTGAAGTTCATGAGGTTCCAGAACGCCATGGCCCAGCGCTGGTTGAACGGGAAGCTCATGGTGTTTTCCGGCGGTTTGCTGTCGATCGGCTTGATCGTGCGCAGGTAGGCCACCAGCGCCAGAGCATCGTCGTCGGACATGCCCGTGTACGAGGTGTACGGCATGGCCGGGTACAGGCGCCGGCCATGCTGGGAAATACCGTTGCGCACCGAGCCGACGATCTCGGCGTCGGTGAACGTGCCGATGCCGTTGACCGGGTCCTGGGTGATGTTGGTCGAGTAGAGCCTGCCGAACGGTGTGTCGAAGGTCATGCCGCCGGCGTACGGCTTGCTCGCCTCGGAGGTGTGGCAGGCCACGCAGTCCGAGGCCAGGGCCACGGCGCGGCCGCGCTCGACCAGTGCCGCACCGCCCTGCCCCGGCTTGGCCACCGGCATGTCGATCTGCGCTTGCTGCCAGATCACGCTACCGGCGCCGATACCTGCGGCGACCGCCACGGCAAGGCCGGCCCAGGCCAGCGCCCGCCGGCGTGCGCGCGCTTTGATCGTTCCTGTTTTCATCAGCATGCGTAGGTCCTCACACCGAAGCCTTGATGATGCTGTCGGCGGCCAGCAGCGACAGCGCCACCCCGGTCAGCGTCGAGTTGACCAGCGCGGCGGTGGGCATCACGCCGGTTCCGCCGAAGTACAGGTTCTCGTGGTCGTGGGCCTGGGCCAGCTTGTTGCACACCGAGGTGTGCGGGTCGCTACCCATGCTCAAGGTGCCGGTGATGTGCTGGCTGTTGGTGTACTGGCCGCGCTCGGAGAACTTCACCTCGGTGCCGCCAGAGGCCTTCACGCAGTCGGCAAAATGCTCGCGGCAAACGTCGTAGCCACGGTGCACGTACTCGGGGAAGCGGTAGTGGACCTCCATCTTGGGGATGCCCCAGGCGTCCTTCTGGTCGCTGAGAACGATGCGGTTTTCCGGGTCCGGCAGCATCTCGAACATCGATTTGAGCAGCACGAAGCGTTCTGCGTCGCGCTTGATCTTGTCGTTCAGTTCGTTGCCGTAGTAACCCTGGGCCACGTACTTCTCGGTCAGGTAACGGGTCGGGTTGTCGTTGTGCACGTCGATGCGCAAGGCCGAACGCTCGCTGCGAAACGCGCCGTCACGGGTGTTGTTGATGCTGCCCGGGCACATCGGCCCACGCCCCACGTACAGGGGTTCGCCGGCCAGGTACTCCACGGCACTGGCCGGGTGATCCATCAGGCGGCGGCCAACCTGGTCGGTGGCGTTGGCCACGCCGTTGGGGTTGCGCTCGTCCTTGGACATCAACAGGATCTTCACGCTTTCCATGGCGTTGGCGGTGAGCATGAAGTGCTTGCCGGTGACCCGATGAATCTCCTTGTTCTGGTCGATGAAGTGGGCGGCGACGATGCGGTTGCCCTCCCCGGTCTCGAGCTTGAACACCACCGCGTTGCTGATCAGGTTCAGCCCCAGGCCCTGGGCGCGGCGCACCGACATGCTGCCGTTGTACTGGGCACCAATCGGGCAAATGGGCATGCAGTTGTTGTTGCCGCAGCACGCCGGGCGATCGTCGTAGGCAGTGCTGTTGCGCGCCTGGGGGCCAGGCAGCAGCTCCAGGCCAACCGATTGGTAGCGCTGGCGCAGGCGCTCGAAGGCGTAGGGCAGCGGCAGCACGTCCATGGGGTATGGCATCGAGCGCGGCGAGCCGTAGTCACCGGCCAGCGCACCGCCGCCGGACACGCCCATCTCGACCTCTGCTTCGCAGTAGTAGGGTTCGAGCTCGTCGTAGCTGATCGGCCAGTCCACCGATTGGCCATACAGGGACTGCATGCGGAAGTCGTTGGGGATCAGCCGCCAGGCTTGGCCGGCCCAGTGCCAGGTGGTGCCACCGACGCCGCGGATGTACTGCGCGGTATAGGGTGCCGGGCCCTTCTGGATCAGGTAGCCGTTGTCGTGGGGGACGAAGTTCGGGTGTGGCGCCCATGGCATCATCGGGTACGGCGCCATGTGGTTGTTCTTGTACGCGCCATTGCGGTAGTTGGACACCAGCATGCCTTGGTCCAGCGGTGCGCCGGCCTCGAGCATCAGCACCGACAGGCCCTTGCGCAGCAGCTTTACGGCAGCGGCGCCGCCAGCGGCACCGGCGCCAATGATGACCACGTCGGCCGACATGGGGGTGGAATTCGAATCAGGCATGGCGTTCGGCATCTTTTTGCAGGGCGTAGGCAGGAGGATTGACCCAGAAGTTAGGGCTTCCGGTGCAGTAGCTCGGGGGCTCGACGAAATCGGACACGGCCTGGTACGCCGCCACGCTCTCGAACGCCACGCACTCGCGTGCCCCTTCGGCATCCTCGACGGTGCCCAGGTACAGCGCGGTATTCATGCGCAGGAACAGGTTCTTCAGGGCCGGGTCTTTGCTGGCCAGTCGTTGCAGGCGCTCGGCCGGGGTGTTGGGCGCCGACAGTTCCGGTAGCGTTGCCAGCAACTGCTCGACCAGCGTGTCCAGGCCTGGGAGCGTCGAC
This sequence comes from Pseudomonas sp. LFS044, assembly GCF_047978245.1. NCBI lineage: Bacteria > Pseudomonadati > Pseudomonadota > Gammaproteobacteria > Pseudomonadales > Pseudomonadaceae > Pseudomonas > Pseudomonas sp. LFS044. Next base: position 65,869 of record NZ_JBFPFX010000010.1, read on the forward strand.
TGTAGTTTGTGGTGAACCAGGTTGATCAGCTCGCGATCGACACCGATCTGGCCGCAGAGCTGGTCTGCGAGAGCGATGAATGGGGCCGGGGCAACAGGGACTTCGAGTGCGCCACCGGCCGCCAGGGCCTTGGGCAGAAGTGTGGGTGCGCCCAGCGTCAGCAGCATCATGCCAGCGCCGCTGGAGACAAAGAATTCTCGTCTACTAAGCATGGGAAGTACCAATGAATGGAGAGCTGCCCAAGAGGGATGGCACAGTGCCCCCCTGCAAGGCGGCGCCACCCTAGCACATGTTACTAAATGTGTAGTTAATTTTTAACGGCGTTGAAACGCCCTTTCTAGAGCGGTTTAGTGCATTTATCTGCGACTTAAGGTGAGTGGTTTTTCGTGGATAAATCAGCTAGCCCCGGGGCTTCTGTGGCTTGAGGCTCAATGTTTACGGCACTCAGGAAAAAACTTGGGATCCAAAACTGACCGCCAACGCCGCGTCCGATAAACGCACACTTTCGTGACGGTGACTGGCCACAGCGGCATGTTCTACAGCCGTCCGGGGCGCCGATTGGCCCGCTATGATGATAGTGCGTTGTCTGTAGGAGCTGGCTTGCCTGCGATCGGCTGCGAAGCAGTCGTAAATCCTGAATCCGCATCCTGTCTGGCACTACGCAGATACCGATTTTACGACTGCTTCGCAGCCGATCGCAGGCAAGCCAGCTCCTACACTGACGGCGATACACAAGTGTTGTACAACCCTGGCGCAGGGTCGATACCACTGACATCCATGTAAAGGAGTTATCCATGTCAACGATTTACCCCAGCATCGATCCTGAGGGGCTGATCGAGTACTCGGTGGTCTACACCGACCGCTCGCTCAATCACATGTCCCAGGCATTTCAAGGCGTGATGAAGAACATATCCAGCACCCTGAAACAGGTGTACAGCGCCCAGGCTGTTGCGGTGGTGCCAGGCAGCGGCACATTCGGCATGGAGGCAGTGGCCCGGCAGTTTGCCACGGGCCAGCAATGCCTGGTGATACGCAACGGCTGGTTCAGTTACCGCTGGAGCCAGATCCTTGAGATGGGCAACATTCCGGCGGCCACCACGGTGCTCAAAGCCCGGCCGATCGACTCGGGTCGCCAGGCAGCGTATGCCCCACCCCCTCTTGACGAAGTTGTGGCAGCCATCAAGGCGCACAAGCCGCAGATCGTGTTCGCCCCCCACGTTGAAACTTCGTCAGGGATTATTCTGCCCGACGACTACTTGCGGGCCGTCGGCGACGCCGTGCATGCGGTGGGTGGCTTGTTCGTGCTGGACTGCATCGCCTCCGGCACAGTCTGGGTCGATATGCACAAATGCGCCGTGGACCTGCTGATCAGCGCACCGCAGAAAGGCTGGAGCGCCTCCCCTTGCTGTGCCCTGGTGATGTTCAGCGCGCTGGCCCTCGAGCGTATCGAGCAGACACACAGCAGCAGCTTTGCCTGCGACCTGAAAAAGTGGCTCCAGATCATGCAAGCCTACGAACAGGGCGGCCATGCCTACCACGCAACCATGCCCAGCGACTCGCTCGCGCGCTTCAATGATGTGATGAAGGAGATGCAAGCCTACGGTTTCGACAAGGTCCGCAGCGAGCAACAGGCGCTGGGCGATCGGGTGCGCGCCATGCTGGCCGGCAAAGGCATCAGAAGCGTGGCGGCTGCCGATTTTCAGGCGCCTGGCGTAGTGGTGAGCTACACCGATGATGCAGGCATCAAGACCGGCAAGAGATTTGCCGACCACGGCCTGCAGATCGCTGCCGGGGTACCGTTGCAATGCGACGAGCCTGCTGATTTCCAGACCTTTCGCATCGGTTTGTTCGGGCTCGAAAAACTGCACAATATCGAGCGCACGGTCAGCACCCTCGAGCAGGCGTTGGACGAAGTCTTGGGGAAATAAGGCATCAGTTTAGCCGCAGCAGCGACGCAGCTTGGAAGTGGGCTGCGTGCTGCTGGGCCACGAGCCCTACGTCGCCTTGACCCACTGGCCAGCAAAACAGGAAAAACGCATGGTCTCGTTCGATCTTCAACGCATGCTGCTGGGCGACCTGCCCTTGACCTTTCTTCTGGAGGTCGCCCTCAGGGTCTTCGCAGCCTTTGCTGCCGTCTTCTTCTTCCTCAAGTTCAGTGGCCGACGCGGGATCAAACAGCTCTCCCGCTTCGAGCTGGTCGTTATTCTCACACTCGGCTCCGCTGCCGGCGATGTGACGTTCTACGAGGATGTTCCGCTGCTGCCCGTCGCGTTGGTGTTCCTGACCCTGCTGCTGCTGTATCGGGGGACGGTCCACCTCATGAAGCGCAGCAAGACCTGCGAAGCCTGGATTGATGGGTTGCCCATCACCGTGGTGAAAGGTGGAATGTACGAGGTTCATTCCCTGCGCAATCTGAATATTTCCGCCAATGAGCTGTTCATGGAGCTGCGCCAACGCGGTGTAGAGCATCTGGGGCAAGTACGTTTGGGCCTGTTGGAAACCGATGGCGAGCTCAGCTTGTATTTCTATGAGCCCGAGGACACCAAGCCAGGGCTGTCAGTGCTGCCTTTCGAACATCGCCCGGAATACACCTCCCCGCCCTCTGCCGGCCTCTACTGCTGCGTCAGCTGCGGTTTTCCGACCTACCAAGAGGCGCAAGGCACGGCTGCATGTGAGCGTTGCGGCCATGGCGTCTGGTCTCCAGCGCTGAGCACAGCTCGCAACCGTTAGCGGTCACGCTGGCGTACACACCGCCCAACCGCCTGCCCAGCAATCCCCGTCTACGCTTGTGCCAAACTTTCCAGCTATCGAGGGATGAGGCGTACTCATGGGCAAAGTGCTGTCATCGCGTATCGGCCTGCGTGGCCTGGTTCTTGGCTTTGTCCTGCTCGCCGTGCTGGCCACCCTGTGCAACAGCTTGATCACCGCCTACGGTGTGCAGCGCGACGCGTTGGTGCACTCGGCGCTGGAGGCCAACCGTGCCTACGCCTTCAAGGTCGCCTCGAGCATCGATCAGTTTCTGTACTCGGTGAATGAACGCCTGAAGTACAGCAGCCAGCGCCTTGGAGATGGCTTCGCCAATCAAGCGTTGCTCGAGGAAGAAGCGCGTCGCCTGCAGGCGCAGGACTCGGAGTTGAACACCGTGCTGATCACCGACCCTGCTGGCAAGGTAGTGCAGGCTTACCCGCCTGCGGTGCCGATCGGTTCGAGCGTCAGCTCCGCCGAACTGCACGAAGCGCTCGAACTGCGTCGCCCCTTGGTCAGCCAGGCTTTTACCTCAACCAGCGGCAAGCTGATCGTTTTTGTCTCTCAGCCGATCTTCAGCCCCACAGGCCAGTATCTCGGGCTGGTCGGAGGCTCGGTGTTCCTGCAACAGCACGGCGTGATGCATTCGCTGATTGGCGAACATCACCTGGAAGGCGCCTTCGCCTTCGTCGCCGACGGCAACCGCCGGTTGCTCTACCACCCCGACCAGCAGCGCATCGGTGAAGTGCTCGGCTGGAGCCAGACGGTGGACAAGGCCTTGCTCGGTGACAGCGGCACACTGGAGACGGTCAATTATCAGGGCGTGCCCATGCTCGCAGGCTTTGCCCACGTGCAGGGCTCCAACTGGGCCGTGGTCGTCCAGCAACCCCGGGAACAGGCGCTGGCGCCACTGGGCAAGCTGATGCGCGACATGCTGGTCAGGATTATCCCGGCCGGCGTGATTGGGCTGGTACTGATCCTGCTCGGTGTGATGCTGATCACCCGGCCCTTGCGGGCACTGGCCGGCCATGCCATCGACCTTTCGACACCCAACGCCACGGCGGAACTGTCCGCGATCAATGCCTGGTACGCCGAGGCAGCGGCGATCCGCCAGGCGTTGGTCCTGCAGTCGCAACAGCTGCAACAGAAGATCGGCACCTTGAACGCAGCAGCCGACACAGATCCATTGACCGGCCTTGCCAATCGCCGCGCGATGAACGCGGCACTCCAGGCGCTCGACTCGACTCAACAGGCCTATTCGGTACTGGCGTTGGACATCGACCACTTCAAGCGGGTAAACGACACCTTCGGCCATGATTCAGGTGACCTGGCGTTGCAAAAGGTCGCCCAAGTGATACGTGACTGCACCCGGGCCGGGGACCTGGCGTGCAGGGCCGGTGGCGAAGAGTTCTGCCTGCTGCTGCCGAACACTGCGCTGAGCACGGCCTACGAGGTGGCCGAGCGCATCCGCACGACGCTCAGCGCTACCTCGATAGCTCAGATCGGCACGGTGACCATTTCCATCGGGGTGGCCTGCCGAGACCCAGCCACGCCTGACGCACCGGCAATCCTCAAGCGCGCCGACCAGCGTTTGTACTTGGCCAAACAGAACGGGCGTAACCGGGTAGTGACGGATGATTGCTCGACGCTCAACTGAAGCGCGCACTGTGCATGGCTGTTGGCAGCGCAGTCATGTACCCTGCCTCGCGCCATGCAATCGCCCGGAAATCGATTTTGTCCTCCAATGCCTTGACCCCCCGTGAAACCTACCAGCTGCTGCGTGATATCGCGCTGGGTATTCGCACCATGCGCCGCCTTGGCGAGCAAAGCTGGGCGCAGGTCCAGCCCGGCTTGATGACGGTGGAGGTAGAAGGTTGGGTGCTCACCTTCTGCAACGACGGCGACGCCCTGGGTTACTGCGCCAGCTGTTACGCACCAGACGGCAGGGCCTATGTCCTGGGCTCAGACCAGAAATTCGGCACCGACCCGATCGAGCTGATGAGTACCTGGGAGCACGGCGAGTTGCAGCGGCTGCTCAAGGCACTTTGACGCCAGCCACGGGGGCCTGGCCCTGCCGCTGTCGCAAGGCCAGGTGCTGCCTCAGGAGGGGTTCGGCACGAGCAGAATCTTGCCGCCCCGCTCGCCCTTGGCTGCGGCAGCGACCGCCGCCTTGACCTGGCTCAGATCATAGGTCGCTTCGATGGGCGCACTGAGCTTTCCTGCGGCTACCAAACCAGCCAGTTCGGCAAAAAGCTTGGCCTGTTGCGCCGGGCTGGTGGTGCGGAACCATCGAGCCAGCCAAAAGCCTTTGGCAGTCACATCATTGAATACCAGGTCTCGGGCCGACAGCTCGGACGGCGCCCCGCTCAGCGCGCCGTACGTCACGACGGTACCGCTTTCAGCCAGCGTGGCTGCCAGGTACCGGGTAGATGCGCCGCCCACGGCATCAATCGCCAGCTTGATAGCTGCGCCTTCGGTCGCCGCTTTCACCCGGGCGGCCAGATCGTCGCCATCCACCAGCACAACATCGCCACCCAGCGCAGCGACGCCTGCCACTGCTGACTCCCGCCGTACCACGTTTACAGTTCGAACCCCGCGCAAGGCCGCCAACTGGACCACATAACTGCCTACAGCCGAGTTTGCGGCGTTCTGGATGATCCAGTCCCCTGGCTGCAATTGCACAAAATCACTCAACAACAGCGCTGCAGTCGGTGGGTTGACGGCGAGCATGGACAGCTGGGCGTAATCGGCCACATCCGGTAACGCAATCAAACGCGCGGCATCCGCGACCAGGTGGGTCGCCCAGGTGCCGGAGCCTATGGGCAACAGCACCACCTGGCCGACCGCGATAGGGTCGGCCCCGGGCCCGCGTTCGATCACCCGGCCGACACCTTCATTCCCGCCCACGGCAGGCAGTGGCGGCAGGGAGCCGTACTGGCCAGTGAGCGTCAGCACATCACTTGGGTTGATAGGCGCTGCCATCACTTCAAGCAGTACTTGCCCCGGTTGCAGGTCAGGCACTTCAAACGGTACGGCTTCGATAACGGCTTCAGGTACGGGGCCACGTTCAGTGTATCGGGCCTGGAGTTTGGCTGGCATGGGTCGGTTCCTCGCATTCAGGGTGCCGCAAGACTAGGAAAAAATCCTCCAGCCCGAAATCGTCATAATAGGTAATATGTTTTGTCTTTAAGGCAATAGTGCCCCGAGTGTGATGTGATGGACAAACTGCGTGCCCTGAATTACTTCCTCAAAGTGGCCGAAACCCTTAGCTTCACCGAGGCTGCGAAGGCTTTCGACGTGCCAGCCTCATCGATCTCCCGCAGGGTGTCCGAGCTTGAAGCCGCCCTCGGCGCGCAGCTGCTGCACAGGACCACCCGCACGGTCCGGCTCACTGAAGCGGGTGAACGCTACCTGGAGCAGGTGCGTGTAGGCATGGCCCAGCTCACCGCCGCAGAAGAGCATGTGCGCGAGCGCGGCAACAAACCAGGCGGCACCCTGCGCATCAGCTGTATGGCGGGTTACGGCAGGGTCATGCTGATGCCGGTACTGCAGGCCTTCAGTGAGCAGTACCCGGACATCCTCCTCGACGTGCATTTGAGCGACGAATTGGTCGACCTGGGCGGCGACCAGTTCGATATCACCATCCGTGGCGGCACGCAGCCTGAAAACCGCGTAGTCGCGCGTCGGCTCGACCCGAACCGTTTCGTCCTGGCAGCATCGCCCCGTTATCTAGCGACCCGTGGCGTACCGAAATCCCTGGCGGATTTGGCCGGCCATTCGGCGCTGCTGTATCGCGGCCCGAGCAACGTGCTCAAATGGGTTGGCTTCGATGGCAGCCACTGGATCAACCCCGCTGTCATACCGGCGTTCATCAGCAACGACGGCGCCAGCCTCCTGGCGCTAGCTTGCCGGCATCGGGGCATGGTTCTGCTACCAGAATGGAGCTTGAAAGGTTACCTTGCGCGGGGTGAGTTGGTGGCGGTGGCGCTCGAGCAGCACTTATCCGTTACCCGGAGCGATCAGGTCGGCATTTTCATGCTTTACCTGCAGGCTCGATACTCGATCCCAAAAATCCGCGTAGCCGTCGAGTTCATTCATGAGCGACTCGCCCGACCAGACGAGGGTGCTGGCAGTTGAGCGCTGTTTCTGCTGGCTACGCTACCTACCACTGTTACCGCTGGAAGCCTTGATGAATAAATTGATCCTGCCTGTTGCCATCTTCGTCAGCGTGATCATCGCTGGCAAAATAGCCGAGCATTACGAGGTTCAGGGCAGTTGGAAAATCGGCGTGCTGTGCGTGGTGGCCGCCGCCGTGCAGATCGCGGTGACGCGGTACCAACGCTCGCGCCAGTAACCAGCGCTCACCGCCCCTCAGATCAGGCAATAGAACTCGCTGACCTCTGCAACTATCTGGCCCTTGGCATCGTACAGGCGTGCCTCTGGGGTCAGCGCCATGGAGCGCGCTTCCAGCACATAACGTTCGCCCGCTTTGAAATGCCCGTACGGGATCGTCAGGTAGCACTGGCGAACGGTGGTACCGCCCATCATGCTCATCCCTCCGCCGCCGCCCACCTCGTAGTCGAACCTGACGATCAGCTCATGGCTCCCCGGGCTTACCTGAAAGAAGCGCCCGTCGCTCAGGCGTTGTTTATCCAGACGCTCAGCCATCAGCACGCGGTCATTGGGAAATGGCACCGAGAAATCGACCCAGGCCATCTGTGGATTGGCGGTTGGCATGGGGGCCTGGCAACCCGCAACCGCCAAGGTTGCGAGTAAAGGCATCAATCTGCGCATGATGGGTGTCCCAAGCGTGGTTGCCGCAACAGGTTACTGACGTTCAGCGTCAGCGTTTCGAGCGCAAAGGGTTTGGTCAGTACAGCAGTGTTGGCTTCCAGCGCAGCCCCTTCAAGAATATGCGGCTGCACGTAGCCGGTCATGAACAGGACCGGCAAACCTGGCCGGGACAAACGCGCGGTCTCGGCCATCTGCCGACCGTCGATGCCGCCCGGCAAGCCGATGTCCGTCACCAGCAGGTCGATACGGGTGTCCGACCGCAGCAGTTGCAGGCCGGCGAGGCTATCAGCGGCCTCGATGACCACGTACCCGCAGCTGCCAAGCGTTTCGCTCACGAACATGCGCACGGACGGCTCGTCATCGACGACCAGCACCGTTTCCCCTGGCGAGGCTGACGGCGCCTGCACAGGTGGTCTCGAACGTTCCTCGCGCTCGACCTGTGCGGCGTGGCCAGGTAGCTGCAGGTAGACCCGTGTACCAACCCCCTCTTGCGAGGCGATCTTCACCTGCCCACCCGACTGCTTGGCGAACCCGTACACCATCGACAAGCCCAGCCCGGTGCCCGCGCCGACAGGCTTTGTGGTGAAAAAGGGCTCGAATGCCTTGGACAGCGTATCGGCATTCATGCCAATGCCATTGTCGGCTACGCAGATGGTCAGGAAGGTGCCCGGTGCAAGTTCAGGGTCCAGGTCCGGCCCCTGCTCGAGCACTTGGTTGCAGGTACTGATGGCAATGTCGACGCCCCCTGCGTCACGCGCGTTGATGCACAGGTTCAGCAATGCATTTTCAACTTGTGCAGGGTCCACCAGGCAGATGCTCGATTGCGCCTGCAATGCCACCCGCAGGTTGATCGACGGGCCAACGGTACGGCGGATCAACTCTTCCATATCGCTGATCAAACGGTTCACGTCCGTTTGCACCGGCAATAACGTCTGCCGGCGCGAGAACGCCAGCAGCCTGTGGGTCAGTGAGGCCGCCCGCTGCGCTGCGCCATGCGCCACCGACAGATAACGTTCCACGTCGGCGACACGGCCTTGTTTCAGGCGGATCTGGATCAGGTCCAGGCTGCCGGTGATCCCCGCCAGCAGATTATTGAAATCATGAGCGATGCCCCCGGTCAGCTGGCCGACCGCTTCCATCTTCTGTGACTGACGCAGCGCCGCCTGGGCCGCTTCGCGTTCAGCAACCGCCTGCTCGACCCGTGCCTCCAGGGTGCGGTTCAGCTCCAGCAGTTTCGCTTCGGCGCTTTTGCGCGCCGTCACGTCGATGGAGGAGCCGATCAGCCCGATCACCTCCCCCGTATCGCTCAGCAGTGGGGCCTTGATCGAGAGCCAGTAGGTTGCCGAGCCATCCGGCATGTCCACCCGTTCTTCCACTTGCTCCGCGACACCACCGCGCATGATGCGCTGATCGGTCTCCATCACCTGGCGGGCCTGGGCCTTGTCTTCCAGAAACTCCACATCGGTCTTGCCCAGATAGAACTGCGGCGGCTTGCCGATCAGCCGAGTGGCGCCGTCGTTGGCCACCAGCATGCGCCCCTCAAGGTCCTTGGCGTAGACCACACCGGGTACCGCAGCGGTGAAGGTACGCAGCAACGCTGACATCCGGTCGCGTTCGGCCTCGGCCGAGCGGCGCGATTCGATGTCCATCAGCACGCCCGGGAAGCGCACCGCCACGCCTTCGCTGTTCAGCTCCGCGCGGCCGTTGGCCTCGATCCAGCGATAACAGCCGTCCTCCTGGCGCACCCGGTATTCGCAGCGGAACGCCCCGCCCCGGTCCATGGCGCCCTGGATGTCCGCCCAGACGCCCTCGCGGTCGTCTGGGTGAATGGATGCAAAAGCCTCCTCGATCGCTATCCCTGCCATGCACCGGTCCGCGGGCAGCCCGAAGGAACGGGAGAAACGTTCGTCCGCCGTCACGCGGTTATCGGGAATGTCCCACACCCAGGTGCCGATGATGGCGCCGGCGTCCAGGGCCAGTTGCAATCGCTCGGCGGCATTGGTGGGAAAAGCCTTTTCCTGATCCTGCGCCGCAGACGTGCTGGTATGGCTGGAAGTACCCAGGCTCTCGCGATCCATGATTCATCTCTTCGTTGCACTGCCTGTATGGTCGCATATGACAGCCGATTGCGCAGGTGGTGCAACACGCCTGAGCCGCGTGCGGCTCAGAGCTGAAACCGCTTCATCATCCCGTTCAAGCCAATCGACAAGCTGGCCAGTTCCTGGCTCGCCGCACTGATCTGGTCCGCACCCTCCGAGGTTTGCACCGCCAGGTCCCTGATGTTCAGCAGGTTGCGGTCCACTTCCCGGGCCACCTGGGCCTGTTCTTCAGTGGCACTGGCCACCACCAGGTTGCGCTCATGGATCGCGCTGGCGCCGTTGCTGATCTCATCCAGTGCCTGCCCGGCCAGCTCGGCCACCTGCAAGGTATGTCCCACCTGCTGGCTGTTGCTCTGCATCGACTGCACGACCCGCGCCGTGCCGCTGCGGATGGCATTGACCATTTCCTCGATCTCCAGCGTCGAGCTCTGGGTGCGGGCTGCCAGTGCCCGCACTTCATCCGCCACCACGGCAAAACCGCGCCCGGCCTCACCCGCCCTCGCCGCCTCGATCGCGGCATTGAGCGCCAGCAAGTTGGTCTGCCCGGCAATCGCGCCAATCACGTCGAGCACCTTGCCGACCTGCTGGGACTGCACCGACAGCGCTTCGATCTGCCGCGACGCCTCATGCACATCGTCACTCATCTTGCTGATCGAGCTGATCGCCTCACCCACCCGCTCACGACCGCGACGTGCCGCGTCTTCCGACTGACTGGAGACTTCGGAGGTGCTGACGGTGTTGCGCGCCACCTCCTCCACCGCGACGCTCATCTCGGTTACCGCAGTGGCAGCCTGCTGGATTTCGTCGCTTTGCCGATTGAGGTCGCGGGAGGTTTGCTGGGTAATCGCCGACATCTGTTCGCTGGCCGCCGCCAGCTGGTGCGAGGAGTCGCCGATCAGGCGCAGGGCATCTTTCAGGCTGGCCTGCATGGCCGCCAAGGCGTGCATCAGCTGGGTGGCCTCGTCACGGCCGCTGGCGTGCACGGGGTGGGAAAGATCGCCGCCTGCAATGTTCTGGGCCACGCCGATGGCTTCGCGCAGCGGGCTGACGATGCTGCGGGTCAACAGCCAGGCAAGGGCAATGGTCAGCACCAACACCAGGCCGATGACGCCGAAGGTCAGGTACAGGGCGCGCTGGTAATCGTCGCGGGCCTTGGCCGTGTACTGTTCGGCGGCGTCGCTGCTGAGCTTGACCAGGTTGTCGTAGAGTTCGCCAATGCGGTTGGAGATGTCCTGCATGGCGCCGCTGAGCATGGCCTGCATCTGCGGCACTTGGTTCTGCTCGGACAACCTTTTGTATTGGTCGAGCAGCACGTGGTACTGCCCGATCAGCTGCTGCATCTCGGCAAACACCGGCTTGCCTGCCGCCGGCATCACTGCGCCATAGCCTTTGACGCCGTTGTCCAGCAAGCCCTTGAGTACCTCCAGGCGCGCCAGGGTCGGGGCCAGCTGGGCAGGCTCGCGGGCAATGGCCATGCGCAGGGTGATGACCCGCAAGCCCAGCGTATGGCTGCGAACTTCACCCAGGTAGCGGGTGCCGACGTTGGTCACCTGCTCGGTGTACACCACGGCTTCGCGCATGCTGGAGATCTTGTCGATGGAAAACAGCCCGAGCACCACCACAAGGGCGGCGATCAGGCTGAAACTCAGGTAAGAGCGGGTGGCGATGTTGAGGTGGCGCAGGGGCATGGCGACGCATCCGAGTGGCAATGGAATGTACTGCCCATTACGTTCGGCATGGCTCGCAGAAGGTTTAGTGCTCGAATGCGCCTAGTGCCCGATAATCGAACACTACTCAAAAATGCGCCTTGAGCAACAGGCTCAGCGCATTCTGATCGGTCGGGAACCCGTGGCTGTCCTCGATCCCATACTTGTCCGACCAGTAATCCCACTCGACCCCCGCGTAAAGCCGCTTCGGGGTATGGCCCAGCGCCTTGCCCACGTCGTATTTGATTTGCGGGTTGAAGTGAAAACTCTTCGCCACATAGTTGGACGTGCCCTTGCGCCCGACATCATTCACATACCACTCCAGGTAACCGTCGAACAGAATGTCCGACCTTCCCAGCGGCAGGGTCATCGCCCAGGTCGGGTTTATCTGCCATTGCCCCGATGCCTTGCCGGTGATGCCGTCGGGCTTGCGGTAGTAGGTGTTGAGCGAAAAGCGGTCGAAGCCCGGGATCAGCAGGTCCACGGCAGGGCCCAGGAGGTACTTGCGATTGCGCCCCTCACCGCGCTCGTAGGTGGCAGCGACCAATACATCCTTGACGATGCCATAGCGCAGGTTCTGCCCGCTGACCTTGCCCAGCGACAAGCGCGGGGAGAATTCACCGTAGTAGGTATGCCCGTCATTGCCGGACAACCCGTTCGACCATTTGTTGTCGACGAACAGGAACACGTCGCCCCAGGTCCAGCCGCTGGCATGCTCGAAGGTGATGGTCTGCTGAATGTCGTTGCCGGTGCCATCGACTTTGTAGTTATGGCCATACAGGTAGCTGAGGCTGTTGTCGCTCCACATCAACGGGCCGGCCTGCGCGCTGGCGCTGGCCAAGGCGCAGAGTGGCAGGAAGCTGTGGCATAGCCAGGCAAGAGGGTCGAGTTTCATGTGCATCCCTTGGGTCGAGGTCGGTGAGGTTCACCGGCAAGGGACGCAGCGGACGGACCTCTCCTCTGGCCACAGTGCAAACTGTGGCGCCACCCTTGCCGGGTGTGCGGCGCGAGGCCGCCAGAGCAATGTCCCATGCCATTTCAGGCACTGACCGCTTCTACTCGGCTTAGCCTTAGCAGGGCGCGTGCCAAGTGATCGAATACAGTCTTGGCTGGGAATTGTGGCCAATATGCCAACCCAATGAATACCGATAAGCAGCCATATTGCGCACTTTGATAGCGCTGGCCATCGCTGCCTTGCACCTTCTCGGTTCACGACCTGCCCTCGCCATACGAACGCAGGCGCGGCGTAGGCGACATTGAGAAATTGGCACGCTTCTGGCTTTGTCCACCCTCGAGTAGAAGCGGTCAGTGCCAGGCATGGCATGGGGCATTGCTCTTGCGCCTCCGATGGGGCGTACATCCGAGCGGATGTTTGCACGCGGCCTGATGGCCCTGGGCAAGAGAGAAGTGTCGGCCGTGATCCTGCGTGCAATGCGCTGACTCGTGTGCCCCGTTCTCCCCGCTCGGTCCTGTTGCCGGCGTGCTCCTGAGCACCCCGGCGGATTTCGAATCGAGGTGGAGAACAATCATGAAAAACCGCTTTGCTTTGACTCACCCGCTTCGCTCGCTGCTGGCAGCGGCGGTGCTCCCCGCAATGGTCGGCAGTGCCCCGGTGGCGATGGCCAACGACAAGGTCGTGTTGCTCACCTCCTGGTACGCCCAGGCCGAACAAGGCGGTTTCTACCAGGCCGTGGCCGACGGGTTGTACGCCCGGGAAGGCCTGGATGTCACCATCCGCATGGGCGGCCCGCAGGTCAATGGCATGCAACTGCTGGTGAGCAAGCAGGCTGACTTCATCGTCAACTACGACCTGCAGGTCCTCAAGAGCGTGGAGCAAGGGCTGCCGGTAGTGGCGGTAGCCGCACCGTTCCAGGGTGACCCGCAGGGCTTGATGACCCACGCCGACGTCGCCGCCCTGGACGGCCTGAAAAACAAGCAAGTGCTGGTGTCCACGTCCGGCCAGCAAACCTGGTGGCCTTGGCTCAAGGGCAAGTACCAGCTCGAGGACAATCAGGCGCGGCCCTACACCTTCAACCTGCAGCCGTTCCTGGCTAGCGCTGACACCACCCAGCAGGCCTATGCCAGCTCCGAACTGTTCCAGGCCATCAAGGCAGGCCAGAAACCCAATTTCTTCCTGTTCGCCGATGCCGGCTACCCGCCCTACGGCTCTACGCTGGTTACCCGCCAGGACGTCATCGAGCAGCACCCGGAGCGCGTTGCAGGGTTTGTCCGCGCCTCACTCGAAGGCTGGAAGCGCTACCTGGAAAACCCCGCCGCAGGCAACGCGCTGATCAAGCGCGACAACCCCAACATGAGCGATGAGCTGCTGGCCTGGGGCGTCTCGACCCTCAAGCAATACCAACTGGTGACCGGTGGCGAGGCAGCCACCCAGGGCATCGGCACGATGAACGACGCCCGCTGGCAAGCCACGCGCGACTTCATGGTCGAGGCCGGCCTGCTGGGTGCCGCCGCCCCTTGGCAGAAGGCCTACACCACCCGCTTCGTGCAAGGCCTCAAGGTGCTGCCCGGCAACGTCCAGGCCGCCAGCCGCTGAACCCCATAACAACATTCAACGCCGTGAGGAAACTGGATCATGTTGGTCACCAAACAACCTGTATTGCGCCGCTTCTGGTACGCCCTGCTGCCCATGACCGCCCTGGACGACGGGCCAAAACCGTTCACCTTGCTCGGTGAAGCTCTGGTGCTGTGGAAGCACCCGAATGGCACCCCGGTAGCGATGCGCGACCGTTGCTGCCACCGCACCGCCAAACTGTCCAAAGGCTTTGTCAGCGAAGACGGCAATATCGCCTGCGGCTACCATGGCTGGGAATACGACTGCAGCGGCACCTGCGTGAGGATCCCGCAGAACCCCACGGGCGCCATCCCGCCCCGCGCGGCGGTCAAGGCCTATCACTGCCAGGAAAAATACGGCTATGCCTGGGTGGCCCTGGACGATCCGCTGCAGCCGATTCCCGAGTTCCCCGAAGACGGCGCACCCGGCTACCGGCGTATCTTCCAGTTCTATGAAGAGTGGAAAACCAGCCCCCTGCGGGTCATGGAAAACGCCTTCGACAACTCGCATTTTTCTTTTGTGCACAAGGCCAACTTCGGCCTGTTCGACCAGCCGCAACCGGCCCGCTACGAATTTCGCGAAACCGATTACGGCTTCGAAGCTGAAACCCGCGTGCCAGTGCGCAACCCCGAAGAAAGCTTCGCCATCACCGGCACCCGTGCGCCGATCACCGAGCGCCACCTGGTCAACCGCTACTACCTGCCGTTCTCCCGGCGTTTTGGCTGCATGTACCCGGACAGCGGCATCCACCACATCATCTACAACTGCGCCACGCCGATCGATGACGGCCGGCTGATGCTGGTGCAGTGGCTGTACCGCAACGACAGCGAAGCACAGTGCTCAACCCAGGCGCTGATCGACTGGGACGCCGCGATCACCGCCGAAGACCGCGACATCCTCGAGGCCACCGACCCGGACGCCTGCGTCGATACCCGCCGGCGCGTCGAGCTGCACATGCCTTCGGACAAGCCCGGCCTGGTGATCCGCCGGCAACTGCAGGGCCTGCTCGAAGCCCATGGCGAAAGCGAAGTGTTCGCCAGCCACTGACCGCCTGTTCAGCGCCCCGGTGCGCCGGGGCATACGCAACCGCTCATTGCCCGTGGGGAGAGCGCCATGTTGATGCAGACCCTGTCCAAAGCCAGCGCCCAGTTGCAACTACCACCCAATACCGACGCCGTGGGTGCCGATACGCCGCTGTTCGCCAACCAGGTCGAAAAAACCTACGGCAACGGCACTCATGCCCTGAGCCGCGTCAAGCTGGCGATCCAGCGCGGCGAATTCGTTTCGTTGCTGGGCCCTTCGGGCTGCGGCAAAAGCACCTTGCTGAAGATGTTCGCCGGCCTCGAACAGCCCAGCGCCGGCCACGTGCGCTGGTGGGGCAAGGATGCCCCCGACGGTGACCCTCGCGCGGCCAGCGTGGGCCGCAACCTGGCCATGGTGTTCCAGGAAGCCACCTTGATGCCGTGGGCCAAGGTGCAGGACAACGTGCGCCTGCCGCTGGACCTGGCGGGTGTGCCCAAAGTCGACAGCCAGGCCAAGGTACAGGCCGCACTGGAGCAGGTAGGCCTGGGCGCGTTCGGCAATGTTTACCCGCGTGAATTGTCTGGCGGCATGCAGATGCGTGCCTCGATTGCCCGGGCATTGGCCACCGAGCCCAACCTGCTGCTGATGGACGAACCGTTTGGCGCGCTCGACGAGTTCACCCGCAACAAGCTCGACAGCGACCTGCGCCAGCTTTGGGCCGAGCGTGACCTGACGGTGGTGTTCGTCACCCACAGCATTTTCGAGGCGGTGTATCTCTCCTCGCGGGTCGTGGTGATGGGGGCTCGCCCCGGGCGTGTGATCGCCGATGTCGCCATCGACGGCCCGCAGGTACGCGACGAGGCCTACTGCACCTCCCCGGCGTTCATCGCGCAATGCGCTTACCTGTCCCAGCTGCTGGCCCAGGCCAACGGCGAACCGGCTTGAGGGCCTCTGAATGAGCCAAACCCCTGCTCCCTGGTTACGTAACCCCGCCGTGCTGCGCATCGTCTCGCCACTGCTTGTCGGCACCTTGCTGCTGGGCCTGTGGCAGCTGGCCTGCATCGCCTGGCAGGTACCGGTGTACCTGGTGCCCTCCCCTGCAGACATCGGCCGCACGCTGATCATCGACGGCCCGATGCTGCTCGGGGCACTGTGGATGACCCTGAAAATCACCTTCCTGTCGTTCGCCCTTGCGGTCGTCATCGGCACCCTGGCCGCGTTCGTGTTCGTGCAGAGCCGGGTGATCGAAGCCAGCCTGTTCCCCTACGCGATTCTGCTGCAGGTGACGCCGGTGGTGGCGATCGCCCCGCTGATCATCATCTGGTGCAGCGACACCACCGTGGCGCTGGTGATCTGCGCCACGCTGGTCGCGGTGTTCCCGATCATCGCCAACACGGTACTGGGCCTGCGCAGCGTCAACCCCGGGCTAGTCAACCTGTTCCGCCTCAACCGCGCCAGCCGCTGGCAGGTGCTGCTGCGCCTGCGCATCCCCAGTGCCTTGCCGTGCTTTTTCGCCGGCCTGCGGATTGCCAGCGGGCTGGCGTTGATCGGCGCGGTGGTGGCGGAGTTCGTGGCTGGCACCGGTGGGACTGGTGCGGGGCTTGCGTACCAGATCCTGCAAGCGGGCTTTCAACTCAACATTGCGCGGCTGTTCGCCGCCCTGGTGCTGATCGCCCTCACCGGCGTCGCGCTGTTCAGCCTGATGGCCCTGCTGGCACGCCTGAGCCTGCGCCACTGGCACGAAAGTGAACTGGGCTAAGCCCCTGGAGCCGTACATGAAGCACTATGCCGACAGCTGGCTGATACGTAACGCCAGCGCCATTCTCACCGGGCTGCGGGGCGCGCCTGCGCGTCATGCTGGCCCAGACATCCGCATCAGCCACGGGCGCATCGCCGCCCTCGGGGCGCTGCAACCGCTGCCAGGCGAGCAGGTGCTCGACGCCACCGATTGCGTGGTCTACCCGGGGTGGGTGAACACCCACCACCACCTGTTCCAGTCGCTGCTAAAAGGCATCCCGGCAGGTATCGACCAAAGTCTGGGAGCCTGGTTGGGTGCGGTGCCCTACCGCTACCGCGGCCTGTTCGATGAACACAGCTTCCGCCTGGCGGCGCGTATCGGCCTGGTGGAGCTGGCCCGCTCAGGCTGCAGCACGGTGGCCGACCACCATTACCTGTACCTGCCAGGCATGGCGTTTGACAGCGCACAGATCCTGTTCGAGGAGGCCGAGCGGCTAGGCCTGCGCTTCGTGCTGTGCCGGGGCGGGGCAACCCAGGTGCGCCAGGCCGAAGGCGCGGCAAGCGCTGGGCCGGAAACCCTGGGTCAATACCTGAGTGACGTCGAGCGGCTGGTGCGCACCTACCACGACCCCGCCGCCGATGCCTGGCGCCGGGTAGTGATGGCCCCCACCAGCCCGCCGTATTCGATGCCGCCCGAGCACCTGCGCGAAACCGCCAGGGCTGCGCGCAGGCTGGGTATCCGCCTGCACAGCCACCTGAGCGAAACGGTGGAGTACCAGAACGACGTGCAGCGCCGCCACAACCTGTCGCCGGTGGCTTTCTGCGCGGAGCACGAGTGGCTCGGCGCCGACGTGTGGTTCGCCCACCTGGTCAAGCTCAGCCGCGAGGAAATCCAGCTTTTGGGCGCTACCGGCACTGGCATTGCTCATTGCCCACAGAGCAACGGCCGGCTAGGCAGTGGCATCGCTGACATCGTCGCCATGGAAGCGGCAGGTATGCCGATTTCGATCGGCGTAGACGGTGCCGCCTCCAACGAAGCCTGCGACATGATCAGCGAAACCCACGCCGCCTGGCTGATGCAGCGCGCCAAGGCTGGCGAGCGGGCCTTGCCAGCCTATGCCGGCGGCCAGCAGGAGGGCGGTGCGCATGTTGCCTGCGTGGAAGACGTGGTGCGCTGGGGCACTGCCGGTGGCGCGCAGGTGCTGGGGCTGGATGCACTGGGCACGCTGGAGGTGGGCAAGGCAGCGGACCTGGCGCTGTATCGGCTGGACCAGCCGCGCTACTTCGGCCTGCACGACGTAGGCATTGCGCCGGTGGTGGGCGGTGGCCGGCCGACATTGCGCGCATTGCTGGTAGGCGGGCGCCTGAGCGTGGAGAACGACGCGATCCCTGGTCTGGACCTGGCGGAACTGGGCAGCCAGGCGCGCGAGGCCGTAGTGCGGCTGCAACGGGCGGTGGGGGTGCGGGCGTGAGGTGCCCGCCACGGCATGGACAGCGCCTATGAGATCGAGCGCCGCCCGCGCGGCGCATCGCGGGCAAGCCCGCTCCTACATTTGTTGCAACGTGCCATGGCCTGTGAGGCCATAGTTGCCTGCCTTGTTGGCATTACCCAATTTTTCGGCTGGCGCTGCCGACGCCCCATCTGTCTTCAGCCATGCGCCAAGGCAGACAACCATGGCCTGACTGGAACGGCGCGTTGCAACAAATGTAGGAGCGGGCTTGCCCGCGATGCGCCGCGGGGCGGCGCTCGATTTGTGCATCACCACAAAACCCCAGCCAGGCCCCCGGTAGCCCCAACCCTATCTCCCGACAAACCTATCGCAACCCCTCACACCAACCCATTCCTAATGCCCACCAAGCACCCTACCAACCTGCGCAACCACCTGCCTCGTCGCCTCTTCAACCGTCCCTTCATTCCGGCACAACACCCACCCATTATCAGCAACCGCTCGCTCGAACGCCTCGGTACTGGCCACCTGTTCTGCCAGATTAAACATCACCGTACTGCGCAGCCCCGCCGTGCGCGCCGCGGCCCTCGCCCATGAAATCTCAGGGTCGGTGACCACCCCCACATGCAGGTCTGGCACGCGCACCTCTCGCGCCATGTTCAACCGCAGCACCTCGGCAAACGGGATCAGGCGACGGAACGCGGCATCCGATGGGTACCAGCGATCGATCAGGATGATGCTGTCGGCAGGCTGCTTGGGCAGCACGTTCAGGGAAATCCAGCGACGGCTGTCGGCCAGGCGTTCACACACCTCCAGCTCCAGTGCTCGGCTGGGGTTTCGCACGAGTCGGTTGACCAGCGCCATGGTCTCGGCCCGGCCCGGGTCGTTGTTGCGCTCGCACAGCCGCACCACCTTGTGCTTGTCTGCCCTCAAGGCGTGGGTGACGGCCTCCAGCAAGGTGGTCTTGCCGGTTCCTTTTGGCCCATCGAGCGAAATGAACAGGGAGCGGCCCATGTTCAAGCCTGTCGCAGGAATGCAAGCATGGCCTGGGCATCCGTAAGCTCGAGCTTACCGGGGGCGTCCACGACGACACGCTTGACCACCAGGTCTTCGACCAGCAAGGCATAGCGCTGCGAACGCAGCCCCATACCCCGCGCCGACAGATCCTGGGCCAAACCCAGGGCCTGGGTGAAGGTGCCGTTGCCGTCACCGATCATGCTGACCGTGCCACCCACCTGCAGCGCATTGCCCCAGGCATTCATCACGAAGGAATCGTTGACCGAAACACAAAGCACCTCGTCGACACCGGCGTCTACCAAGTCCTGAGCCGCCGCCACATAGCCCGGCACATGACGCTCCGAACAGGTGGGGGTGAATGCCCCGGGCAAGCCGAAGATCACTACCTTTTTCTGCTTGCAGCGCTCATGGAGTGAAAACGCATTCGGGCCGATCGGGCATTCACCCTCGCCATTGCTGTATTCGTGAAGGGTTGCATCAGGCACCACGTCGCCGGTTTCGATCATCGCTGTCTCCAGGGGCCCAGCGGCCCGTTCAAGTCATCGCAGTCTATCAAGATCACGTTGGCAGGACTGGAGCACATTTGTACTCCATCCGGTTGCTGGACGACAACAAAGTGCCCCATCCGATTGCTTTTACAAAAACCGATACAGGTAATGCCCCGGATTTTCATCACAGCAGTGAAAGTCTTACCTCGTCTCGCTGGTTTTTGCAGCCCGCCAATACAGCTAGCCTTGCAGTACTTCCCTTTACCGAGGTCACGCCAATGAAGGCCGTTGTTTACACCCAAGCCGGTTTGCCTATTCAGGATCCGCATGCCCTGTTCGACACCGACCTGCCCCAGCCCACACCCGGCCCCCGCGACCTGCTGGTCGAGGTCAAGGCCATCGCAGTGAACCCGGTCGATACCAAAGTCCGCGCCAGCCGCAACGCTGAACAACCGCAGGTTCTGGGTTGGGATGCAGTCGGTGTCGTGCGCGAGGTGGGCAGCGAGGTGTCGCTGTTCCAAGCGGGCGACGAGGTGTTCTATGCCGGCGCCATCGACCGCCCCGGCAGCTACAGCGAATTGCACCTGGTCGATGAACGCATCGTCGGCCACAAGCCACGCAGCCTGGACTACGCCAGTGCCGCCGCCTTGCCTCTGACGTCCATCACTGCCTGGGAATTGCTGTTCGACCGGCTGGGTGTCGAGGAAAAAGGCGGCAAGGGGCAACGCTTGCTGATCGTCGGCGCTGGCGGTGGCGTTGGCTCGATCCTGGTGCAACTGGCCCGCCAACTCACGCAACTGACGGTGATCGGTACCGCCTCGCGGCCTGAAACCCAGCAGTGGGTCAGGGAACTGGGCGCCCACCATGTCATCGACCACTCGGCAGCGCTCGCTGAGCAACTGGCAGCCCTCGAGCAAGATCCGGTGGACTACGTGATCAGCCTGACCCACACCGACACGTACCTGCCGCAACTGGTGCAAGTGCTACGGCCGCAAGGCAAGCTGGCCCTGATCGACGACCCGGCGCAACTGGATGTCATGCCGCTCAAGCGCAAATCGCTGTCCGTGCACTGGGAACTGATGTTCACCCGTTCGCTGTACCAGACCGAAGACATGATCAAGCAGCACCAGCTGCTGGAGCGCGTCTCGGCCCTGGTTGACCAAGGCGTCATCAAGACCACGGTCGGCGAGCACTACGGCGCAATCAACGCGGACAACCTCAAGCGCGCCCATGCCCTGATCGAAAGTGGCAAGGCGCGCGGCAAGGTAGTACTCGAAGGGTTCTGACCCACGGCTCAAGGCAGAGCGGCCCGCTGCGGCCGCCCTGCAATCACTCACCGGGCATCCGAGTACGCAACACCCCCACGCCAGCCGGTGTTCTCCTCCACCGTGCCCGCACCGTCCAGATACCCATGCTTGCGAAGATCCGGCATGAGCACCGCCGCCAGCAGCGTGATCGCACTCATGGCGGCAACGTAGTAATAGAACACCGACTCCACCCCTGCCCCACGCAGCAACAACGCCACATACTCGGCGGTACCGCCACACAGCGCATTGCCCAAGGCATACGGCAAACCCACGCCCAACGCGCGGACCGTCGCCGGGTACAGGTCGGCCTTCAGCACGCCGGTGACCGGCGTGTAGAACGCCGCAATCAACAAGCCGCCCATCACCAGTGCAAACGCCTCATACGGGTTGCTGACGTTCTTCAACCCCGACAGCAAAGGCACGATGAAAATGCTGGAGAGCAAACCGAAGGCAATCATGCTGTTCCTTGAGCCGATCTTGTCCGCCAGCATGCCAAACACCGGCTGCAGGCACATGAACACCACCAGCGCCGCCGTCATGATGAAACTCACGGTAGAAGGGTCGAAGCCTGCCGAGACCACCAGGTACTTCTGCATGTAGGTCGAAAACGTGTAGAAGTGCAGCGAGCAGCCGGCAGTGATCGCCAGGGTCAACACAATGGCTTTCTTGTGCCGCAGCAGGGCTTTGATCGAGCCCGCTTCCTTGTGCTTGTCACCCTGCACATGGGCGGTTTCGAGCATCGAGCGGCGCAGGTAGACCACCACCAGCGCGCTCACCGCACCGATCAGGAACGGGATCCGCCAGCCCCAGGCTTTCAGGTCTTCCAGCGCCAGCACGTTCTGCAGCACCACCACCGTCAGCAAGGCCAGCAGTTGGCCTGCGATGATCGTGAAGTACTGGAATGAGCCAAAGAAGCAGCGCTTGCCTGGCCTGGACACTTCGCTGATGTAGGTGGCGCCGGTGCCATATTCGGCGCCCACCGAAAGCCCCTGCATCAGGCGAGCAATCAGCAGCAGCACAGGGGCTGCCATGCCGACGCTTTCATAAGTCGGCAGCACCGCGATCATCAGCGAACCGCCGCACATCAGAAACACCGAGAGGATCATCGAGAACCGGCGGCCACGGGTGTCGGCCAGGTAACCGAAAATCCACCCGCCCAGCGGGCGCATGAAAAAACCGACGGCGAAGATGCCGGCGGTGGCCAGCAGTTGCGTGGTCTGGTCACCCTGGGGGAACAACAACGCGGCAAAGTAGATGGAGGTATAGGCGTAGATGAAAAAGTCGTACCACTCCACCAGGTTGCCGGAGCAGGCCCCGAGGATGGCGCGGATACGTTGCCGGTTGGTGAGGGTGCCGATAGCCGGCGAGACAGCAGCATTATTGTTGTGGGTGTGCATGAGGCACCTTTTGGGATTTATTATTTTTCAAGCCAGTCAAGGGCGCTGGCTTTTAGTCCCAAATCACGCTACGCGCTCTACCACAGGCCTGCCAGACCACCATCCCTCTAGCAGTTATGCCGTGATTGAATAGCTGAACTCAGAGCATGTGCCCCGCCCAGATGCCTTGGTCGACCAGCTCGGAGGCGATGTCGACGAAGGTCTGCCCAACATAGCGCGTGGCCGGGCTGACGTGGCGGTCCGCCGGCGAAACCAGCACCAGCTTGCGCATGGGGGTGGGGTCGATCAACGGGGCAGCGCACAGCGTGCCCTGCTTCAGGTGTGCATAGATGGACGCCAGCGGCAAAGCGGTAAACCCGAAGCCGTTGCGTACCAGGTCGATCATCGCGCCAAACGAGTCGGCCTCCACGCTGGTGGTGAGCTTGAAGCCCCGCTCCAGGGCGCACTGGTCCATGATCTTGCGCAAGCCGTGGCGCGGGCTGGGTAGCACCAGTTGCTCATCGGCCAGCACGGCAAAGGGCACGGCGCTGTTCCAGTCGAGGCCAGCCTCCGGTGGCCCCACCAGTACCAGGTTCTCCATCATCACCGGCTCGATCCGCAAGGTGTGCAGCGGTTGCGGGTCGTAGGAAATCGCCAGCTCCAGTTCACCGCGTTGCAGCCAATCCAGAAGGTAGCCACTGAAGGCAGACGAGAACCTGATGGACAAGTCAGGGTGGGTATCGCGGATGCGTTTGACCAATGGCACGGTGACGATTTCGGCAATGGTCGGCGTAGTACCCACGGCCACCATGCCGCGGAACGCCGCGCGCCCGCCTGCCACCGACGCACGAATGGCCTCGAGCTCATCCATGATGCGCGTGGCGTGTTCGAGCACCTCCAGGCCGGCTTCGGTGATTTCCATGCCACGGCCATGGCGCTCGAACAAGTACACGCCCAGTTCTTTCTCCAGCTGGCGTATCTGCCGGCTGAGCGCGGGCTGCGCCACGTGCAGGCGGTCGGACGCCTTGCTCAGGCTGCCCAGCTCAGCCACATGGATCAGGGTCTTGAGTTGCACGACGTCCATCGATGATCACCACAAACGGCAGTAAAGGGCCTGAGCCTAAGGTTACGCCTCAGTCTAAACACCGGCTCATCCAACAGCTATAGCAATTGGGCATATCAGTTAGATGGCTGCACCACGTGACAAGCGGTAGCGGTTTATGCAGGCGCCGCGTGCCCCGTAGCTATGCCCAACCGGCATATCTCAAAGAAAAAAACGGTAGTCGTCCTTGGGGCTGTCTCACCCCATGATGTGGGAAAACAAAAGCAGCATGCCCTGGAGATACCCATGTCATCGCAAGAAGCAGAACAGCACTGGCAAGAGGACGTGTTCCGCGTGCTCAAGGCCCACGACGTCAAACACGTGGTGTTCGTGCCCGATGCCGGCCACTCGGCTGCCATCCGCATGTCCTATGCAGACCCTGATATCAAAGCGGTTGTCCTGACCACAGAAGAAGAAGGCATCGGCTACCTGGCCGGCGCCTGGCTTGGCGGTGAGCGCGGCGCGCTGCTGATGCAGTCCAGCGGCGTGGGCAACTGCATCAACACGCTGGCGTTGCAGAACTGCGCAGGCTTCCCGCTGCTGATGGTGGTGACCATGCGTGGCGACTGGGCAGAGTTCAATGCCTGGCAGAACCCGATGGGCCAGGCCACCGAAGCCTCGCTGCAACTGATGAAGGTGATGACCTGGCGCGCCGACGTGCCGGAAGACGTCGCACCGCTGCTGCATGGCGCAGCCACCATGGCCTTCAACGGTGATTGCGCCACTGCCCTGCTGCTCGGCCAGCGCCTGATCGGAGAAAAGAAATGGGTCAAGTAAGCGCCAACCACACCCTGTGCCGCCGCGAAGTGGTACGCACCCTGCTCGCCGATCGCCAGGACCTGCTGGTGGTGACCGGCCTCGGCTCGGCCTCCTACGACGTGATGGCCGCCGGTGACCATGACGGCAACTACTACCTGTGGGCCGCCATGGGCAGTGCGATCACCGTCGGCCTTGGGCTGGCCAACGCCCAGCCGGGCAAATCGGTGGTGGTCATCACCGGTGACGGCGAGTTGCTGATGGGCTTTGGTGCCCTGGCCACGGTCGCTTTGCAGAAGCCCGCCAACCTCACCATCGTGGTGCTGGACAACGGCCACTTCGGCGAAACCGGCATGCAGGTCAGCCATGCCGGCTTCGGCATCAAGCTTGACCAGGTGGCGCAAACCTGCGGCTTCAGCTGGACCCGTGAAATCCGCGAAATGGAAGGTGTGCATGACCTGCGCGAACGCTTTGCCAGCCGCGAAGGCGTGAAGCTTGCGACCGTCAAGATCAAGGCCGAAAACCCGCCCCGGGTGTTGCCGCCACGCGACGGCCACTACATCAAGAATCGCTTTCGCGCGGCCCTGGGCTTCCAGCCGCTTTGACCCCGTTTGCGGGTGGGGCCGGTTGCCGAACCACGCCAAGGCAGCCGGCCCTGCCCACCCTGGAGAACGTTATGACTGCAACCAACCACGAAGAACTGACGGCCATCCGCGAGGGCGTGCGCGCCCTGTGCGCCGATTTCCCGGCCGAGTACTGGCGCAAGATCGACGAGCAGAAAGGCTTCCCTGAAGCCTTCGTCAAAGCCATGACCGACGCAGGCTGGCTGTCGGCGATGATCCCCGAGCAATTCGGCGGCTCGGGCCTGGGCCTGGCCGAAGCGTCGGTGATTCTGGAAGAAGTGAACGCCTGTGGTGGCAACTCCGGCACCATCCATGGCCAGATGTACAACATGTTCACCCTGCTGCGTAACGGCAGCGAGGAACAGAAAAGCTACTACCTGCCCAAGCTCGCCAGTGGCGAACTGCGCCTGCAGTCGATGGGTGTGACCGAGCCAACCACCGGTACCGACACCACCAAGATCAAGACCACCGCCGTGCGCAAGGGCGACAAGTATGTAATCAACGGGCAGAAGGTGTGGATCTCCCGCGTTCAGCACTCCGACCTGATGATCCTGCTGGCGCGCACCACGCCGCTGGCCGAGGTGAAGAAAAAGTCCGAAGGCATGTCGATCTTCCTGGTCGACCTGCGCGAGGCCATCGGCAACGGCATGACCGTGCAACCGATTGCCAACCTGGTCAACCACGAAACCAACGAACTGTTCTTCGACAACCTCGAAATCCCTGCCAGCAGCCTGATCGGCGAAGAAGGCAAAGGCTTCCGCTACATCCTCGACGGGCTCAATGCCGAACGCACGCTGATTGCCGCCGAGTGCATCGGTGACGGCCGCTGGTTCGTCGAAAAAGCCAGCCAATATGCCCGCGACCGCGTGGTGTTCGGCCGCCCGATCGGCCAGAACCAAGGCGTGCAGTTCCCCATCGCCGAAGCCCACATCGAGATCGAGGCAGCCGACCTGATGCGCTGGCGTGCGTGCGAGGAATACGACAGCGGCCGCAATGCCGGTGCCGCTGCGAACATGGCCAAGTACCTGGCGGCCAAGGCCAGCTGGGAAGCCGCCAACGCCTGCCTGCAAACCCACGGTGGCTTCGGCTTTGCCAACGAATACGACGTCGAGCGCAAATTCCGCGAGACCCGCCTGTACCAGGTGGCGCCGATCTCCACCAACCTGATCCTGTCGTACGTGGCCGAACACCTGCTGGAGCTGCCACGCTCGTTCTGATCCGCAATTCCCCTCGCCCACGGTGAGGGGTGTCTTTGCCAGGAGAGATAATAATCATGAGCCAGCCCACGGCCACCCGCCCACTCGACGGCATCACCGTCATCAGCCTCGAACACGCCATTGCAGCGCCCTTCTGCACGCGCCAATTGGCCGACCTCGGTGCACGCGTGATCAAAGTCGAACGCCCCGGCAGCGGCGACTTCGCGCGCGGCTACGACCAACGGGTCAACGGCCTCGCCTCGCACTTCGTCTGGACCAACCGCTCGAAAGAAAGCCTGGCGCTGGACCTGAAGCAGGACATCGCCGGCGACATCCTCGAGCAATTGCTCGAGCAGGCCGATGTCCTGGTACAGAACCTGGCGCCCGGCGCCGCGGCGCGCCTGGGCTTGAGTTTCGAGGCGCTGCATGCGCGGTTCCCCAGGCTGATCGTGTGCGATATCTCCGGCTACGGCAGCGGCGGGCCTTACCAGCAGAAAAAGGCCTATGACCTGCTGATCCAGAGCGAGGGCGGGTTTCTGTCGGTAACCGGCGGCCCAGGCGATGAGCACATGGCCAAGGCGGGCAACTCCATCGCAGACATCGCTGCGGGCATGTACGCCTACACCGGCATCCTCTCGGCGGTATTGCTGCGTGAGAAGACCGGGGTCGGCAGCCAGGTCGAGGTGTCCATGCTCGAAGCCCTGGTCGAATGGATGAACTATCCGCTGTACTACGCCTACCAAGGCGCCCCGCCGCCACCACGCGCCGGCGCCGCACACGCCACCATTTACCCCTATGGGCCGTTCCCGATCGGCGATGGCAGCACGGTCATGCTCGGGTTGCAGAACGAACGCGAGTGGCAACTGTTTTGCGAGCAGGTATTGCTGCAGCCAGCGCTGGCCAGCGATGACCGCTTCGCCGCCAATTTCAAGCGTGTGGCCAACCGCGATGCCTTGCGTGCACTGATTGTGCAGGCCTTCGCTGCGCTGGACTTCGACACCGTCATCCAGCGCCTGGACCAGGCAAGCATCGCCAACGCCAAGGTCAACGACATGCAAGGCGTGTGGCAGCACCCACAACTGAAGGCGCGCGAGCGCTGGCGGCAGATCGGCACAGCCGCCGGCAGCGTACCCAGCCTGCTACCGCCCGCCACCAGCAATGCCTACAGCCCGCGCATGGACCCGGTGCCCGCCCTGGGCGAACACAGCGAAGCCATCCTGGCCGAACTGGGCCTGCCTGGCCAACGTATCCAACAGCTGCGCGCTTCAGGGGTCATCTGACCCCTCTTTTTCAAAAGAGAACTACTGCTTATGAAAGTGCTGGTCGCTATCAAACGTGTGGTCGATTACAACGTCAAGGTTCGCGTCAAGGCGGACAACTCCGGCGTCGACCTGGCTAACGTCAAGATGTCCATGAACCCCTTCTGCGAAATCGCCGTGGAAGAAGCCGTACGCCTGAAAGAGCAAGGTGTGGTGAGCGAGATCGTGGTCGCCTCCGTGGGCCCGACCACCGCCCAGGAGCAGCTGCGCACGGCCTTGGCACTGGGTGCCGACCGCGCCATCCTGGTCGAAGCCGCCGATGAGCTGAATTCGCTGGCCGTGGCCAAGGCGCTGAAAGCGGTTGTCGATAAAGAGCAGCCGCAGCTGGTCATTCTCGGCAAACAGGCCATCGACAGTGACAACAACCAGACCGGCCAGATGCTGGCCGCGCTGACCGGCTACGCCCAGGGCACCTTTGCCTCCAAGGTCACCGTGGCGGGCGACACGCTGAACGTCACCCGTGAAATCGACGGCGGCCTGCAGACCGTTGCCCTGAACCTGCCGGCTATCGTCACCACCGACCTGCGCCTGAACGAACCGCGCTATGCGTCGCTGCCCAACATCATGAAGGCCAAGAAAAAGCCGCTGGAAACTGTGACTCCAGACGCGCTGGGGGTATCGCTCGCCTCCACCAACAAAACCCTGAAAGTCGAAGCGCCTGCCGCCCGTAGCGCGGGCATCAGGGTCAAGTCAGTGGCTGAGCTGGTCGAGAAACTGAAAAACGAGGCGAAGGTAATCTGATGGAATTAGGGCAGCAGTTGGGATGGGATGCGTACTTTTATAGTATCTTTGCGCGAACCATGGATATGCAGGAGTTTACGGCTGTCGCGTTGAGGGCCTTGCGCGAACTACGGTTTGATTTTTTTGCCTACGGCATGTGCAGCGTGACTCCGTTCATGCGGCCCAGGACTTATATGTATGGCAATTATCCCGAGGACTGGGTGCAGCGATATCAGGCGGCTAACTACGCGGTGATCGATCCCACGGTGAAACACAGCAAAGTATCGTCGTCCCCCATTTTGTGGAGCAATGAGTTGTTCCGTGGGTGCCCGGATCTGTGGTCCGAAGCCAACGACTCGAATTTACGCCACGGCCTGGCACAGCCCTCGTTCAACACCCAGGGGAGGGTTGGGGTGTTAAGCCTGGCGCGCAAGGATAATCCCATCAGTCTTCAGGAATTTGAGGCGTTGAAGGTGGTGACCAAGGCGTTTGCCGCAGCGGTCCACGAGAAGATTTCCGAGCTGGAGAGCGACGTGCGTGTGTTCAATACGGATGTGGAGTTCAGCGGTAGGGAATGTGATGTGCTGCGCTGGACGGCCGACGGCAAGACCTCGGAGGAAATCGGCGTGATCATGGGGGTGTGCACCGATACGGTGAATTACCACCACCGCAACATCCAACGCAAAATCGGCGCCAGTAACCGCGTGCAGGCAGTCTCTTACGCCGTCGCGATGGGCTATATCTGAATGGCTATTTTGCTAGTAGCAGAACACGAAAACCATTCGCTGGCCGCCGCCACGCTCAACACCCTGGCAGCGGCGCAGCAGATCGGCGGTGAAATCGTCGTGCTGGTGGCCGGCCATGATGTGGCAGGGGTGGCGTTCGCCGCTGCCGAGGTTGCCGGCGTCAGCAAAGTGCTGGTCGCCGACCATGCCGCCTACGCGCATCAATTACCGGAAAACCTCGCGCCCCTGGTCGCTAACCTTGGCCGCGACTTCAGTCACGTCCTCGCGCCCGCCACCAGCAACGGCAAAAATACCTTGCCCAGGGTTGCGGCATTGCTGGATGTCGACCAGATCTCCGAGATCATTGCGGTCGAGTCCAGCGACACCTTCAAGCGCCCGATCTATGCCGGTAACGCCATCGCTACCGTGCAATCGAGCGCGCCGGTCAAGGTCATCACGGTGCGCAGCACCGGTTTCGATGCCGTCCCGGCCAGCGGCGGCAGTGCAGTGATCGAAGCACTGGCGGGCGCCACGGATGCACGGCTGTCACGCGTCGTCGACGAGCAACTGGCCACTTCAGAGCGCCCGGAGCTGACCGCTGCCAAGGTTGTGGTGTCCGGCGGCCGTGGCCTGGGCAACGGTGACAACTTCAAGCACCTGTACAGCCTGGCCGACAAGCTCGGCGCGGCGGTCGGTGCTTCGCGCGCGGCGGTGGACGCAGGCTTCGTGCCCAACGACATGCAAGTGGGCCAGACCGGCAAGATCGTTGCGCCGCAGTTGTACATCGCCGTGGGTATTTCCGGCGCCATCCAGCACCTGGCTGGCATGAAAGACTCCAAGGTGATCGTTGCGATCAACAAGGATGAAGAAGCGCCGATCTTCCAGGTAGCGGATTACGGCCTGGTGGGTGATTTGTTCGAACTGGTTCCGGAACTCACCGCTTCCCTTTGAAAGGATAACGATCATGGCTACAGATGCATTGCAGAACTGGGTCGGCCGCAGCGAGACCAGCCACGACCACATCAGCCACAACCTGGTGAAGCGCCTGGCCGCGACGCTCAACGAGCCCACCCCAGCCCCCGGCGACGCCCTGCCCCTGCTGTGGCACTGGGCGTTCTTTCAGGAACCGGTCGGTGAGCCTGGGCTTGGGGCCGACGGCCACCCCGCCCGTGGCGGCTTCCTGCCGCCCGCCGACAACCGCAACCGGATGTGGGCCGGCGGCCGCCTGACGTTCAACCAGCCGCTGCGCGTCGACGCCCAGGTGACGCGCCGCTCGACCATTCTGGATGTGCAGGAAAAGCACGGCCGCACCGGCTCGTTGCTGTTCGTCACAGTGCAGCATGAGTACGTGCAGGACGGCCAGTGCGCACTGGTCGAAGAGCAGGACATCGTCTACCGCGAGCCCACGCCGCCCAAGTTGAGCGGCACCGACCCACTGCCGCAAGGTGAGTGGCAGCAGGCGGTGCAACCGACCCCGACGCTGCTGTTCCGCTATTCGGCCGTGACCTTCAACGGCCACCGTATCCACTACGACTGGCCCTATGTCACCGAAACCGAGGGCTACCCAGGCCTGGTGGTGCATGGCCCCTTGATCGCGACCTTGAACCTGCGCGCGTTCGTCCAGGCCCACCCGCACGCGCAGGTGCGCCGCTTCAGCTTCCGCGGGGTGCGGCCGTTGATCTGCCCCGACGCCTTCGAAGTCGGCGGCCGCCTGCTGGGCGATGGCACGGCGCAGGTCTGGGCTGGCAATGCCGCGGGCCAGGCGCAGGTGGGCGAAGTCGAATTCACGCAAGGGGTACAGGCATGAACCCGGCCACCGTTCGCAGTGCACTGTTCGTTCCCGCCAGCCGCCCGGAGCGCATCCCCAAGGCGTTGGCCAGTGGCGCCGACCGGGTCATCGTCGACCTGGAAGATGCGGTCGAAGAGGCGCTCAAGGAGCAGGCGCGCGATAACCTGGAGCAGTTTCTCAGCGCGCAACCGGGCGCCAGCGTGCTGGTGCGGGTAAACGCACCCGGGCACTGGGCGCATGAAGCGGACCTTGGGCTGTGCCAGCGCCAGCCTGGGGTTGTCGGCATCCTGTTGCCCAAGGCCGAAACCTGCGAGCAGATTGCGCAGGCCCATGCCACCGGCAAGCCGGTATGGCCGATCATCGAAAGTGCCAAAGGCCTTGCTGCCCTGCCCTCGCTGGCCAGCGCGCCAGGGGTTGATCGCCTGTCGTTCGGCAGCCTCGACCTGGGGCTGGACCTGGGCCTGGCCACGGGCAGCGAAGCGGCAGAACAGGTGCTGGGGCATGCCCGTTATGCCGTGCTGCTGCACAGCCGCGTTGCCGGGCTGGCCGCACCGCTGGACGGCGTATACCCCGCCATCCACGACACCGCCGGGCTGCAGCGCCACGTACAGTTCGCCCGCGACATGGGCTTTGGCGGCGCCTTGTGCATCCACCCGAGCCAGGTCGCGATCATTCACGCCGCGCTCAAGCCTGCCGAAGCCGAACTGGACTGGGCGCGGCGTGTGGTCGCCCAGGCCGAAAGCGGCGCCGGCGTGTTTACCCTGGACGGGCAGATGGTCGATGCCCCGGTGATCCCGCGCGCTGCTGCTGCACGCAGATTGACTGACATGCCCACGGTACAGGCACGCCCCACTGTTCTGACGCGCAGCGGCGGCCTGTACCGGGGGCACCCTGGGGAGGCCCCATCGTGGCTGAAGCGTTGAGACAGTGCCCTGCATCCCTGTTGCAGGCGGCAGCACAATTGATGGCGGAGTCCGGCTACGTCGCCATGAGCATGCGCCAGCTGGCCAGCCGGGTCGGGTTGCTGCCCGGCAGCCTCTATCACCACGTCGCCTGCAAACAGGACCTGTTGCTGACCGTGCTGCTCGATGTGGTCGAGCGGCGGATAGACGCCTGGCACAACGGCGCGTACGCCAACGACCTGAACGGGTTCGTCCGCTTCATGCTCAGGCGCCAGCGCAGCCACCCTCACGAATCAATGCTGCTGCGCCACGAGGCACGGCACCTGGACGGCCGGCAGCGCCGTTGGCTGGACCAGGCGCTGGGGCGGTTGAGCCTGCCGCTGATGCACATCATCCAGGCCGCACAACCGCGCCTGCCTGATCCCCAGCGCACCTGCCAGGCGATGCTCACCGTCATCGATGCCGCCGACGGCATGCGCCATGAACCGGGCCATTGCGATGAAACCTGGGTCGAAGCACGCGTGCTGGCGATGTGTCGCGCCCTGCTGCAACCCTGCGCCGTTTAAACCTGTGGTTGCCGTGGCTGGCCTATCCTGTGCTCAGGGGCCTATGGCGCACCTTGCCATGCCGTCGAACAGGTTCACGTCACACAATGTCCGATCACAGCTCCCCCTGGCGTAGCCTGGCTGCCTTCTGCCAAGGCATCCGCGCCGAATTCATTGCCCCGAAACGTTTGCCCCAGCGCCTGCTGGACGAGGCCGAAACCCTGCTCTCGGTGCTGCTGGCCATCGCCATGGCGCATTACCTGGGCGTGGCCAATGTCGGCTGGGCGGCGTTCAGCGGCTACATGGTCATGCGCTCGAGCCTGCACGACAGCGTGTACCGCGGTGGGCTGAGAATCATCGGCACCGCTGCCGGCGCCATGGCCGCTGCGCTGCTGGCAACCCATGCAGGTTTGCCCGGGCATTGGCTGGGGCCGGTGATCGGCCTGGTCGGGGCGGCCACCCTGCTGTGCGCCATCCGCTACGCGCATGGCTATGCCTGGCTGTTCGCCGGGCTGACCTTCGCCATGGTCGCCCTCGCCAGCCTGCAGGCAGACAGCGCCGACGGCGTGCTGTATTTCGCCCGCACGCGGGTCGAGGAAGTCGCCTGCGGCACCCTGGCCTGCTGGTTCGTGGCCATGCTTTCGGGCCGCACAGTAAGGCGCGCCCTGCCCGCTGTCAGTGCGCACGCCAGCCTGGCCAAGGGCGCTGTGCCAGCGCAGATAACCCGCAGCATGCTGGTGCACGTGCTGCAAGCAGGCCTGGCCCTGGCACTGATACCCTTGCTCGGCCACTGGCTGGCGATCGAGGGGCTTAGCCAGGCCGCCATCACCGTCATGGCGGTGATGATGGTGCCGCCGGCGGCGTTGGTGCCGGGCAGCAAAACCGTCACCCTGCGCAATATCCACCGGCTGGTCGGCTGCGCGGCAGGTGCCGCCTGCGCGGGGCTGGCCCTGGCGTTGCTGGGTTCGAACTGGCTCGCCATGACCTTGATAATGTGCCTCGGGGTGCTGCTGGGCCGGCATATCGAAAACAGCAACCGCGCCTTTGCCTATGCCGGCACCCAATTCGCCCTGGTGTACCTGGTGGTGATGGTGCCCGACACCTACACGCATGCCAGCCCGGAACCCGGCTGGATACGCTTGGAAGGTGTGGTTGCAGGGTTTGTCCTGATCGGCGTCGTGCGCCTGGCGAACCTGTTCGTCCGCCAGCGCACGCCGGTCGATCAGCACACACCGTCAGGCGATTGAGGGGGCGCTGGCCCGTAACCGCTCCAGATACACCGGGAATACCTCTGGGTTGACCATGCGTGGCCCGGGCTCGGCGTTCAGTACCTGGAGAATCTGCTGCGCTGCCCAGTGCCCCATCCGCCACCGGGCCTCAGCGGTGACCCCGGCGGTGTGGTAAAGGCCCACAACATTGTTCAACGCAAGCAGCGGGTGATCGAGCGCGGGTGGCTCTTCGTCCCAGACGTCGAGGCCGGCGCCGCCCAGATGGCCACGGGCGAGCGCGCCATGCAGGGCGGCTTCATCGTGCAGCCCACCGCGGGCCGTGTTGATGAAGATGGCGCCTTGGCGCATCCGCGCAAAAGCAGCCGCGTCCATCAGGTTGAGTGTCGCCGGTGTTCTCGGGCAATGCAGCGAAACCACGTGGCTTTGCTGCAGCACCTCATCCAGCGAACACGGCCGAGCTCCTTTGGCAGTGATCTGTCCGGTGTCCAGCAGCGGATCATGGGCGATTACCTGCATCCCCAGTGCCTGCGCAATCCGCGCTACCCGGGTTCCGATTTGCCCCAGGCCGACGATGCCCAGCGTCTTCTCGTACAGTTCTGCCCCCATCAAATCTTCACGGGCAAAGCCCCTTGTCGAGCGCAAGCGCCGGTCCGACTCGCTGATACGCCGGGCGCAATCGAGCATGAGGCCGATGGCCGCCTCCGCCACCGACTGGGCATTGGCGCCAGACTGGTTGACCACCAGCACACCGGCCCGGCTGCACGCGGCAATGTCGACCGTGTCATACCCGGCGCCGTTGGTGGATACGCACAACAGGTTCGGCAACTGGCTCAACAGGGGCGCAGTCACGTGCCAGGCCAGGGGCAGCTCATCACGGGCCGAGGGCACCTGATACACATGGCTGCTGCGCAGTGCCCGCAAGATCACCTCGGGGCGCTCGGCACGGGCCACGGTGGTCAATTCGACCCCTGGCGTCATGGCCAAGGTCTGCGCCATTACCGGGTGGTACCAAACGTCGAAACGCATGACCTTCTTTGAATTCAAATTCATCTGGCCGGCCCCTCAGTGGCTGACGTGGCTAGGCAACGGCTTGCGCCCCAAGAACTTGCGCACGCCGATGTTTTCCTCGACCTTGCCGTCGCCATCCAGGTAGCCGTGCTGGCGCAAGTCGGGCATCAGCAGTGCGGAAACCAAGGTAATGGCGCCGATAGCGGCCACGTACAGGTAGAAGTACTGCTCCACGCCCAGTGAGCGGAAGGTCAGTGCCACGTATTCGGCCGAGCCACCGAACATCGCCGCGCCCACGGCATAAGGCAGGCCTACCCCCAGGGCGCGTACGGTCGGCGGGTAGAAGTCGGCCTTGAGCACGCCCGTCACCGGGGTATAGAACGCGGCGATGAGCAGCCCGCCCACTACCAGCGCGAACGCAGCCAGCGGGCTGTGCACCGACTTGATGGCGGTCAGCAGCGGGATGACCAGGCAGGTCGACAGCACGCCGAAGATGATCATGTTGCGGCGCACGCCAATCTTGTCGGCGAGCAGGCCGAAGACCGGCTGGCAGAGCATGAAGATCACCAGTGCCGCTGCCATGATGATGCTTACCGTCGGCGCAGGCATGCCGACGCTGACTACCAGAAACTTCTGCATGTAGGCCGTGAAGGTGTAGAAGTACAACGAGCAACCGATGGTGATGGTGAAGGTCAGCAACACGGCGCGCCTGTGTTGCAGCAACGCCTTGATCGAGCCGGCCTCCTTGCGCTTCATGTCTTGCTCGGTGGCCGTCTCACGCATGGTCCGGCGCAGGTACACCACCACGATAGAGGCCAATGCACCGATCAGGAACGGCACGCGCCAGCCCCAGGCCTTGAGGTCCTGTTCGGCAAGCACCAGCTGCAGCACGGCCACGGTGAGCAAGGCCAGCAGTTGCCCGGCAATGATGGTCATGTACTGGAAGGAGCCATAGAACGAACGCCGCCCTGCCCTGGACACCTCGCTGATGTAGGTGGCCCCGGTGCCATACTCGGCGCCGACCGACAGCCCCTGCATCAGCCGCGCCACCACCAGCAACACCGGTGCGGCGACGCCGATGGATGCGTAAGTGGGCATGATCGCGATCATCAGCGAGCCGCCGCACATCATGAACACCGAGATGATCATGGAAACCTTGCGCCCGCGGGTATCGGCGATGTAGCCAAAGATCCAGCCGCCCAGCGGGCGCATGAAAAAGCCCACCGCAAAGATGCCCGCCGTGGCCAGCAGCTGGCTGGTCTGGTCACCTGCCGGGAAGAACAGCGAAGCGAAGTAGATCGAGGTGTAGGCGTAGATGAAGAAGTCGTACCACTCCACCAGGTTGCCGGAACACACGCCGACGATGGCGGTGGTGCGCTCTTTGCGCGTCAACGGACGGGCCGTGCCCATGTCTGCATTCATGTTAGTACCCTTGTTGTTATTGTTTTACCGACTCGGCTACAGCTTTGCACAGCGCCGTTTTCGCGGAAGGCCTGCCGGGCGTCTATCAGTTATGCCTGCCCGGCATGGCTAAGTTGCCATGACGCCGATGACACTTCAGCCGCCATGCCGGGCCTGGAAATCCGCGATCCGGCGCCACATTTCGATGGGGTTGGAATACATCGGGAAGTGCCCACACTCAGGGACGCTGGCCAGTTCCACGCCCTTGGCCCGGATATCTGCCAGGTAGGACAGGTGGCTGTTCTGCTCGCCGTACATGAACAGGCGCGGGCACGGCAGGCCGAGAAACCGGGCCATCAGCGCGCCTTGGTCGGACAGCCGCACCATCGAGGTGAAAATGCCCCTTACCGCCTCGGCCCGCACCTTGTACGGCAGGCTGGCAGCGTACAGCGCACTGGCCGGGTCGCTGCTGTGGCGGGTGCGCTCGATGAAGGCATCGAAGAATGCCCCGGGTTGCTCAGCTGGGTAATCGAAGATCTGGCGGCTGAGGAAGCAATCCTCCGGGGCGATGTTGCCTTCGATGTCGACGAAGCTGATCACGCGCTCGGGGCAGTGGTCGGCGAGCAGCAGCGCTGTCAGGCCGCCCATCGAGTGCCCCACCAGGTGAAAGCGCTCGACGGCAAAGTGGTCGAGTACCTTGAGCGCGGTCGCCAGCAACAGCGCAACGTCGATCCGCGACAGGTCGCTGCAACGGCTTTCACCGCACCCCGGCGCGTCATACGCAATGAACCCACGGCCAGCGAACGCTGGCTGTCGCGTCAGGCCGGCGTAATCTTCCTTGGTCGAGCCGAAACCATGCAGAAACAGGATCGGCGCGCCCTGCCCTTGGCGATACGCAGTGGCTAGCTCAAGGTTGACCCCTTCGATCGTCAAAGGCAGCACGCACTGGCGATAAGATTGCGAGTCGGGCACGGGTGAGCTCCTGTTGGGTTGGGGCGCTCACTCTCGACGGTCATCGGCCATCTGTAAATTCCTCATCGACAATCTTTTCCATACGCCAAACCTATCGACTGCCCGCCCCCAACTGCGCCACCAACGCCTCCACCAACGGGTTGCCCCGTGCGGTATTCCAGGCATAGGTGGTGGTCACCACGCTGACCTTCTGCGACAGCGGCCGCATCACCACATTGGCCGGCGCCAGCTTTTTCATGGCAGCGGGCACCAGGGCAATACCCTGCCCGCAACTGACGAAGGCGATTTGCGAAGCCACCGAGCGCACCTCGTGCAGTACCCGGGGCGAATAACCATGCGCACGGCAGGTCGCGATCAGGTTGTCGAAGTACAGCGGGCTGACCTTGCGGGCGAACATCACCAACGGCTCACTGGCCAGGCTCGCCAGGTCGATGCGGCTGCGCTTGGCGAGGGGGTGCTCGGTCGGCAAGGCGACCATCAGCCGCTCTTCAGTCAACGGGCGCCACTCCAGGCCTTTGCCCAGGTCGCCATCGAGCCGGGCGAACGCCAGGTCGATATCGCCTGCCTCCAGCGCGGGTACCGCCTCGACGCTGTCGATTTCACGCACCGACACCGTCACCTGCGGATGATCGTGCTTGAACCGCTCGATCACCCCGGGCAGTACATCGAACATGGCCGACGAGATGGCGCCGATGGTCAGCATGCCCTGGTGCCCCGCCACCGCCTCCTCCACCGCCAACTCCAGCCGTTCGAGCTGGTCGGCGAATTTGCGCACTGCGGGCAGAATGGCCGCGCCTACCGGGGTCAGGCTCGCGCCGCGCCGGGAGCGCTCGAACAGCTTGACCTTGAGCGCCTGCTCGAGAATCTGGATCTGCTCGGTCAACGGTGGCTGGGTCATGCCCAGGCGCTTGGCTGCGCGGCCGAAATTGCGTTCCTCGGCCACCGCAAGAAACAGCCAGAGGTGGCGGATGAGGCGGAAATTGATCATGGCGGTTCCATAGGTTGGGCATATGTCAAGCATCCTTGATAAGGAATATACCTATCATATGCGCTGTCGGACACTCAGGCCTCCTTCACCACAGAGGTTCACCCATGAGCCAAGACAGCGTGCTCGACCGCCTGGCCGCACTGGACACCAATACCGTGTCCGACGCCCTGGACTTTCTCGGGCTGCCCGGCGCCACCTTCGGCCTGCGCCCGTTGTGGCCATGCCCCAAGGTGGTCGGCCGCGCCAGCACCGTGCAGCTGGCGGCCAAGGCCGACAGCGCACCCACCGTGCACTTGATCACCCCGGTGGTCGAGGCCATCACCACGGCTGACCGTGTGCTGGTCATTGCCGGCGGGCTGGAAGGCGTTTCCTGCTGGGGCGACATCCTGGCCAATGCGGCCCGCGCAAAAAACGTGCGCGGCAGCATCATCGATGGCTGCAGCCGCGACATCGACGGCAGCGCCGCGATCGGCTACCCGCTGTATGGCCGCGGCGTGACCATGATCAGCGCGCGTAACCGCGTGATTCAGGTAGCTGCCGCCTGCCCCGTGCAGGTGGCCGGGGTAGCGGTCGCGCAGGATGACTACGTGATCGCCGACACCTGCGGCACCGTCTTCATCGCCCAGGCGCAGATCGCCAAGGTGCTGGACCTGGCCGAGCGCATCGATCGCCGCCAGGCTGGCATGGTCGACGCCGTACGCGCCGGCCGCTCGGTGGCTGAGGTGATGCACGACAGCCAGTTCGAAGCCATCAACACGGAGCAGCCTTGATGAGCGACCTCGATAAAGACCTGGTGGCGCTGTTCGCAGGCCTGGACACGCCCGGTGTTTCGGACGCACTGGACAAGCTGGGCCTGCCCGGCCAGTGCCTGGGCGTGATGCCACTGGCCAACTACGACACAGTGCTGGTCGGCCCGGCCTACACCGTGCAATACGTGTCGGCCAGCACCCCGCCAGGCACCGTTGGCGACTTCATCGACGATGTCGCCCCGGGCGATGTGGTGGTGATCGACAACCAGGGCCGTACCGACTGCACGGTGTGGGGCGACATCATGACCCAGTACGCCGGGCAACAGGGTATTGCCGCGACGGTGATCGACGGTGTGTGCCGTGATGTAACCAAGGCCCTGGGCGACGGCTACCCGATTTTCAGCAAGGGCCGCTTCATGCGCACCGGCAAAGACCGCGTGCAGGTGCAGGCGATCAACCAGCCGGTGTCGATCGGCACTGCCCGCGTCTGCGCCCGCGACATCATCGTCGCCGACGCCAATGGCGTGGTGGTGGTGCCGCGTGAGCGCGCCCGCGAAGTTGCCGCAACCGCCCGCCGTATCGAAGCGGTGGAGGCGCAGATCCGTACGCAGATCAGCCAGGGCAGATCGCTCAGGCAAGCGCGTGAAGCCCTGGGTTACCACACACTGCAGAGTAAAGCCTGATGAGCATGAACCATTCCGACCTGCCATTTCCCGCCGACTTCGCCGAGCGTGCCCGCCTGCTGGGCACGTCCACCCTGTTCGAGGCCTCGCACCTGCCCTGTGCGGTAGACAGCGACATCCGCCCGGTATGGGCAGGCGCCTTCATCGCCGGCCCGGCGTACCCGCTGCAGTGCTCGCCAGGTGACAACCTCGCGCTGCACCTGGCCCTGGAGCGCGTCCCACGCGGCAGCGTGCTGGTGGTCGGCACCGGCAACTTCATCGCCGGTTACTGGGGCGAGGTGCTCACCGTTGCCGCCGAAGCCGCCGGTGTCATTGGCCTGGTGATCGATGGCGGTGTGCGCGATATTGCCGCGCTGCGGCGTCGCGGCTTCCCGGTGTTCGCCCGCGCCATCTCGGTCAAGGGCACGGTCAAGGCCAGCCTGGGCTCGCTGGGCCAACCGTTCAATTTCGCCGGCGCAGCGGTTGCCCAGGGCGACCTGGTGGTGGCCGACGACGATGGGGTGGTCATCGTGCCCAAAGCCGATGCCGCGCGCACCCTCGCCGAGGGCCAGGCGCGTGCTGACAAGGAGGCGTTGATGATGCACGCCATCGAACAAGGCACGACCACGCTGGAGCTCATGCAGCTGACCCAGTGGCGAGAAGCGCAATGACCGGCAATGGCAACCTTCAGCGCCTGAACACGCGCCTGGCCAGCGCCCGCCCCTCCGCCACCTACGCGATCATCGACCGCGTCGCCCAGCGCCGCGCCGAAGGGGCGAAGATCATCTCCCTGTGCGCGGGCGAGCCGGACTTCGACACCCCCGCGCCGATCCGTGAGGCGGCCAGGCAGGCCATCGACCAAGGGCATACCCGCTACACCCAAGTGGCCGGCAGCCGTGCCTTGCGCGAAGCGGTGGCGGCAAAATTCCGTGAGGAGAACGGCTTGCCGGTAGAGTGGCAGGACACCCTGGTGTGCAGCGGCGGCAAGCAGGTGATCTACAACGCCCTGGCAGCCACCCTCAATGAGGGTGACGAGGTGATCGTGCCGGCGCCTTTCTGGGTCAGCTACCCGGAGATGGTCCAGCTCTGCGGTGCGCGCAGCGTGATCGTAACCTGCGATGCCCGCAGCGGCTTCAAGCTCACGGCCCAGGCGCTTGTCGAGGCGATCACCCCGCGCACCCGCTGGCTGATCCTCAACTCGCCAAGCAACCCGACCGGCGCTGTGTACAGCCGTGAAGCGCTACAGGCACTGGCAGAGGTGTTGCTGGCGAACCCCGATGTGCTGGTGCTGGCCGACGACATTTATGAGCACCTGATCTTCGATAATCAGCGCTTTCACACCTTGGCCCAGGTAGAGCCGCGCCTTGCCGGCCGTACCCTGACCATGAACGGGGTATCCAAGGCCTATGCCATGACGGGGTGGCGCATCGGCTTCGCGACCGGCCCGCGCTGGCTGCTGGCAGCCATGGAAAAACTACAGGGGCAACAGACCTCCGGCGCCTGTTCGGTTTCACAGCAAGCGGCGCTGGCTGCACTGCAAGGCCCCAAGGATTTCCTTCACACTTCGCGCGCAGTATTTCAGCGGCGGCGCAACCTGATGGTCGAGGCCCTCGGCGCAACCCCCGGCCTGCACTGCGAACCACCGGCCGGTGCGTTCTATGCGTTTGCCAATTGTGCCGGGCTGATCGGCAAGACCTCACCCGGCGGCCGCTACCTGGCCAGCGATGAGGATGTGGCCCTGGCGCTGCTCGACGAAGCCGATGTGGCGGTGGTTCATGGCAGTGCCTTCGGGCTCGGCCCGTACCTGCGCATTGCCTACGCGCTGGACGATGATTCGCTGGCCAGCGCCTGTGCAGCCATCGCCCAGTTCTGCCGGGCCGTCATGCCCCAGGCCTGAGGTAACCTCACCCGGCCGTTGCCTGCGCCGTGCACTGCGCGCTGTGCAGGCAATTGGTCAGGTGCAGGCGCATCGCCGCACGCGCCACCTCGGCGTCGCCCCGCTCCAGCGCGGCGCAGATCTGCTCGCGCTCACGTGCCTGGCGCATGCGTTGTTGCGGGTCGACGGTGGGTTGAACGCCTTCGATTTGGGTGTTGCCGACATGCGTCATGGCATCGATGAAGAAGCTGTTGCCAGTGCACAGGGCGATTTGCAGGTGGAACTCGAATTCGATGCGGTTGCTGTCCTTGTGCAACGGCCCCACGGCGTTGGCCTGATCCAGCGCTTTGCGCAGGGCAAGCAACTGGCTGGGCGTAGCACGTTGCGCCGCCAGCGCGGCACCCTCCACTTCCAGGCTCAGGCGCAGCTCGATGCGGGCCACGGCGTCGTGGGCGGTGCCCTTCTCGCCTTGACCGTCCTGAAAATCACCCGGCCGGGTGGTGTCCACCACGAAGGTACCAATGCCACGGCGCGTCTCTACCAGGCCCTCTGCCTGCAGCCGCGACATGGCTTCGCGCACCACGGTACGGCTGACGCCGCGGGCTTCGGTGAACGCTTGTTCAGTGGGCAGCTTGCTGCCGGCAGGCAGCTCGCCAGCCAGAATCCTGCGCGACAGGTCGAGCACCAGTTGCTGGGCCAGGCTGAGGCGTCGGTCGGGGGTGTCGCGCTCCATTCACTTGATCCATTCAAACAAAACGATGCGCGATTATACCCGCAGGCTTGCGCATGAAAGCACTATAATGCCCGCTGATCACACTAGAGCAAGACGATGTCCAACGTTACCTCTACTGCCCCAATCAAACCTCGCCGCCTCGCCGAAGCGCTGGTCGAGCGCTTTGCCCAGCGCATCCGCGAAGGCACCCTCAAGCGCGGTGACAAACTCCCCACCGAAGCGCAGATCATGGCCGCCGAAAGCGTCAGCCGGGCCGTGGTGCGCGAAGCCATGTCGCGGATGCAGGCAGCGGGCCTGGTCGAGACCCAGCACGGTGTCGGCACCTTCGTGCTCGACATGCCGGCACCCGAAGGCTTCAACGTCGGGCCGGCGACCATCGCCCTGCTGTCCGATGTCCTCGACCTGCTGGATTTTCGTATCAGCCTGGAAGTGCAGGCCGCGGGTATGGCTGCCGAACGCGCCACACCGCAGGCCCTGGCAGAGCTTGAGCAAGCCCTGCAGGAGCTGCTGCAAGGCCCGGAAAAGTCCGGCAGCACCATCAATGCCGACTTTCAGTTCCACCTGAAAATCGCCAAGGCCGCTGCCAACCCCTACCTGATCGACATCATGAAGCACCTGGGCACCAAGCTGATCCCGCGCACCCGGATGAACTCCGCCTACACGGGGCAAAGCAACCGCAGCACCTACCTGGCGGGGATCAACGCCGAACATCAGCAGATCTATGACGCGATCGCCAGCCGCCAGGTCGATGCAGCGCGCGCGGCGATGTTCCTGCATTTGAGCAACAGCCGCATGCGCCTGCGCGAGGCGCAGCAGCGTCAAGCCTTCTACAGCGAATAACGCCTACTTGGCTTGGGGTGCCGGCACCACATTGTGGAACGCCAGGCCGGTACTGCCGCTCACCTGCCAGGGGTTGCTGGCGTTGGTGTCAGAGAACTGCACCGCGTCGAACCGCGAATCCTTCAGGCCATCGATCCGCGCCACGGCCGGCCCGCTGAACCGCACACGCTCGAACGCCAGGTGGTGGTGAAAAGCCCCGTGCTGGCTGTCGCCCTTGACCTCGATGGCAGCCAGCTGGGCGTTTTCTACCGTCACGTCGCTGACCTGCACGTCTCGGAACTGCCCGGCGATGGTCGACTTTTCGTAATCCAGTATGGCGTTGGGGTCGTTGTAATCGAGGGTAAAGATGAACGCCTGTTTAACCGTGTTGCGCAGCGCCGAATCGCGGAAAATCACGTTGCGCGCCCCGCCGCCCATGAAGTTGGTGCTTTTCATGCGCAGGCCGGCATCGGTGCCATCGGACACATTGTCCTCGGCCAGGATGTTCTGGATCCATGCACCGGTGTGGCTGCCCGCAACGACCATGCCGTGGCCTTTGGCGAAGTAGTTGTTGAAGATCCAGGCGTCTTGCTGGGGCTTCTGCTTCACGGCCTGGGCGCCGGTACCGGCGGCGAAGTTGACGCAGTCATCGCCGGTGTCGAAGAAATTGTTGAACACCAGCGCGCCGCGGCTGTTGGCGAATTCGATGCCGTCCCCGTTGTTGGCGTCGTAGGTCTTGTGCGTGGTGTTGGCCAGCACCACGTTTTCGGTTTCCAGGTTCATGATGCCGTGGTACGCCGGGTTGAGCACGGTGAAGCCACCGTAGAAGACATTCTTCACCTCGCGCAGGGTAATCAGTGAAGAACGCATCTGGCCGTAGGCGTCCTTGACGTTCATGCCTTCGGCCACCGCGCGCTCGACCTGGGCCTTGGCCAGCACGCCGTCGTGCATGTACCGCGTGTTGTCGCTGGCCCGGTAGACCGGCAAGGCCTGGCCATGTTCATCGATCAGGTCCGGGTTACGCTTCCAGCCATTGCCGTCAATTGTGCCCTTGCCGACGATGCGGATGTTCTCGAATGCCTGGTGTTTGCGCGGGTCACGCGGCAAGGCGTTGATCAGCGAAGCCGGGCGCACGGTGGTCGAGTACGGGTACTGGATGTAGCCATCGCGGGGGTAATCCTCGGCACGCCCTGACCCCAGCAGGGTCGCGTCTTCGCCGATCTCCAGGGTCATGTTGCTCTTGAGGTAGAGCGCGCCGCTGTTGTAGATGCCCTTGGGCAGCAGCACTTTGCAACCGGGCGTGCAGGCATCGATGGCGCGTTGAATAGCGGCGGTGTCGAGGGTATGACCGTCGCCCTTGGCGCCGAACCTGCGCACATCGAACAGCGCCGGCACGGCGGTGGTGCGCTGCACGACTACCGGGCTATCGGCTGACTCCTTGCCGTCACGGCCAACCGAACGCACGGTGAAGCGGTATTCGTTGTCGGGCTTGAGGCCCAGTGCAGTGAAGCTGTGGATGGCGATGCGGTGGTGAAAGTTGCGCGTGTCCTGCTGGTAG
The DNA here is from genome assembly GCF_047978245.1 of Pseudomonas sp. LFS044. Lineage (NCBI taxonomy): Bacteria > Pseudomonadati > Pseudomonadota > Gammaproteobacteria > Pseudomonadales > Pseudomonadaceae > Pseudomonas > Pseudomonas sp. LFS044. The sequence continues at coordinate 109,853 of NZ_JBFPFX010000010.1, forward strand.
AAGCGGTCGATGTGCGGCTTGGCTGGGGATACCTGGCCATTGTTGGCATTGCTGGACCCGAGCAACTGGCCGTTGGCGTAGACGTGGTAATCGATGATGTCGGCGTGGTGGGCAGGCTTTTCCCAGACCAGGATGATCTGTTGGTCGTCGTAGGCCAACGTCGGGACCAGGACTTTGCTGGGGGCTTCGAGTGCCCACAGCGGAAGGCAAATGCTCATGGTCAGGGTGGCCAGCAGTGTTCTGTGCATGTCTTTCTCTTCCTTGTTTTAACCAGAGCCGGGCCGCTTTGCGGCCCATTCGCCGGCAAGCCGGCTCCCACAGTGAGCGTGCCAGCCCTGAGCGACACGGTCCCTGTAGGAGCTGGCTTGCCGGCGATGGGCTGCAAAGCAGCCCCAAGTTCACTCAGGCCGAAGCAGCCTGAGCACTGAAATCGCGGCTGGCCTGCACCAGCATGCGGGTGTACGCGTGGCTGGCCAGGTCCTGGCTGAGCGCCTGGCTGTCCAGGCGTTCGACGATCCGCCCCTGCTGCATCACCGCAACCTTGTCGCACAGGTGGCTGACCACGCCCAGGTCGTGGGTCACCATCAGGTAGGTCAGCTTCTCGCGCTGGCGCAGGTCCGCCAGCAGGTTGAGAATTTCTGCCTGCACCGATACGTCAAGGGCCGAAGTCGGCTCGTCGAGCAACAACACCCGTGGCTGCAGTATCAGCGCCCGGGCAATCGCCACGCGCTGGCGCTGGCCGCCAGACAACTGGTGCGGGTAGCGGTAGCGGAAACTGTCGTTGAGGCCGACCTTTACCAGAATGTCGTTTATCCGGTCGTCGCGCTCGCCCATGCCATGGATGGTCAGCGGCTCGCGCAAAGCGGTGTCGATGGTGTGCCGCGGGTGCAACGAGCCATACGGGTCCTGGAAGACCATCTGCACCTTGCGAAAGTGCTCCTTGGGCGGCTTGTGCTGCAGCGCCACGCCGGCAATGCTCAGCGCCCCGCTCCAGTGCCGGTACTGCCCGGCCAGGCAACGCAGCACGGTGGTCTTGCCGGACCCTGACTCCCCCACCAGGCCGAACGATTCGCCGTCTTCAACCGTCAGGTCGACATCGTGCAACACCTGGTTGAGCGCAGGGCCAACGCCGAAACTCAGGTTCAGCGCGTGTGCTTGGATCATGGACATCGTCAGTTACCTCAGCAGGTGAGCCAGAGCGGGTCGCGTTGCAACACCGGCAAGCGCGGGCGGCGGTTGTCCATGCTTGGCAAGGCTGCCAGCAGGCCACGGGTATACGGGTGTTCGGCGTACTGCAGGTCGCAGGCGGCAAGCGACTCGACCACGCGCCCGGCGTACATCACCAGCACCCGGTCGCAGTAGTTGCGCACCAGGTTGAGGTCGTGGCTGACAAAAATCAGCCCCATCTGCTGCTCGACCACCAGCTCTTCGAGCACGTTGAGCACCTGCTGGCGCACCGACACGTCGAGCGCCGAGGTCGGTTCGTCGGCGATGATCACCTCCGGGTTGGTGATCACCATCATGGCGATCATGATGCGCTGGCCCATGCCGCCGCTGACTTCATGCGGGTACAGGTTGTAGACGCGCTTCGGGTCGCGGATATGCACCTTTTCCAACATCAGCAGTACCCGCTCGCGGGCCTCACTGCGGCTGGCCTTGTGGTGCGCAAGGTAGGCCTCGGCGATCTGCTCGCCGACCTTGACCACCGGGTTGAGCGAGTACTTGGGGTCTTGCATGATCATCGAAATCCGTTGGCCGCGGATCTTCTGCATGGCCTTTTCGCTGGCGCTGAGCAAATCGACATCACCGAACTCCAGGGCCTTGGCGGTGATCTGCGTGCTGGCCGGGTGCAACTTGAGCAGGCTGCGCCCGACCGTGGACTTGCCCGAGCCCGACTCACCCACGATGGCAAGTTTCTCGCGGCCCAGGGTGAACGACACATCGCGCACCGCGTGCATTTCTTTCTTGCCATTGACGAAGCGCACGTTGAGCGAATCGACATTGAGTTTGAGCGTCGACATGTAACCTCCAGTTATTCGCTACGTGGATCGAGAATGTCCCGCAGGCCATCGCCCAGCAGGTTGAACGCCAGGCTCACCAGCATGATGGCCGCACCCGGCACGGCGACCAGCCACCAGCATTCGAGCATGTAGCGCCGGCCGGTGGAGATCATCGCGCCCCATTCCGGCAGCGGCGCCTGCGCGCCCAGGCCGAGAAAGCCCAAGGCCGCGGCGGTGAGGATGATGCCGGCCATGTTCATCGTCAGGCGGATGATCACCGACGACAGGCACATCGGCACGATGTGGCGCAGGATGATCCGTGTCGACGAGGCGCCCTGCAGCTCGACCGCCACGACGAAGTCGGCCTTGCGCAGCGACAGCGTTTCGGCCCGCGCCAGGCGTGCGATCGGTGGCCATGAAGTCAGTGCAATGGCCACTACCGCATGCTCGAGGCCAGGGCCCAGTGCGGCGATGAACGCCAGCGCCAGGACCAGGCTGGGGAACGAGATGAAGATGTCGGTGATGCGCATGAACACGCTGTCGACAAGGCCACCGTAGTAGCCGGACACCGTGCCGATGAACAACCCGATCGGGCCGACGATGACGGTCACCAGGGTAATGATGTAGAGGGTGATGCGTGAGCCATGGACCAGCCGGCTGAAGATGTCGCGGCCGTATTCATCGGTGCCGAACCAATGCGCGGCACCGGGTGCCTGCAAGGCGTTGGCAAGGTTTTGCACGACCGGGTCGTGGGTGGCGATCCACGGCGCAAAGGCGGCTACCACCACCAGCAGCAAGGCCACCAGCAGGCCGGCCAGGGTCATGGGGTTGCGCAACAGGTGGCGCAGCACCCGTAGGCTGCTTTTGTACAGTGCATCGACGCTTGAAGCAGGCGACCGGTCGGCCTGCGGCTTGGCGCTTGAACCGGTAGAAGAAATGTTGGCAATCATCGGCATGCTCTCGAAGTGAAAGGTTCAACGTTGCTTGTAGACGCCCAGGTAGCGGGTCGCTTCGGCGTCATCACCGGTAAAACCGCGGACATCCCGTGCGCTGACGGCGGTGTCGGTCATCTGCGAGATCATCATGATCGGCCCGGCCTGTTCGTCGTAGCGCTGCTGCGCCTGGTGGTACAGGTTCAGCCGCGCGGCTGCGTCGCGCTCGACCCCGGCCCGGTCGATCAGCGCGTTGAGCTGCGGGTCGAAGAACGACGCCCGCCAGCCCTGGAAGTTAGGCAGGCCGGCGTTGTCGCTGTTGTCCGGGTTGTAGGCAAAGGTGCGCAGGCTGAAGTACGGGTGCGGGTAACGCTCGGCGCCGCGGGCCACGATCATCTCGAAGTTGCGCGCGCGCATGGCGCCATACACCTGGTTGCCGGTGCCGGTGACGATGTTGGCGGTGATGCCGCCTTCGGCCAGGGTGGCCTGCATGCGCGCGGCAATGTCGATGAATGGCGGCTCGGACAGCGTGCGAATGGTGGTGCTGAAACCGTGCGGGTAACCGGCTTCGCTCAGCAGCGCCTTGGCCTTGGCCACGTCGAGCTTGTAGCCTGGGTCTGGCAGGCGGGCCTGCAGGCCCAGTTGCATCGGCTGCTGGTTGAGCACGCCGTAATGCGGCATTACCTGCTGGTCGATGCCCTGGTAGTCGATCAGGTTGCGCACCGCCTCGCGTACCTTGCGGTTGGCGAACTCGGGCTGCTTCATGCTCATTGCCACGTAATACAGGGTGCCGCGTTGCAGCGGCTGCACCTGCAGCGTGGCGGCGTTCTCGATGGCCTTGATGTCGGGCGCGGCCATGCCGTACGCCAGGTCGAGGTCACCGCGCTCGAGCATCAGGCGCAATGATTGCGACTCGGTCATGTGCCGCACCAGCACCCGTTTCATCCTCGCCGGCCCACCCCAATAGCCATCGAAACGGGTCATCACCAAGGTGTCGTTGGCGGTCCATTTGGCCAATGTGAAAGGCCCGCTGCCGGCTTCGTTGGTGACCAGCCAGGCAGCCCCGAGGTCGCCGTTCTTCTCGTGCTTCAACACCGCCAGGCGGTCGACCACCACCGCGCTGGGCGAAGTGGCCAGCGAGTCGATCAGCAGCAGTGGGTCTGCCGGTTGCGGCAAGTCCAGCACCAGGGTGTGCGCGTCAGTGGCGCGGATCAGCCCCTGGATGTTCTCGGAGGTGTACCCGTAGGCCTTCCAGGTGGTGGCCAGGCCATAGTTGAGTTTCATCACGCGGTACAGCGACCAGGCGACGTCTTCTGCCGTCAGCGGGTTACCGGAGTGAAACGTGACATCGCTGCGCAAGTGAAAGGTGACCTGCCGGCCGTCGTCGCTGATTTCCCAGCGCTCGGCCAGTTGCGGCAGGTGTTGCTCCGGGTTGCCCTGGTCGCGCTTGACCAGTGTGTCGTAGAGGTTGGCATTGACCCCGGAGGCGTCCAGCCCTGGGGCGTTTGCCGGGTCGATGGAAAACAGGTTGACCATGCTCATGCCGACGATCAGCTGGTCGGCAGGGGTCTTGGCCTGCACCGCGGCCATCGGCGCCAGCGCCAAGGCGACAGCCAGCAGGTGCAGGTGCAGTGGGTAACGTAGTGTCTTCATTGAGCGTCCTTCTTTTTATAGTTGTTCACGCCAACCCCGCAGGGCTCAGCGGGTCCGTGGGTCGAACACCTTGTACAGGGCATCGCTGATCAGGTTGAGGGCGACGAAGATCAGGCCGATCACCAGCACGCAGCCCATCACCGCGTTCATGTCGCCGAGCATCAGGCTGCTGGTGAGGTACTGGCCGAAGCCGGGCCAGGCGAACACGGTTTCGATCAACACCGCACCTTCGAGCAGTGAGCCGTAGGCCAGGGCCACCACCGTCAGCAGTTGCACGAGGATGTTGCGAAACGCATGGCCCCAGACCACCTGGCGCCGCGACAGGCCCTTGACCCGCGCGGTGATGATGTACTCCTGGGACAACTGCTCGAGCATGAAGCTGCGGGTCATGCGGCTGATATAGGCCACCGAGTTCAGGCCGAGAATCAGCCCAGGCAGAATGATGTGGCGCACGGCGCTGCTGAAGGCTTCCCAGTCACCGGCCAGGGCCGTGTCGATCAGCAGCAGGCCGGTGACGTCTGGCACCATGCCGTCGTAGGCCAGGTCGATGCGCCCTGCCCCGCCCGCCCAGCCGAGCCAGGCGTAGAACACCAGCAGGCCCATCATGCCCACCCAGAAAATCGGTGTGGAATAGCCGAACAGGGTAATGACCCGCGCCACATGGTCGCCCACCCGGCCCTGGTTGCTGGCCGCGACCACGCCCAGCGGCAAGCCGATGAGGATGCCGAACAGGATCGCCAGCGTGGCCAGTTCGATGGTCGCCGGGAACACGCGCCGGATGTCTTCGAGCACCGGGTGGCCGGTGAGCAGCGCGTTGCCGAAATCACCGTGCAGCAAGTCGCTCAGGTAAAGCCCGAACTGGGCCCAGATCGGCTGGTCCAGGCCCATGGCCCGGTACACCTGGTCGTAGGTGGAGCTGTCGGCGTCCGGCCCGACCACGGCCAGCACCGGGTCCAGCGGCATCACCCGGCCAATGAAAAAGGTCAGCGCCAGCAGGCCGAGCAAGGTCACCAGCACCGTGCTGGCGCGGCGGGCAGTGGCGGACACACGGGTGCCCATCACAGAGGCAGTCGAAAGCAACATTACAGGCTCCTGAAAAAACGTTCAGCAAACACCGTGGCGTGCGGGGCGCGCACGCCCCTGGCCCGCTCATCGCGACTTGTAGACGTCTTTGTAACGGGTGGTGGCCGCGCTGTGGGCCTGATAGTTCTGCACATCGTGGTAAAGCACCACGGTGTCGGTCATCTGCGAGATCGGCAAGATCGCCCCCACCTGCGCATCCAGGGTTTGCTGGATCTGCTGGTACTGGGCTTGCTGGCGGGTCTTGTCGGGCTCGACTTCGGCCTGTTCGATCAGGCTGTTCAGCTCCGGGCTGTAGAACGAGGTGCGCCAGCCCTGGAAGTTGCTCAGCTTGGCTTCATCGCGGTTGTCGGGGTTGTACACCAGGGTGCGCAGGCTGGAATGCGGGTGGCGTTCGGCGCCGCCACCGCCACGCCCGACCAGGATGTCGAAGCTGCGTTCACGCATGGCGCCGTAAATCTGGTTGCCGGTGCCGGTCACGATGGTGGCCTGGATGCCGGCTTGGGCCAGGGTCGCCTGCAGGCTGGAGGCGATGTTGATGAACGGCGGCTCGGTGAGCACGCGGATGGTGGTTTTGAAGCCGTCGGGGTAACCCGCGTCGGCCAGCAGCTTTTTCGCCTCGGCCACGTTCAGCCTGTAGCCCGGGTCATCCAGGCGCGCCGGCAAGCCCAGCGGCAGCGGGCGCTGGTTGAGCTGGCCGTAGTGCGGCATGACGGTCTGGTCGATGCCTTGATAATCGATCAGCGACCGGACGGCCTGGCGCACGCGGGCGTCGTCGTAAGGCTTGTTCTTGACGCTCAGCGCCACGTAGTAGAGGGTGCCGCGCTGTACCGTCTGGGTACGCACCCGGTCGGACTTTTCCAGCGCCTCGATGTCGGGCGCGGACATGCCCTTGGCCAGGTCCAGGTCGCCGCGCTCGACCATCAGGCGCAACGACTGCGACTCGGTCATGTTGCGCATGACCACCCGCTTGAGCTTGGCCGGGCCGCCCCAGTAGCCATCGAAGCGGCTCATCAGGATCACGTCGTTGGCGCGCCAGGCATTGAGGATGTAAGGGCCACTGCCGGCCGCGTGGGTGGTCAGCCAGGCGCCGCCCATGTCATTGCCCCTCTGGTGTTGCTGAACCACCTTACGGTCGAGGATGAAGGCGCTTGGCGAGGTCGCCAGGGTGTTGAGCACCAGCATCGGGTCGGTCGGGCGCGGCAGTTCGACCACGAAGGTGTGTTCATCGACCGCGCGCATGTGCTGGTCGACGTTGCCGGCAGTGAACCCGTAAGCCTTCCAGGTCGAAGCCAGGGCCAGGTTGAGCTTGAGCACGCGCTGCAGCGACCAGGCGACGTCCTCGGCGCTCAACGCGTTGCCGGACTGGAACTTGACGCCCTGGCGCAGGTTGAACGTAAGGGTCTTGCGGTCATCGCTGACCTGCCAGCGCTCGGCCAGCGCCGGGACCAGTTGGTCGGGGTTGTTCGCATCCTGCACCAGCAGCATGTCATAGAGGTTGGCGTTGACCTCGGACACGTCCAGCCCGGTGGCAGCGGCCGGGTCGAGCGACAGCAGGTTGATCATGCTCATGCCGACGATCAACTGGTCGGCAGGTGTTTTGGCCAAAACAGCAGGCACTGAGGTCATCGCCAGCGACGCCGCCAGGACCCCCGCCCACAATTTGGGGAGAACGCTCATGTGAGATTGCCTTTTTATAGTTATTGGACTCTCGGGCGGCACGCTGTGGCGCGTGCCGCCATGCACGCATCAGAAGCTGCGCAGCGTGTTGGTTTCGACGTAGTCGAAGTCGATTTCCTCGCCCAGGCCCGGCAGGTCGGACAGGTGCACGAAGCCGTCTTCGTCCATCGGGTCGACCAGGCGCTTGAGGTAGGCCGGCACCTCGTCGTAGTTGAGGAAGGGGTGCAGCAGGCCGCGTTCGTACCAGCTGCAGTTCTTGATCGCACCCACCACCGCCAGGTTGGCCGCGCCGTTGCCATGGATCTCGCAATCCATGCCGAATGACTCGGCCATGTGCGCCACCTTCAGGCACGGTGCGATGCCACCCACGCCAGCGACGCCGGCCCGCAGGATGTCACAGACATCGTGCTTCACCCAGCTGGCCCGGCTCAGGTGCTTGCCACCCAGGCTTTCCGGGCCCAGCACCGGGATGTCCAGCTGGCCGGCCAACCAGGCGTAGGATTCTGCAGAGTCCTCCATCATCGGCTCCTCGAACCAGGCGAAGTCGAGCTTCTCCAGGGCGCGGCCGATGGTCAGAGCCTCGGTGCGGCTGTACCAGTGGTAGCCGTCGATCATCAGTGCGATGTCCGGGCCTACGGCTTCACGTACCGCGGCGCATGCCTTGATATCCATGCTTACGCTGGGGGCAAACGAGACCGGTGGCATCCAGGTGTGCAACTTGATGGCCTTGTAGCCGCGCTTGACCAGGGCCTCGGCAAAGCGGCCGTACTCTTCAGGGGTCGACAGCCCGCCGGCAAGCTCATCACCACACATGGTCGAGCCATAGGCAGGCACCTTGTCGCGGTAGCCGCCAATCAGCTTGTGTACCGGCAGGTTCAGCTTGCGCCCGGCCCAGTCCCACAGCGCTTGCTCGACCAGCGCCAGGGCGCGGTCGGTCAACTGGCTGGCGCTGCCGCGCTGCCAGTGCGCCAGGTCGTGCCAGATCTTTTCGCGGTCGAAGGCGTTGGCGCCCACCAGCACTTTGCGCACAAAACCGTCGAGCACATACGGGCGGATCAATTCAGGGGCGCCCAGGGCATACCCTTCGCTGCCGCATTCGGTGCGGATGCGCAGCAAGGCCATCTGGGCCTGGGTCACGTCGCCTGGGTGGGCATGGCCTGCGCTGTCGACGGCGCGGCGGGTGGGGTAGGAAAAAACCTGGACGTTTACGGCGGTGATGATCATGGACGTCTGAGCCTTCTTATTGGATTTGTGGCGGGTGAGTCACGCTCTGGCAGTGATCCTACGTCATCATACAACTTTTGAAAAGCACCCCTCGAAAACTTTCAGAAAGTGCCAGATCGGTTCACATTTTTGCCCGTACCCTGCCCTCCACGTATAGACAACACAGTCTATACAGCTCTAGAACAGTGCTCAAAAGCTGCCCTACAAGGTCGTCCGACAACATTTGAATAAATCGTAGACAACCCTGAGGTCGTACGATAACTTACGCAAAAATTGCCTTGGAGCCCTGCCCTCGACCAACCCGCCACTGACGCCTCACCTCATAACGACCTCGACAAAAACAACAAAAGAAGATCGCATGAACACCACACTCCGCCTGCTCGTTGCTGTCAGTACCCTCGGCCTGTCGTTCCATGCCTGCGCAGACTCGGCCAGCATCAACTACCGCCACGGCTACACCGAAGACGACAGCATCCACTCCGACCGGATCAAGCTCAGTTACAGGAAGGACAGCGGCCTGGGTTTCGCCGCCGAGATCAAATACAAGACCGCTGGCGATCGCGAAGACGTCGCCTACGACAACATGGTCAACAACGGTCACGAGTTCACCATCGACTACAACTACAAGCTCAGCGCCCAATCGACCCTGACGCCCGCGTTCCAGATGGACAGCTCCAAGGACTCCACCACCTACAAGTTCGGCCTCAAGTACAGCTACAAGGTCTCCGACACCTGGTACGTCGCCGGCCGCGTGCGCCAGGATGCACGCAGCCTGGACCGCGACCAGGTCGACCATGACTGGCCCGACCGTGCCAAGGACAACCAGAACACCACACGCCTTGAAGGCTGGCTGGGCTACACGCCCAAAGGCCCCTGGGCGTTCGAGTACCAGTACATCCACTTCCAGACCGACTACATCCGCTACGACAACAAGAAGAGCGACTACGAACAGAACCTGATCATCAAGTACAAGCTCGACAAGCAGTGGGCGCCGTTCATGGAGGTGGGGGACATCAAGGTCAATTCCTACACCGACGACCGCCAGGCCCGCTGGCGTGTGGGGATCCAGTACAACTTTCTGTAAACCCTGGCCCGGGCAGTCAGCGGATTGCCCCACGGCAGCACCACGTCATTTACCAACCCTCGACAACAGGCGCCCGCCATGACCACATCCTTGAGCAAACCCTTCAATCGCATCCTGCTGACCGGCGCCGCCGGCGGCCTTGGGCTGATCCTGCGCGAAGCCTTGCAAACCCATGCACAGGTGGTGCGCGCCTCGGACATCAGCGCCATGGCGCCTGCGGCCGGCGCGCATGAAGAAGTGATCAGTTGCAACCTTGCCGACAAGGCCGCAGTCCTGGCGCTGGCCCAGGACGTGGATGCGATCGTGCACATGGGCGGGATCTCCACCGAACGGGCCTTCGAGGAAATTCTCGACGCCAACGTCCGCGGTACCTTTCATGTCTATGAGGCTGCGCGCAAACACGGCATCAAGCGGGTGGTGTTCGCCAGTTCCAACCATGTCACCGGCTTCTATACGCAGGACCAGCAGCTGGATGCACACACCCCGCGCCGCCCGGACTGCTACTACGGGCTGTCCAAGTCGTATGGCGAAGACCTCGCGACCTTCTACTACCACCGCTATGGCATCGAAACCGTAAGCCTGCGCATCGGCTCGTCATTCCCCGAACCACGCAACCTGCGCATGTTGTCGACCTGGCTGAGCTACCCCGACCTCGTGCACCTGCTGGAGCGTGCGCTGCTCGCAGAAAACGTCGGCCACACCGTGGTGTATGGCGTTTCGGCCAACCGCGAGCTGTGGTGGGACAACCGCTACGCCGCGCACCTGGGCTTCAACCCGCAAGACAGCGCCGAGCGTTTTCGCCCGCAGATGGAACAACTGCCCAAGCCCGCTGCTGATGACCCCAACGCACGTTTGCAAGGTGGCGCATTTACGGCGGCCGGGCCCTTTGACGACTGAGCCTTGCGCGCGGCGTTCCGACGTGGATGACGAAGATTATCGAGCCAGCTAGACTCCGAGGCAGAATGTGACTGTGAACATATCGTTTGCCTGAAATTCGCCGGTCATGCAGGCAGCCGGTCTTCGATCAACCGGCAGGTACCCATGACTTTGCAACCCCACGTCAACTTGACCAACTGTGACCGTGAGCCGATCCAGATCCCCGGCAGCATCCAGCCGCACGGCTGCCTGCTGGCCTGTAACGCCTCGGCAACCCTGGTATTGCGCCATTCGGCGAATGCCCCGGGCATGCTGGGCGTGACGGGAGGCATAAACGGGCAATGCCTTGAAGCGATCATCGGTACCGAAGCGGCGCACACCCTGCGCAACTCCCTGGCCCGCGTCAAAGAAGGCTCGCGCCCGGCGTTGTCGTTCGGTGTGGTAAGCGCTTGCGGCCAAGCGTTCGATGTGGCTGCACATGTGTTCAAAGGCACCGCCATCATCGAGTTCGAGCCCTGCGGTTCGAGCATCGCCGAGCCGATTGAGCTGGTGCGCACGGTGATCGCCCAGTTGCGTGAGATTGACCGCAGCGAAAAGCTGATTGCCGATACTGCCCGGCGTGTGCGCGCCCTGCTCGGCTATGACCGGGTGATGATTTATCAGCTTGGCGCGGACGGTGCCGGCAAGGTCGTTGCCGAAGCCAAGCGCAGCGGCCTTGAGAGTTTTCTTGGGCAGTACTTCCCGGCCTCGGACATCCCCCAGCAGGCACGCGCGCTGTACCTGCGCAACCCGGTGCGGATCATCTCCGATGCCAAGTTCAAGACCGTCCCCATCGAGCCTGTACTGGACCTGTCTGGCGAGCCCCTCGACCTGTCCTACGCCCACCTGCGCAGCGTTTCGCCGATCCACTGCGAATACCTGACCAACATGGGTGTGGGCGCTTCCATGTCGATTTCGGTGATCGTCGACGGCGCACTGTGGGGGCTGATCGCCTGTCACCACTACGCGCCGCGTATCCTGAGCATGGGCCAACGGGTGGCCGCAGAAATGTTCGGTGAATTCTTCTCGCTGCAGATCCAGACCCTGCAGGCCAGGCAAACCCTCGAGGCCGCCGCGCATGCCCGGCGGGTGCTCGACAACCTGCTGCACGACGCCCACCGCACGCCCGATATCGACGAGCTGCTGCGCGCCCGCCTGCCAGACTTCGAAGCCTTGATCCCCTGCGACGGCATCGGCATGGTGCTGGAAGGGCAATGGACCGCCGCCGGGCTGACCCCGCCCAGGCACGCCATTCCCGGGTTACTGCGCTTTGCCGAGGGTGTCGCGCAAGGCTGCACCTGGGCATCTAATTGCCTGTCCATGGCCCACCCCGCAGCCGACGCTTATGCCACCGAGGTGTCCGGGGTGCTGATCATTCCGATGTCGCAGCAGCCCAAAGACTACCTTGTGCTGTTCCGCAAAGAGGTGATCGAGACCCTCGATTGGGCCGGCGACCCGAACAAGACCTATGAAAGCGGCCCGCTGGGTGAGCGCCTGACGCCACGCAAGAGCTTCGCCGTGTGGAAGCAGACGGTGCACCACCACTCGCTGCCCTGGTCGGCGCAGGACCGCCAGTTTGGCGAGGCCATTCGCGCAGCGATCGTCGAAGTCGCGCTGCACAACAGCGAACTGCTGGCCGAGGAACGTTCCCGGTCGGACGTGCGCCAGCGCATGCTCAACGAAGAGCTCAACCACCGGGTAAAGAACATTCTGTCGCTGATCGGTGCGCTGGTGGCGCACCCCACAGCGGAAAACCAGACCCTCAGCGGCTACGTGGCCACCCTGAAGGGGCGCATCCAGGCGCTGGCACTGGCACACGACCAGGTGGTGCGCGGTGACGGTGGCGGGCGTTTCTCGGCGCTGCTCGAGGCGGAGCTTTCGCCTTACCGCACCGCAGCCGATGCGCTCGAGTTGCGCGGCCCCAACCTGCTGCTCGATGCCCGTGCTTTCTCCGTACTGGCGCTGGTACTGCACGAGCTGGCCACCAACGCCGCCAAGTACGGCGCGCTGTCGCGGGCAGGCGGCAAGCTTTCGGTCACCTGGGCGATCGATGCTGGCGGCGCCTGCGACATCACCTGGTGCGAGAGCGACGGGCCAACCGTGCGCCCGCCCACGCGCAGCGGCTTCGGCTCGGTACTGATCGACCGCAGCATCCCATTCGACCTAGGCGGCACCAGCGCGCTGGAATACCGGCCCGAGGGCCTGCTGGGGCGCTTCAGAATTCCCGCCAGGCACCTGACCTTGTTGGAGGATGTCGACACCGAGGTGCCTGCAACGGCGCCGGCTCAGCCGCAGGTAGACTGCGCACGGCTGGCCAACGCCTGCGTGCTGATCCTCGAAGACCAGCTGGTGATCGCCGTGGGCCTGGAGCAGATCCTGGCCGATGCGCAGGTCGAGGATGTCATCACTGCAAGTTCCGAAACCGAGGCCATGAATGTGCTCGCCGGCCGACAACCGGACGTGGCGGTGCTGGATATCAACCTTGGTGCGGGCACTTCGATTGGCGTGGCCGAAGCGCTCACGCAGCTCAACATTCCGTTCCTGTTCGCCACCGGCTATGGCGACAGCGTGATCATCCCCGCGCATCTGAAGCATGTGCCTGTGGTACGCAAGCCTTACGACGCTGCTTCGATCCTGCAGAACCTGGAAACGCTGTTGACCTGAAGGGGTAGCTCAGCCTGTAGGCGCAACCAGATCGGCACCCGGGTAGCTCCCCCCAAAGGGTGATTTCGGGGGGGACGCGAGTGTGGGAGCATTCCCCCAGCCCCACCCCCTAGCTCTGCCCCTGATCAAACGCCACCCACAGTATCGAGCCCGCTCGCATATTGCGGCGTCCTGCATCCAAAACCAGGAGTCAGCAATGCATACAACAACAACTACAGCCCATCCACCCCACCCTGCGTCGCAACCCGATTCCGCCGGCCGCTTCAGAAAATCCATGGGCATGACCGCGCTGGTACTGTTCGGCCTCGCCTACATGGTCCCGCTCGCTGTTTTCACCACCTACGGGCTGGTCACGCAGATGACCAAGGGGCATTTGCCCACCGCCTACCTGCTGACCCTCGCCGCAATGCTGCTCACCGCCTACAGCTATGGCCGCATGGTCCAGGCCCACCCCTACTCGGGCTCGGTCTACACCTACACGCGCAAGGCGTTCGGCAGCCATTTCGGCTTCATCGCCGGCTGGACGTTGCTGCTCGACTACATCTTCCTGCCGCTGCTGAGCTACCTGCTGATCGGTATCTACATGTCCGAGTACTTCCCGGCAGTGCACGCCTGGGTATGGGTGCTGGGGTCCATTGCCCTGGTCACCTTCCTCAACCTGATCGGCATCGAGTCGATCACCCGGGTCAACTGGATACTCGTGGTGGCCCAGCTGGTGTTCATCGTCGTCTTCGTTGCCCTGTCGGTGCGCAACCTGGCCGGGCAGGCCGAGCCGGTCTCGCTGCTGGCGCCGTTCCACCACGACGGCTTCAGCGTGCCGTTGATCATGACCGGTGCAGCGGTGCTGTGCTTGTCGTTCCTGGGCTTCGACGCGGTGTCGACCATGGCCGAAGAAACCAGCAACCCGACCACACGCATCCCCCAGGCAATCATGGCGGTGTCGGTAATCGGCGGCCTGCTGTTCCTGCTGGTGTCGTACTTCGCGCAGATGGTCTTCCCGGAATGGGCCACGTTCGCCGACCCGGACTCGGCCTCGGTGGATGTCATGCGCCGGGTGGGTGGCGAGCTGCTGGTCACAGCTTTCACCGCCACCTACGTGGCCGGGTGTTTTGCCTCGGCCATGGTGTCCCAGGCCAGCGTGTCGCGGGTGCTGTTCGCCATGGGCCGTGACGGCGCCCTGCCCCGGGTGTTCGGCCAGCTGGCGACCCGCAAGCGCGTGCCGGCCACGGCGATCATGCTGGTCAGCACGCTGTCGCTGGTCGCCCTGTTCATCACCCTCGACACCGTCGCCAACATGATCAGCTTCGGTGCGCTGTTCGCCTTCTCGGCCGTCAACCTGGCGGTGGTCAAGCATTACCTGGTCGACAGCAAGCTGCGAGGTTCGCGCAATTACCTGCTGTATGGCGGCATACCGGCCCTGGGGTTTCTCAGCACGCTGTGGCTATGGAGCAGCCTGTCGAGCATGTCGTTCACCATCGGCCTGTGCTGGATGGGCGCAGGCTTCCTGTGCCTGTTGGGGCTGACCCGCGCGTTCCGGGTAAAACTGCCGGAGCTGCAGATGGCGGATTGATCCAGCGGGCACATCAATCAATGCGAACAATGCAATTCTCATATCAATCACCCTGCCGCACCATGCTCCGCCAATAAGAACCGTGCGCCGTCTCCCGCCGGCGCATGTCACAAAAGCGGTATGGAGTACAGGCAATGACAGCAGCAACCTCCTCCGGCGGTTCCCGGGCCGGTGCAATCTTCCGGGTCACCTCGGGCAATTTCCTCGAACAGTTCGACTTCTTCCTTTTCGGTTTCTACGCCACGCAGATCGCGGCGGTGTTCTTCCCTGCCAGCAGTGAATTCGCATCCTTGATGATGACCTTCGCCGTGTTCGGCGCGGGCTTTCTGATGCGCCCGCTGGGTGCCGTGGTGCTGGGTGCCTACATCGACGAAGTGGGCCGGCGCAAAGGCCTGATCGTTACCCTGTCGATCATGGCCAGCGGCACGATATTGATCGTGCTGGTGCCCGGTTACGAAAGCATCGGCCTGCTCGCGCCGGCGCTGGTGCTGGTCGGCCGGCTGCTGCAAGGCTTCTCGGCGGGCGCAGAACTGGGCGGCGTTTCGGTGTACCTGGCGGAAATCGCCACGCCCGGCAACAAAGGCTTCTTCACCAGTTGGCAGTCTGCCAGCCAGCAGGTGGCGATCATCGTTGCGGCGGCGCTGGGCTTTGGCCTGAACCAGTGGATGGCCCCGGCGATGATCGCTGATTGGGGCTGGCGCATTCCGTTTTTCGTCGGCTGCCTGATCGTGCCGTTCATTTTCTTCCTGCGCCGCAACCTGGCGGAGTCCGAGGAGTACGCCGCACGCACGCATCGCCCAGGCATGGCCGAAGTATTCCGCACCCTGCTGCAACACTGGACGACAGTGCTCGCCGGCATGCTCATGGTGGCGCTGACCACCACGGCGTTCTACCTGATTACCGTGTATGCGCCCACCTTCGGCAAGACCGTGCTGCACCTGAGCACCTCCGATGCGCTGCTGGTGACCTTGCTGGTGGGCGTCTCCAACTTCCTCTGGCTGCCGCTGGGCGGCGCGCTGTCCGACCGCATCGGGCGCCGCCCGGTGCTGATCGCCATGACCCTGCTGACCTTGGCCACGGCTTACCCGGCGCTGGACTACCTGGTCAACGCGCCCAGCTTCCTGCACATGCTGCTGGTGCTGCTGTGGCTGTCGTTCATCTACGGCCTGTACAACGGCGCGATGATCCCGGCGCTGACCGAAATCATGCCGGTCGAAGTGCGCGTTGCCGGCTTCTCGCTGGCGTACAGCCTGGCCACGGCCGTATTCGGTGGCTTCACCCCGGCGATTTCGACCTTCCTTATCCAGTACACCGCCGACAAGGCAGCGCCAGGTTACTGGATGAGTTTCGCGGCGCTCTGCGCGCTGGGTGCGACGCTGTTCCTCTATCGCCGCGCCAGCGGGCGCCTGCAACCGGCGATGTCTTGAACCTTACTGCCCGAGAACACAACGATGCGTAAATTACTGCAATCCATCGCCTTGCTGGCCAGCGCCGGCCTGGCCACCGCCGCCCAGGCAGAACACCTGCAGGTGATGACCTCCGGCGGCTTCACGGCGGCGTACCAGCTGCTGGGCCCGAAATTCGCCGCAGCCAGCGGCAATACCCTGGAAACGAGCCTCGGGCCGTCGATGGGCAAGGCGCCCGAAGCCATCCCCAACCGCCTTGCCCGCGGCGAAAAGGCCGATGTGGTCATCATGGTCGGCTACGCACTCGATGAGCTGATCAAGCAAGGCAAGGTCGACCCGGCTTCTCGGGTGGAGCTGGCCGATTCGCGGATCGGCATGGTGGTGCGCGCTGGCGCGCCGAAGCCGGATATCGGTTCGGTGGAGGCGCTGAAACAGACCCTGCTGGCGGCCAACTCGGTGGCCTATTCGGACAGTGCCAGCGGTGTGTACGTCGAAAATCAGCTGTTCAAGCGCCTGGGCATCGAAGATCAGCTCAAGCCCAAAGCCACGATGGTGCCGAAAATCCCGGTAGGCTCGGTGGTTGCCAAGGGTGATTACCAGGTGGGTATGCAACAGGTGAGCGAGCTGCTGCCGGTGCCCGGCGTGAGCTTTGTCGGCAAGCTGCCCGAGGCGGTGCAGTCGGTGACGCGCTTCGCTGCCGGCATCCCGGTCGGTGCGCAGCACCCGCGCCAGGCCAAGGCACTGCTCGACTACCTGGCCTCGCCAGGCGCGCAGCGGGACGTGCAGGCCACCGGGCTGGACTCGGTCAGCCGCTGACGTCGGCCTTCATCTGCACCACCAGGCGCTCCAGCGCCAACGCCGCCGGGGTCAGCGTACGGCCCCGGCGCTTGATCAGGCCAACGCTGCGCATGACCACCGGGTCGGTCAACGGTACCCGGGTGAGGATCGGGTGGTCCGCCGCCGGCATCGCCATCAACGGCACGGCGGCAACGCCCAGGCCGGCTTCCACCAGGCCGATCATGGTCGTCACGTGGCGGGTTTCGCAGATGCTCTGGCGCTGCGGCACGATGCCACTGAGCGCCTGGTCGAGCAAGAAGCGGTTGCCCGAGGTCTTGCCCAGCGAGATGTAGTCCTGCTGGTAGAACGCTTCCCAGCTGACGCTGCTGCGCCCCGCCAGCGGGTGGTCGCGCCGGCACGCCACCACGTAGCTCTCCTGCACCAACGGCTCGAACTCCACGTCGGCTTCCAAGGTGCCCATGAAACTCACGCCGAAATCCGCCTCGCCATCCACCACCGCGCTCAGCACGTCGTGGGCGCTGGAGTCCAGCACCTTGACCTTGATGCGCGGGTACTGCTGGTGGTAATGGGCGATCACCTGGGGCATGAAGTAATACGCCGCTGACGGCACGCAGGCGACCGTCACCTGGCCAAGGCGCGTCGAGGCCACTTCGCTGATGCCCAGCAGCGCGTTGTCCAGGTCGTCCAGCAAACGCTCGACGCTGGGCATGAAACCCCGCCCGGCCTGGGTCAGGCTGACCTTGCGCGTGGTGCGCTCGAACAGTCGCACACCCAGCGCATCTTCAAGCTTTTCGATGCGCCGGCTCAGCGCCGGCTGCGAAATGCGCACGGCGTCCGCGGCCTTGCTGAAACTGCCTTGGTCGACCACCGCACGGAAGGCTTGCAAGTCGTTGAGGTCGAAATTGATGGCCATGGCGCGCACTCGGACGGGCGGATTGATTCAGCCATTTTATGAGTACAGCGAATTAATGCAAAATGTAACGAGCAAATAACGATTCAGCTAAGGATCCAGATGTCTGTTCAGGAATTACCGCCGCTCACCCGCTCCAAAGGCGAAATCGGCAAGATGGAAGCGGCCATGGCGTTGGGCAGTTTTGCCATCGGCACCGGCGAGTTCGCGATCATGGGGCTGATGCCCGACATCGCCAGCAACCTGCAGTTGAGCGAACCCCAGGTGGGCCACGCCATCAGTGCCTACGCGCTGGGCGTGGTGGTCGGTGCACCGGCGCTGGCGATTCTCGGCGCCAAGCTGCTGCGCAAGCACATGCTGCTGCTGTTGATGGCGCTGTACGCGGTTGGCAACCTGGCCACCGCCTTTGCCCCGTCGTTCACCAGCATGGTCGCCTTCCGCTTCATCAGCGGCCTGCCCCATGGCGCGTACTTCGGCATCGCCGCCGTGGTGGCGTCGAGCATGGTGCCGACCAATCAACGGGCGGGGGCCGTGGCCAGGGTGATGATGGGCCTGACCCTGGCCATGTTGCTGGGCAACCCGGTGGCAACCTTCCTTGGCCAGTTTTTCGGCTGGCGCTCGGCATTCATCCTGGTGGGTGTGATCGCGCTGTGCACCATCGCACTGGTGTGGCGCTACGTGCCCCAGCCGCACGATGAGCCGCGCAGCGACCCGCGCAAGGAGCTGCAAGCCTTCACCCTGCCCCAGGTGTGGATGGCGCTGGCGATTGCCTCGATCGGCTTTGCCGGCATGTTCTGTGTGTTCAGCTACCTGGCACCGACCATGCTGCAGGTGACAAAGGTATCGCCGGAGTGGATTCCGTTCGGCCTGGCCGCGTTCGGTGCCGGTGGCATCATTGGCAACATCGCCGGCGGCAAACTGTTCGACCGCCTGCAGTTCCGCGCGGTGGGCATCGTGTTGCTGTGGTCGGCCGCCGTGCTGCTGTTCTTCACCTTCGCCGCGCACTCACTGTGGACGATTCTGCTGGGCATCGGCCTGGTCGGCACCATGATCGCCCTGGCAGCGCCGCTGCAGATCCGCCTGATGGACATCGCCCACGAGGCGCCAAGCCTGGCCGCTGCCTCCAACCACGCTGCCTTCAACCTGGCCAATGCCCTTGGCCCCTGGTTTGGCGGCATGGCGATCAGTGCCGGGTTGGGCTGGACCAGCACCGGCTACATCGGCGCCGCTACTGCGCTGGCCGGCCTGGGTATCTACCTGGTGGCACGGCGCATGAAGGGTGGTCACTAGTCAGATGACGTTATTGGGGCTGCTTCGCAGCCCATCGCCGGCAAGCCAGCTCCTACAGGTACCGCGCAAACCTCAAGCATTGTGCGGTACCTGTGGGAGCCGGCTTGCCGGCGATGGGCCGCAGAGCGGCCCCAATTCAAGCCTTGTATGCCCCGGTGACCGCTTTCCAGGCACCCTCATTCACCAGGTTCATCGGTCGCTCACCCGCCAGCGCACTCAGCAGGTTCTCCACCGCACAACGCGCCATCGCCTCGCGTGTCTCGTGGGTTGCCGAGCCGATATGCGGCGTCGCCACTACGTTATCGAACTGCAGCAGCGGCGACGCGGTTGATAACGGCTCCTGCACGAACACATCCAGCCCGGCGGCGCGAATGCGCTTTTCCCGCAACGCTTCGATGAGCGCGGGCTCGTCCACCACTCGCCCGCGCGCGATGTTGATCAGAATCGCCTCGGGCTTCATCAGCGCCAGCTCGCGCGCGCCAATCAAGCCCTCGGTGCTGGCACTCAGTGGCACCGTCAAACAGACGAAGTCCGCTTCGCGGAGCAGCGCATCGAGGTCGCAATAACGCGCGCCATAACGCGCGTCCACCTCAGGCTTGGGCCGCGAGCTGTGGTAGAGCACGCGCATGCCGAACCCGGCGGCGCCACGGCGGGCCAAAGCTTCGCCAATGCGCCCCATGCCGACGATGCCCAGGGTCTTGCCATGCACATCAGTGCCAAAGTGTGCCGGCCCCAGGTTGGCCTGCCAGTGGCCGTCACGCACCCAGCCGGCCAGCTCCACCACGCGCCGGGCGCTGGCCAGGATCAAGGCGAAGCCGGTGTCTGCAGTGGTTTCGGTGAGCACGTCGGGCGTGTTGGTAAGCATCACACCGCGGCGCGTCAGCTCGGCGATGTCGTAGTTGTCCACCCCTACCGATACGCTGGACACCACCTGCAACTGCGGCGCCAGGTCCAGCAGGCTGCTGTCCAGCCGCAGGCTGGCACCCAGCAGGCCATGGGCGCCGGGCAAGGCGTCGCGCAGCCGCGCCAGGCCGTCTGTGCCGGTGGTATCCACCCAGGTCACCTCGGCCTGCTGCTGCAGGCGCGCCAGCAATGCTTCGGGCAGGCGCTTGTAAAGGACGATTCGCTTTTTCATGGTCGGTTTTCCTATTGGCTGATTGCCAGGCGCTGGCCACGGGGCTTGGCCTGGCCAGAAGTCTGTGTTGTTTTCAGCGCGGCCGTGAGCACCACTGCGGTCAGCAGCGCCCCGGACATGAACAGGTACGAGGCCCCCGGGCCACCGGTCGCTCCGTTGAGATAACCCACCAGCCACGAGCCCCCGAACGAGCCGAGCGCGCCCATGCTGTTGATCAACGCCATGGCGCCACCGGCCACGTTGCTGGGCAGGATCTCCGGCACGATGGCGAAGAACGGGCCATAGGGCGCATACATGCAGGCCCCGGCCACCACCAGCAGCGCATAGGACGCCCAGAAGTGCTCGGTGCCCAGGGCGTAGGAGCCATAGAACGCCAGCGCAGCCACCAGCAGTGGCGGCCAGACGAAGCGCTTGCGCTTCTGCAGGCGGTCCGAGGCCCAGGACACCCCAACCATCGCCAGCACCGCCGCCATGTAAGGCACCGACGCCAACCAGCCGGCCTCGACGATATCGACGTTGGCCGCCTGTTTGAGAATCGACGGCAGCCACAGCACGAAGCCGTACACGCCGATGCTCCAGCAGAAGTACTGCAGCGACAGCACGATGACCTGCGGCGAGCGGAATGCCTCGCGGTAGTTCTTGACCGGCTTGATGCCTTGCTGCTCAGCCGCCAGGGCCGCTTGCAGCGCGGCTTTTTCCTGCTCGCTCAACCAGGCGACCTGCGCCGGGCGGTCGGCCACCAGGCGCCACCAGATGAACGCCCAGAGCACCGCCGGCAAGCCCTCGATGATGAACATCCAGCGCCAGTCGAAATGCTTGATCAGGTAGCCCGAAACCACCGACATCCACAGGATGGTCACCGGGTTGCCGAGCATCAGGAAGGTATTGGCGCGCGAGCGCTCGGCACGGGTGAACCAGTGGCACAGGTACACCAGCATCGCCGGCATCACCGCCGCCTCGACCACGCCGAGCAGGAAGCGGATGCCGATCAGCAGGTAGACGTTGCTGATCATTCCGGTCAAGGTCGCCAGGCTGCCCCAGAGGATCAGGCTGACGAAGATCAGTTTCTTCACACTGCGTTTTTCGGCGTAGATCGCGCCGGGCACCTGGAAAAAGAAGTAGCCGAGGAAGAACAGCGCGCCCAGCAAGGACGACAGCACGGGGGTGATGTTCAGGTCGTCGGCCATGCCGGAGGCTGCGGCAAAGCCATAGTTGGCGCGGTCCAGGTAGGCCAGGCTGTAGGTGATGAAGACGATCGGGATGATGTACCACCAACGGCGTGGGGCCAGGCTTGTCGATTGCATGATGCGTGCTCCTGAGCTTGTTGTTTTTGTCGCAGCAGGGCCGGCGTACCGGCGATCAAAGTGTCAGGCACTCTTGGGTAGCGCGTAAGCCTCCAGCTCGTGGCGCAACGGTAAACCTTCCATGTCGCCGCGCGATTGCACGGCGCGGCTGCCGCACCAGTTGCCACGCGCCACCGCTTCGGCCAGCGGGCGGCCTTCGAGCAACCCGCTGACCACGCCGACGGCGAAGGCATCGCCGGCACCGACTGTGTCCACTACCTTGGCCACCGGCACCGGGGCCACACGCCCCTCGCCCTGGGCGTTACGGTAGTAGGCACCCTCGCCGCCCAGCTTGATCACCACCTGCTCGACACCGCGCTCGAGGTAGAACGCGGCGATGTCGGCCGGTGCTTGCAGGCCGGTCAGCAAGCGGCCTTCTTCAAGCCCCGGCAGCAGCCAGTGCGCCTTGACTGCCAGTGCGTTGACTTCACGCACCATGCTCGCACGGTCGGGCCACAGCGACGGGCGCAGGTTGGGGTCGAAGGAAATGCTGCGGCCCTCGGCGCGCATGCGCTCCACCAGTTCATGGGCCAGCGACCTGCAGCCGGCCGACAGCGCCAGCGGGATACCCGTAGCGTGCAGGTGGCGGGCCTGCAGCAACCCCGGGCGGAGCAATGCGGGCGAAAGGTGGCTGGCAGCGGAGTTGCGACGAAAATACTCCACCACCGGGTCACTGCCATCGTCGCAGCGGCCCTTGAGCTGGAAGCCTGTCGGGTGGCTGGCATCGACCTCGACATGGCTGCAATCCAGCCCTTCCTGGCGCAGGCTGTCGAGCACGAAGCGGCCCAGCGAGTCGTCGCCCACCCGGCTCAGCCAACGCACCCGGAACCCCAGGCGGGCCAGGCCGATGGCCACGTTGCTGTCGGCGCCGGCAATGCGCTTGCTGAACTGGCCGACGCTGGCCAGGTCACCCACCTGCTCGGCAACGAACATGGCCATGGTTTCGCCAAAACACAGCACGTCATGCTCAAGCATGGCTCACCTCCTCGCCCAGGCCGATGCGCGCCAGGTTGTTGACCTGGGCGCGGGTCAGCGCCAGCAGGTCAGCGCCGGCCAGCGGGTATTCCACGGCGCGCACCAGCCCCGGGGTGAATTCATCGAACAGGGTTTCCCAGGCCACCAGGTCGGCAGCCTGCGGCACAACAGCGACCAGGCGGCCACTGGCCTCACGCTGCACGGCCTTGCAATGCACGTAACGCACCCAGCGACCGAGCTGCTGCGCAGCTTGTAACGCAGATTCGCCCTGCCATTGCCAGTTGCCGATGTCGAAGGTCATGCCAAGTGGCAATGCCAGCGCTTCGCTGCGCTGGAAGAATTGCAGCAGCGGCTCGATGCGCCCGCCTTGCGGCGTCTGGTCGTTCTCTACCAGCAATACGGGGGCACCGTCGTGCAGCAGCGCCTGCAAGGCCGTCAGGTCGAGCTGGGGGTGGTAATGCCCCAGCGACACCTTCAGCGCCACCGCGCCGAACGCCCGTGCCAACGCCAGCTTGGCAGGCAGGCGTGGGTCGAGCAGGCCGTCGGGCGTCCACAGTTCGAGTGGCGAGGAGTACAGGCACTCCAGGCCCAGCGCGTGGCTGGCCGCAGACAGCAGCGCGGCGTCCGGGGCGTCGTCGAACAGCTCTTCGCGCCATTCGACACGGGTTACGCCAGCAGCGGCCAGCAGTTCAAGGAAGCTCTCCTGGCCTTGCTGCCGAACCAGGTCGGCACCGTAGCTGGAAAGGCTGATGGAAACGGGGTTCGCGTGCATTGTTTTTGTCCTTATGAAACCGGTTTCATTTTGATATGAAGCAACGGGCAGCATTGCTGCCCGTGGGTTAATCGCGTGGGTGTGTGGAGCCTCGGATAATCAGGTCGGCCTTGAAGTCGATGCGCCGCGGCGCCCCGCTCTCGCCGCGCAAACGGCCGAGCAGGCAATCGAAGGCAGCAACGCCGATGCGTTCGGTGGGTTGAGCCAGCGCGGTGATCCCGCTGCTGACTAACGGGTACCAGTCCAGTTCGTCCAGGGCAATCAGGCCGACGTCCTGGAACAGTTGGCAGCCGGTGTCGTGGAGCACCCGGGTCACCGCCAGGGTGGCCACGCCGTTGAAGGTGAAGATTGCCTGCGGGCCGTGGCCGTTGCCAGCAAGGAAGGCGCCGAGCCCGGCTTGCAGGTGCGCATCGACTTCAAGCAATTGCTGACGCATGCCGGCACGGCGGCTGATCGAAGCCGTAAACGCCTGCACCCGCTCAAGGCGGGAGCTGGTGCCGTCCAGCGGTTCGGTGACTGCCAGAATGTCGCGGTAGCCACGCGCCTGCAGGTGGTCCAGGGCCTGCTCGATGGCGTCGGCGTTGTCCAGACCGACCAGGTCGACGTTGAGCTCGGGCAGTTGCCGGTCGACCAGCACCATGGGGATATCCCGCTGCAGGTTCAGCAGCTCGCCCGGATGACGGCCGAGGGTATTCACGATCAGGCCCTCGACGTTGTAGGACTGCAGGGCCACCAGGTGGTGGCGCTCCTGCTCGTCGTCGCGGTTGGTGTTGCACACCACCAGGCTGTAGCCGTGCTGGCGGCAGGCAGTTTCGACGCCGTGCATCACTGCGACCGAATAGGGATTGAGGATGTCCGCCACCAGCATGCCGATCAGCCGCGTCTGGCCGCGCTTGAGGCCCCGGGCCATCTGGTTGGGCCGGTAGCCCAGGCGCTCGATGACCTCTGCCAGGCGCGTGGCGGTGGCTTCGGCGAGCAGTTGCCGGTCGCCGCCGATGTAGCGCGACACCGTGGCCTTGGAGACGCCGGCAACACGCGCCACCTCGCTGATGGTCACGCGCTCGCGGGTATGGGCAGGCAGGTCGGTCATTGGGGTCCCTTGTGATTATTGTCGGTGACGTGAATGAAACCGGTTTCAATACATCAAAACCGCGGGGTTTCGTCACCTACCGTTCGTCGGGATTCTACTGGATCGCAGGCGCTCGCCGTTGTTGATTTGTTGATCATTAGATCGAGCGCCGCCCGCGCGGCGCATCGCGGGCAAGCCCGCTCCTACATTTGTTGCAACGCGCCGTTCCAGTCAGGCCATGGTTGTTCGCCTTGGTGCATGGCTGAAGACAGGTGGGGCGCCGGCAGCGCCAGCCGAAAAATTGGGTCATGCCAACAAGGCTGGCAACTATGGCCTCACAGGCCATGGCACGTTGCAACAAATGTGGGAGCGGGCTTGCCCCGCGAAGCGCCGCGCGGGCGGCGCTCGATCTCACAGGCGCTAAAGATCTCAAGGCAAGCGCTCCGCGATGCGCCGCGCGGGCGGCGCTCGATCTCAAGGGCGCCAAAGATCCCAAGGCAAGCGCTTCGCGATGCGCCGCGCGGGCGGCGCTCGATCTCAAGGGCGACAAGAACCTACCGGCATGCACTCGCACCACACACATGCCAAATGGTGAAGGCCCCCAGCTATCAGCGCAGGGCTTTTACATCCCCTGCAGTAACAGCCTCGCCCTGATTCCCCCAGCTACTACGAATGAAATTCACCACCTCAGCCACTTCCTGGTCGCTCAAGCGCCAGCCGAATGCGGGCATGGTGAAGTTCGACGGTGCGGCGTGGGTCGCTGGCACCGTGCCGCCAGCCAGCACCACATGAATCAGCGAGGTGGCATCGGCCGTCTGCACCACCGGGTTGCCGGCCAGCGCCGGGAACACCCTGGTATAGCCCTGGCCATCGGTACGGTGGCAGGCCGCGCAGTTGTCGATGTACACCGCCGCGCCTGGCTTGCTGTCATCCCCCTTCCACAGCGCCTCTGCCACCTGCTTGTCGTAGACATGCGGCTGGTCGTCCGGGTTGCTTGGCGGCAGCGTCTTCAGGTAACGGGCGATAGCGGTCAAGTCGGCATCGTTCAGGTGCTGCATGCTGTGCTCGACCACATCGCTCATGCCACCGAATACGGCGCTGCAGTCACTGCGGCCGGTCTTGAGAAACTGCACCAGCTGCTCCTCGCTCCAGCTGCCCAGGCCATCCTTGTGATCACCGCGCAGGTTCTTGGCGATCCAGCCTTCGAGCGGCGCACTGCCGGCCAGGAACTGCTCACCGTCTGCGGGGCTCAGCGCCTGTTCCTGCATGGTCAACGCCCGGGGGGTGTGGCAGGCACCGCAGTGGCCCAAGCCTTCGACCAGGTAGGCGCCGCGGTTTATCACCGGGTCCGTTTCGGCCGGCGCTTGCCAGGCTTTGACTTCTGGCGCGAACAGGCCACGCCAGACCGCCAGCGGCCAACGCATGCTCAGGGGCCAGGGGATGTCCGTGGCCTTGTTCGGCTGGGCGACGGGTTGCACGCCTTGCATGAAGAAGGCGTACAGCGCACGCATGTCGTCGTCAGTGACCCGTGCGTAAGACGGGTATGGCATGGCGGGGTACAGCGTGCTGCCGTCCTTGCCGATGCCTTTGCGCACGGCCAGGTCGAAGTCTTCGAAGCTGTACTGGCCGATGCCAGTGGCGTCGGGCGTGATGTTGGTGGAGTACACGGTGCCGATGGGGGTTTCCATCGGCAGCCCGCCTGCGAACGGCTTGCCGCCCTTGGCGGTGTGGCAGGCCACGCAGTCACCGGCACGGGCCAGGTACTCGCCCTTTTTCACCAGCGCGTCATCGGCCTGTACAGCCATGCTTGCGCCAAACATCAGGCTTGCGATCAACAGTGTCTTCATGTTCATCGCTCCTCAAGCCTGGACCAGCGGGCCGGGGTGTTTCAGGTACTGCTCGCGGATGGCCTTGACCGACCAGTAGGTCAGCGCCGCCACCAGGCCGGTCGGGTTGTAGCCCAGGCCCTGAGGGAACGCCGAGGCGCCCGGCACGAACACGTTGTGCACGTCCCAGCTCTGCAGGTAGCGGTTCAAGGCGCTGGTCTTGGGGTCGGTGCCCATGATCGCGCCACCGTTGAGGTGGGTGGTCTGGTAGCTGGCAGTGTTGAAGTGCTCCTTGACCTTCTTGCCGAGCACGGCGATGGCCTTGGGGTTCATTGCCTGGGCGATCTTGCCGAGCTTGTCGACCATGAACTGGTTCATCTTGATGTCGTTTTCCTGCCAGTCGAAGGTCATGCGCAGCAGTGGCTGGCCGTAGGCATCACGGTAGGTCGGGTCGAGGTCGAGGTAGTTGCTGCGGTACGACTGGTGCGCGCCGTGGGCGTCCATCGACAGTTGGTGGGTGTAGTAGTCGGCGGTGGCCTTCTTCCAGGCGCTGCCCCAGGCGGGGGTGCCGGGTGGGTTGGCGATGCCGGCAATCGGCCGGCTGCCGGCCTGGTTGACCCACATCGGCGAACCGCCGACGAAGCCGTGCGGGCCATGGTCGAAGTTGTCGGCGTTGAAATCGTCGATCGCCACGCCATTGCCGCCGGCACCGATGAAGTTGTTGGTGTAGGTGTCCTTGTCGAAGAACGCTTTCACCGTGCCCATGTTCTGGTAGGCGAAGTTGCGGCCCACTACTCCTTCGTTCTTCACCGGGTCGTAGGGCTTACCGATGCCGGACAGCAGCATCAGGCGAACGTTGTTGAACTGGAAGGCGGCGAGGATGACGATGTCTGCCGGCTGCTCGACTTCACGCCCCTGGGCGTCAATGTAGGTCACGCCGGTGGCCTTGCGCTTGCTGTCATCGAGGTTGACCCGCAGCACATGGGCGTTGGCGCGCAGCTCGAAGTTCGGCACCTGGCGCAGCGCCGGCAGGATGTTCACGTTGGGCGACGCCTTGGAGTACATGTAGCACACGTAACCACTGCAGAAGCCGCAGAAGTTGCACGGCCCCATCTGCGCGCCGTAGGGGTTGGTGTAGGGCCCGGAGGTATTCGCCGAGGGCAGGTTGTAAGGTTTGTAGCCCAGGCTTGCAGCGGCCTTTTCAAACAGCTTGGCCGACACCACGTTCTTCTGCGACACCAGCGGGAACGGGTTGGAACGGTCTGGCGCGTAGGGGTTACCGCCCTTCCCTTCACCGACTACCTTGCCATTCACGGTCCACGCCTGGCCCGAGGTGCCAAAGACTTTTTCGGCAAAGTCGAAATGCGGTTCGAGCTCTTCGTAGCTGACGCCGAAGTCCTGGATGGTCATGCCTTCAGGGATGAAGCGCTTGCCGTAGCGTTCTTCGTAGTGGCTGCGCATGCGCAGCTCCATCGGGTCTACCCGAAAGTGCACACCGGACCAGTGCAAGCCGGCGCCGCCCACGCCCTTGCCCGGCAGAAACGCGCCCAGCTGGCGGTTGGGCAGCGCCACGTCGTTGCCGCTATGGCGGATGGTGACGGTTTCTTTCGAGACGTCGACGAACAGCTTCTTGCGCACGCTGTAGGTCAGCTCATCGATGACCTGCGGGTAGCTGCCCTCGGGGTAGGTGTCCTGCATCGGCCCGCGCTCCAGCGCGACCACCTGCAACCCGGCTTCGGTGAGTTCCTTGGCCATGATCGCGCCCGCCCAGCCGAACCCGACGATGACTGCATCGACCTTCTTCATTGCATTGGCCATGCCTTACGCCCTCTCGCCGCGAATCGAAACTGCCGGGAACGGGTACGGCTCGTTGCGCTCGACCCAGTCCATGAAATCTGCCCGGGCACCGGGGAAGCCGATTTGCGTCCAGCCAACCATGCCCTTGTTGCCCCCGTGGATTGGGTCGCAGAAGAAGCCTTCGCGGGTGTTTTGCACCAGCAGGCTGAAAAACACCTTGGCCGGCAGTTGCTCGAAAACGATCTCACCGGCTTCGATCTTGCCGAGAACCTTGTCCCGGGTAGCGCTGTCTTGCTCGGCAAACGTTTTGCCGCTGGCGTTCTTGCACCACGCGTCCGCTGCGGCGATGCCCAGGCGGTAGATCTGTTGCGGGCTGAGTTGCAGCTGGTAGCCAAGCTCGGGCGCGGCGTCGGCCTTGAACGGGCCTTGCATGTACCACTGTGCGCCGGTGGCGTAGGGGGTGTTCATTTGCCGATCGATGAATTCAGCGGCACCCGCCTCCAGCGCACCTGGGCCGAGTTCGTCTGCGGGGATGATGCGCGACACAGCCGCTTGCACGAAGGCCCACTCTTCGGCGGTGAAGAAGGTCGGCTGGAAATTGCCGGCAGGTGGTGTGGCCGGCACCTTGGGTTCGCGAACCGGTTCGGCCAGCAACTGGCTGGCACCCAGCCCGGTGCTGGCCACGGTGACCACCGGTATCAGGGTCAGGGTTTTGCGCAGGAAGTCCCGGCGCGGGTTGTCGGGAGCATGCTCAGGCATAACGAATCCTCATCAGCAATGGGGCGGCCTTGGGGTGCGCCGTCTGGGTTTCGATCAGGGGCGAGGCCCTGAGAAAGCCGGGTAATCTAGCTGGTTCGGAAATGTTTTGAAACCGGTTTCAGTGTGAGGGTTCGCTTGAGGGTTCGCTTGAGGGGTGTGGTGGGTTGGAGATCGAGCGCCGCCCGCGGAGCGCTTGCCTTAGGATCTTCAGCGCCCATGAGATCGAGCGCCGCCCGCGCGGCGCATCGCGGGCAAGCCCGCTCCTACATTTGTTGCAACGCGCCGTTCCAGTCAGGCCATGGTTGTTCGCCTTGGTGCATGGCTGAAGACAGGTGGGGCGCCGGCAGCGCCAGCCGAAAAATTGGGTCATGCCAACAAGGCTGGCAACTATGGCCTATCAGGCCATGGCACGTTGCAACAAATGTAGGAGCGGGCTTGCCCGCGATGCGCCGCGCGGGCGGCGCTCGATCTCATGGGCGCTGAAGATCCCAAGGCAAGCGCTTAGCGCTCGATCTGGGCATCCCCATAAAACCGCCGCCATACCCCCCTCAAAACTCGACCACATACCCCACAATCACCCGGTTCTCATCCGCCGCATCGGCAAAGTTCGAACGCATGCTTGCGTTACGCCAGCGCAGCGACAGGTTCTTCAACGCCCCCGACTGCACCACATAGGTGATGTCCGTGGTCCGCTCCCATTCCGCGCCTTCTCCACCCCGCGCTGCCAGCGCCCTGCCCTTGGCGCTGGCGATCCGCTGCGGGTCGACCTGGTCGCCTTTCACGTAACGCACATTGAACGTAAGCCCGGGGATGCCCAGGGCCGCAAAGTTGTAGTCGTAGCGCAGCATCCAGGCACGTTCATTGGCCAAGGCAAAGGTGCTGACTTGCTGTTCGCTGAACAGGTAGGTGTCTGTCCCACCTACATACGCATAGGCCGTATCGCCACTGACTTTCTGATACCCGCCGCTGAAGGTATGGCCCTTGAGGCTATAACCGAAATTGGTGCTCAAGGTTCGGTTATCCACCTCACCGAGCAACGCCCTGCCCTGTTCCCGCGCATTGAACCAGCGCCATTCGGTAAAGGCTTCGCCCGGACCCAGGCCGGTCCGGTACCTTAACCCTGCGTAATCGCGGCGGAACAGGTCATCCAGCTGGCTGCTGTGCACGCTCAGGGTCAGGTGCTTGATTGGCTGATAATCGGCGCCCAGGTAATAAAGGCGGTCACTGGTCGCCGTCGCTGAATACGCGCCCTGTTGCGCCATCGCCGTCAGGTCCTCGAAGTCGGTCGAGTCGCGCAGCTTGGTCGCATCCACCTGCAGCAAGGTCAAGGTCAGGTTGTCCAGGTCCTTGCTCACCAGCTGTGCCCCGTTGAACCACTGCGGGAACAGCCGGCTGTAGTTGGACGCCAGCAACGGCAACTGCGGGCTCAGCCCACCTACCTGCAGCTCGGTCTGCGACGCTTTGGCCTTGAACGTGGCAACCGCCTTGCCGTAGTCATCCGCCGCGCGCCTGTCGCTGCCCCGTGGCAGCAGCCCGGTACCACTGCGCGCTGGGGATGAGTCGAGTTTCAGGCCAAACATGCCTGCCGCATCCAGGCCGAAACCCAGCACCCCGTCGGTATAGCCGGACTGCCATTTGAGCATGAAGCCCTGGGCCCATTCGCCACGCCGGGACTGGCTGGCGGCAGCACCGTGAAAGTCGCGGTCGAAGTAGAAGTTGCGCAGCTCCAGGCTGCCTTTGCCGTCCTCGACAAAAGCCGCGTGGGCCGATTGCCAGGCGCAGCAGAACACCGCGAGCATCAGCGATGCCCGCCGAGAGGTGGAAGTGGTCATGGGTGTGCCTTGTTATTGTTGTTGTCGGGCGGTTTCAGGCTTTGGGGTTCTTGACGTAGCGCATCACCACCAGGCAGGCCAGCAGGATCAGCGGCGCAATCGACAGCATGCCCATGTACGTGCTGCCCGTGAGGTCATTGATCTGCCCCACCATCACCGGCGCCACGATGCCGCTGAGCTGGCCCACGGAGTTGATCGCCGCCGTGCCGGTGGCAATCGCCAACCCCGAGAAGGTCGACTGCGGGATGGTCCAGAAGATCGGGATGGCAATGAACGTGCCCGCCGTGGCCAGCACCAGCGCCGCCATCATCGCCCAGGACGAGTCCGAGAACAGGCACGCCAGCAAGTAGCCGACCGCAGCCGCCAGCAGGCAATAGACCAGGTAGCGCTTGCGCTCGCCGGTGCGGTCCGAGCGCCGGGTCAGCAGCACCATGCCTACACAGGCCACCGCATACGGCAGCGCCGACAGCACGCCCACCCACAACATGTCCTGCACACCCGACGACTTGATCAGATGGGGCATCCAGAAGTTCAGGCCGTAGGACGCGGTTTTCACCACGTAATAGATGAACGCCATGATCGCCACCTCACGGGTGAGCAGCACCCGCCACAGCGACCCCAGCACCGGCTTCTGCGCGCGCTTGTCCTGCGCCAGGTTTTCCACCAGCAGGTCCTTCTCCGCGCGGCTCAGCCATTTGGCCGACTCGATGTCACGGTCGAGCTTCCACAACACCAGCACACCCAGCACCACGCACGGCAACCCCGACATCAGGAACAGCCAGTGCCAACCGGCCAGGCCCAGCACGCCATCCATGGTCCCCAGCAGAAAGCCCGCCGCCGGCCCACCTACCGCCCCGGCCAAGGGCACGGCGAGGAACCACAGCCCATTCATTTTCGCCAGGTGTTTACGCGGGAACCAGCACGCCAGGTAGAACAGGATCGCCGGCCCGAAACCCGCCTCCATCACGCCGATCAGAAAGCGCAGGAAGTACAGCGTGTACTGGGTGTAGGCAAACACCAGGGCGGCGGTGGCCAACCCCCACGACACCATGATCCGGCAGATCCACGCCGGCGCTCCGTAGCGTTTGAGCCCCAGGCTGCTTGGCACTTCGAACAGCACGTAGCCGATGAAGAACATGCTCGCGGCCAGGCCGTAGGCCGCGTCGCTCAGGCCAAGCTCGGCCTGCATCTGGGTTTTGGCGAAGCTGATGTTGATGCGGTCGAAGTAGGAAAACAGGAAGCAGATGATGGCCAGCGGCATGATGCGCCAGGCCACGCGGCGGTACAGCAGCAGTTCATTGATGTGGCTGTCGTTGCGCTCACGCGCCAGAACACCGGTCAAGGCAACCATGGTGGATCTCCATTCTTGTAATTATTGGAGAGCGGCGGCGCCCCAGGCGCCGCTTGAAGCTGTTAGCCGATACGCACGAGCTTTTCCTTGTAGGCGGCCCCTTTGCAAACGTAGTCGGCGGCGTTGGCGTGCAGGTGGGCGATGGCGTCAGGCGTCAGCTCACGCACCACCTTGGCCGGCGCGCCGAGGATCAGTGAATTGTCCGGGAATACCTTGCCTTCGGTGACGATGGCGCCCGCGCCCACCAGACAGTTGCGGCCGATCACCGCACCATTGAGCACCACCGCCTGAATGCCGATCAGCGCACCATCGCCCACCGTGCAGCCGTGCAGCATCGCCTGGTGGCCCACGGTGACGCCGCTGCCCACGGTCAGCGCAAAGCCAGGGTCGGCATGCAGTACCGCGCCCTCCTGAACATTGCTGTGCTGGCCGATGCGCACCGCTGCGTTGTCGCCGCGCAGCACTGCCTGGGGCCAGATGCTGACGCCCTGCTCCAGGGTCACGTCGCCAATCACCGTGGCCTGCTCGGCAACGAAGGTTTCAGGGTGCAGGGTTGGGGTCAGTGTGTCGTAGCGATAGATAGCCATGCTTAGCGCCCCTGTTCGTCGGTCTTGAGCACGCCCGCCGCGCACAGCTCGGCGATGTGTGCGTCACTGTAGCCAAGCTCGCGCATGACCTTGTGCGTGTGCTCGCCAATGCGTGGTATGGGCCTGCGCGGTTGCAGGCGCTGGCCATCCAGCGACAACGGCAGCAACGGCATCGGCGTGCTGCTGCCGTCCTCCAGGGTCAGGTCGGCCATGCCGCCGCTTTGCTGCAGATGGGGGTCGTCGAACAGCTCTTCCGGGCGGCGGATCGGCGCAAACGGGATGCCGTTGGTCTCAAGCTCCACCGCCAGTTGCTGAGCGTCGACGGTGGCGAATACCTCGGCCAGGTGCGCCAGCAAGCGCGGGCGCTGCAGCACGCGGTCATTGTTGGTGGCCAGCGTCGGGTCATCCCGCAAGGCAGCCTGGCCCAACACCTGGCACAACGCGTTCCACTGCCCTTCCCCCGTGGCGGCCACGAACATCTGCTCACCCCCGGCGAAGGTGAACACGTCGTAGATGGCCCAGGCGCTGATGCGGTTGGGCATCGGCGCCGCGGCTTCACCGGTCACCACGTACTGCTGCATGTGCTGGGCGGCCAGCAGCACGCAGTTCTCGTACAGCGCGCTTTGCACCTCGCGGCCACTGCCGGTGCTGTTGCGCTCGTTGAGCGCGGCGAGCACGCCGATGGCGCCGAACATGCCGCCCATGATGTCGTTCACCGAGCTGCCTGCCCGCAACGGCCGGCCTACCGGCCCGGTCATGTAGGCCAGCCCGGCCATCATCTGCACCACTTCATCCAGCGCCAGGCGGTTGTCGTAGGGGCCACTGAGGAAGCCCTTGTGCGAGGCGTAGATCAACCGCGGGTTGCGCTGGCGCAATGCGGCGTAGTCGAAACCGAGCTTGTGCATGCGCCCGGGTTTGAAGTTCTCGATGAACACGTCGGCCGTGTCGATCAGGTCCAGTACCGCATCGCGGCCCTGGGGGGTTTCGACGTCGATGGCGATGCACTGCTTGTTGCGGTTGAAGGTGCGGAAAAAACCGGCCCCCGCGCCCAGCAGGCGGCGCGTGCCGTCACCGCGGGTGGGCTCGATCTTGATCACTTCGGCGCCAAGGTCACCGAGGATCATGCCGCAGGTGGGGCCCATGACCATGTGCGAAATCTCGACGACACGAATGCCGTCCAAGGGGAGGCTGGACATTGTTTTATCCCTTAATAGTTGAGCGGCAGGCCGGCGCGGGCGATAGCGCCATACAGCGGTTCATCGGGCAAGGCGTCGCGCAGCACCTGGCGCGAATCGATCAGGGCCTGCAGGTCTATGCCGGTCTGCAGCCCCATGCTCTGCAGCATGAACACCAGGTCCTCGGTGACGGTATTGCCCGAGGCGCCCGGGGCGAACGGGCAGCCGCCCAGCCCTGCCAGCGAAGCGTCCAGCTCGCGGATGCCCTGCTGCACGGCGACCAGGCTGTTGGCCAGGGCCAGGCCACGGGTGTCATGAAAGTGCGCGGCACGTAGCCGCTCGCCGGCGATGGCGCGCACGGCCTGGATCACCGTGGCGACCTGGCCTGGGTTGGCGTAGCCGGTGGTGTCGCCCAGCGAAACCAGGTCGCAGCCGGCTTCGATCACCTGCCGGGTCAATGCGCACAGGTCGCTCAGCGGCACGTCACCCTGGCGGGTGCAGCCGAAGGCCACCGACATGCCGGCAATCACCTCCACGTCCTGGCGGCCCATGTCGTTGCGCAGCTGGCACATGCGCCCCAGCTCCTCGACCATTTCCAGGGGGGTACGGCGTACGTTGGCCAGGCTGTGCGCCGTGCTCACCGACACCGGCGCAACGATGCGATGCGCCCCGGACTCCAGCGCATCCTGGGCACCGCGCAGGTTGGGGGCCAGCACCGTCACCCGCAAATCCGGGTATGTGAGGGCGTGGGCGACCACTTGCCTGGCATCGGCCATCTGCGGCAGCAGCCGGGCCGGCACGAACGAGGCGACTTCCATATGGCGCACGCCCGCGGCATAGGCGCTGTCGATCCAACGCTGCTTGGCGGCGGTAGGCATGACTGTCTGCAGGCTCTGCAGGCCATCACGCAGGCCGACTTCGTTGATTGTTATTGTTGTCATCAGGGGCTCTCTGTCTGAAGCGTGCGGCCAGACTAAGAGCAGCGCGACGGGCAGAAAAGACGTCTTTCACGGGCTGATCCATCGTCAGCCACGATGGATGTCAGCGCACGCTTTGCCAAGCGGGGGCCCGCAGTAGCAGGTGGTCCACCAGCCGCCGCGCCGACAGCGACAATGCATGCCGGTCGCGCATGCAGATGACGAACTCGCCCAGCGCCCAGTCATCGGTCAGCGGGATCACCCTAAGGTCGAACAACGGCGCATAGCGTGCCACCGCCTCCTGCGGGAACACTGCCAGGCCCAGGCCGAACTGCACCAGCCGGTACGCGGCGTCGAACGACGACACATAGGAGCGAAAGCGCAGCTCCTTGCCCGCTGCCTCGGCGCTCGTGCGCATGAAGTTGTTCAAGGTGGCGAACGCCGATAGACCCAGGTGCTCGTAGCCCAGCGTTTCGGCAAAGGCAATGCTGCTGCGTGCGGCCAGGGGGTGATTGGCGCTGACCACCACGGCCAGGTGGTCCTGCCGATACGGCACGAATTCAAGGTCGCCGACTGCAGCGGACTGCCTGCAGATGCCCAGGTCGGCATTGCCCTCCGCCACCCCGCGGACCACATCGGCGCTGAAGCGCTCTTCGATGTCGGCCTGGATCAGCGGGTTGTCCAGCATGAAGGCCGACAACTCCTCGGGCAGAAACTCCATGATCGACGACACGTTGGCCAGCACCCGCACATGCCCGCGCGCGCCTTCGGCGTACTCGCTCAGCTCGCTGTCCAGGCGCTCCATGGCCCGGGTCAGGCCACGGGCATGGCGCAGCAGGGCAAGCCCCGCCGGGGTGGGCTCGACCCCGCGCTTGCTGCGCTTGAACAACGCGGTGCCAAAGCGCGCCTCGATGTCCGAGATACGCTTGCTGACGGCCGACGGCGCCATGAACGCCCGCTCACCGGCACCGGCGATGGTGCCCTCTTCGCAGACCACGATGAACAGGTGCAGGGAAAGGTGATCGAGGGGCTGCATGGGGGTGTCCGGGCTGTAAATGACAGCAATGCTAGCATCGATTCAGGCCTACTTTGTGGCATCTACTGCCTTGGTCACGTTGTGAAAGTTGATGCAAATCCTGTGGGATCTACTGCCCTGGTCACGGTGTGAAAGTTGATGCAAATCCTGTGGGAGCGGGCTTGCCCCGCGAACACCGGCGACGCCGGTGCCATTCACCGCGTCGCCTGCTTCGCGGGTGTACCAGGGCAAGCCCGCTCCCACAGAATGACCCGACGGCTTTATCATGGTGGTCCCTACCTGAGGCCCGCCATGTTCGATTGGGAAGATCTGCGCCATTTCTCTGCCTTCATCAGCCAAGGCTCACTCTCGGCCGCGGCCAAGCAGCTGAGCGTCGACCACGCCACCGTGGCCCGGCGCATCGCTGCGCTGGAAGCTGCGCTCAACCTCAAGCTGGTCGACCGCCGCCCCAGGGCCTATGTGCTGACCGAGCATGGCCGCCGAGTGGGCGACTACGCCGAACAGATGACCCAGTCGTCGTTCGCCCTCGAGCACTTCGCCACCGCCGGCCAGCAGCAAGTTGCAGGCGAAGTGGTACTGGCCGCCCCGCCCGCGCTGCTGGGCAGCATCATCGCGCGGCGCCTGGGCCAGCTGTGCAACCACTACCCGCAACTGCGCCTGAAGCTGGTCGGCAGCAAGTCCCGCGCCTCGTTGGCGCGGCGCGAAGCCGACATCAGCATCGCCCTGGCCCGGCCCACCGAACCGACGCTGGTGGCCAGCCTGCTTGGCTATCTGGATTACCGCCTGTACGCCGCCCCCGGGTACCTGCAAAGCACCCGCGCACCGCGCTATATCGGCTATGACCAGTCCCAGGCCAAGTCGCCACAGCAACAATGGCTGCTGGACCAGACCCACCACCAACCCTTCGTGCTGCAAAGCAACGACCTGCGCATCCAGGCCCAGGCCGCCGCCGGCGGCATCGGCATAGCCTGCCTGCCGGCGTTCATGGCCGAGGAACATGGGCTGCAGGCTACCGGCGATGAAGCACAGACCATGAGCATCGAGATCTGGCTGGCGGTGCACGAGGATGTGCGCAACACCCCGCGCATAAAGGCCGTTACCGACTTCTTGCAGCAACAGGTCAAACCGCTGCTGCGCTTGTGAATTTCTGCAGAGGTCGCCTGCACCGATACGGAATTTCCGCAACCCCGCAGCCCCGCTAAGCTTCCCTGCATCGCAAACGATCACTGAGGAGACGCGGATGCAGTACGTCAAGTTGGGCAACACCGGCCTGGATATCTCGAAGCTGTGCCTGGGCTGCATGACCTTCGGCGAACCCGACGCCGGCACCCACCCCTGGACCCTCGGCGAGGCCGACAGCCGCCCGATCATCCGCCACGCTGTCGAGCACGGCATCAATTTTTTCGACACCGCCAATAGCTACTCGGCCGGCACTTCGGAAATCATCCTGGGCAAGTTGCTGAAGGAATTCACCCGCCGAGAAGAAACGGTCATCGCCACCAAGGTGTTCTTCCCGGCCAACATGTGGGAAGGCAGCACCCGCCCCAACGAACAAGGCCTGTCGCGCAAGGCGATCATGGCCAATATCGACGCCAGCCTGACCCGCCTGGGCACCGACTACGTCGACCTCTACCAGATCCACCGCTGGGACTACCACACCCCCATCGAAGAGACCATGGAAGCCCTGCACGACGTGGTCAAGGCCGGCAAGGCCCGCTACATCGGCGCATCGTCGATGTACGCCTGGCAGTTCGCCAAGGCTCAGCAGGTAGCCGCGAGCAACGGCTGGAGCCGCTTCGTGTCGATGCAGAACTACCTCAACCTGATCTACCGCGAAGAAGAGCGCGAGATGATCCCGCTGTGCCTCGACCAGGGCGTCGGCCTGATGCCCTGGAGCCCGATGGCGCGCGGCCGCCTGACCCGCCCGCACGGGCAGCAGACCGAACGCACGCGTACCGATATTTCCGGGCAGTCGTTCTATGCCAACACCGAGGTGGAAGATGGCCGGGTGATCGACGTGGTCGAGCAGATTGCCCGCGAGCGCGGTGTGCCGATGGCACAGGTGGCGCTGGCCTGGGTGCTGGGCAAGCGCGGGGTTTCGGCGCCGATCGTTGGGGCCTCGAAGGCGGCGCAGCTGGATGACGCGATTGCGGCGCTGGCGTTGACGCTCAGCGCCGATGAGATCGCGCGGCTCGAGGCACCTTATGTGCCGCATGCGGTGACCGGCTTCAAGTAAACACAAATGGAGCGGAGTACATCTGTACTCCGCCCAGCATTACCCCAACGCAACAGCAGCACGTGCCGCCGAGCGCGCGTGCCACCCCTGCAGCAACACCGCCAGCGCCGCCAACCCGGCCGGTATCAGCAGCGATGCGAATACCTGGGCAAAACTCCAACCCAACGCCAGCATCTGCGCCCCGGCAAACGCACTCATGATCGCCCCGAACCGGCCGATACCACTCATCCAGCTCGCCCCGGTGGCCCGGGCCTCGGTGGGGTAGAACGCAGCCGCCAGGGCATTCATCCCCACGCTTGCCCCATTCAGGCCAAAGCCCACGGCCGAAGCGATGATGCACAGCCCGGTGAAGTCGCCCGCCACCTGGCCTATGGCGAAGATCACGGCACCACTGAACAGGAAGGTGAGCATCAGCACCCGCTGCGGGTTGCACCGGTCCATCGCCCAACCCACCGATATCGCCCCAAGCGGCCCGCCGATCTGGAAGCACGCCGTAACGATGGCCGCCTGCGAAACAGAGAAACCACCGCCCTCCTTCACCAATGTCGGCAACCAACCGCTGAACAGGTAGACCAGAAACAGCGCCAGCACATAGCCCGTCCACAGCATGAAAGTGCCGAAGCGGTAGCGCGGCGAGAGAATGGTGCCGATCGCCCCGCCTGGGTTTGGCGTGGCGGCCGGCACCGCAAAGGTGCTGTCGGGGCCGCAGTGTTCCGGCGCCAGGCGGCGGACAATGGCGCGAATGCGTTGCGGGTCGGCGCCTTTGCTGACCAGGAAGGTCACCGATTCCGGCAAACGCCAGCACAGCAACGGCAGGGCCAGTAGCGGCAATACACCGCCCAGCACCAGCACGCTGCGCCAGCCCAGGTTGGGGATCATCCAGGCACTGACGAAACCGCCGAGCGCCGCCCCCAGCGAGAAACCGCAAAATGCCAGGGTGATCAGCAGCGAGCGGCTGCGAGCCGGCGCGTATTCGCTGACCAACGTACTGGCATTGGGCATTGCTGCGCCCAGGCCGAGGCCGGTGAGAAAACGCAGGGCGATCAGCGTCTCCAGGTTAGGCGAAAACGCCGAGGCCAGCGTCCACACGCCAAACAGCAGCACGCTGCCGAGCAACACCGCCTTGCGCCCGTAGCGGTCTGCCAGTGGGCCGGCGATCAACGCCCCCAGGGCCAGGCCGATCAGCGCAGCGCTGAGCACCGGGCCCAGGCTTTGTGCACCGAGGTGCCATTCACTTTTCAGTTGCGGGGCTATGAAGCCGATGATGGCGACGTCAAGGCCATCCAGGGCGATGATCAAAAAGCCCAAGAAGACTACCCATTTCTGGTAGCGGCCGATGGGTAGCTGGTCGATCAGTTGGCGCACGTCAACGGGGTTGGGGGCTTTCATTTTTTGCCTTGCCTCTTGTTGTTTTTATTCGAGGATGGTTGGGGCCGTTGCGGCCCATCGCCGGCAAGCCGGCTCCCACAGGTTTCGCGCTGTCTATGCCGGCGATAGGGGCATCGACTGGCCAAGGCTGTGCAGTAGCACCGGCTTGATGATCCGCGTTTCCTGGGCCACCACCAGGTCCCGCGTAGCCTGCAGGTACGCGGCAAAGTCCGGGTCGGCATCGCGGGCGGCGCTGCGCCGCTCGAAGTCATCCAGGCTCTCATAAGCCCACAGGTGCACCACCTGGTTGAGCGGGCCAATGCTGCTGACGTAAAAACCCAGCGGCGCGCCCAGGTGGCGCAGCAGGATCGGCATCGCCAACTGGTCGAAGGCTTCGAGAAACGCCGCCATGCAGCGAGGGCGGATGGTGTAGATGCGGTGGTCGACGATGGCTTTGCCCATCACGCCACCTCCCGCGCCGAGCCCGCGCTCGCCAGGCCCTGCTCGACACCGGCAAGGTGGCGGCCGGTGATGTAGCCGAAGGTCATGATCGGCCCCAATGTGATGCCGGCACCGGGGTAATTGCCGCCCATCATGCTGGCCCGGTCGTTGCCTACCGCGTACAGCCCGGGGATGGCCTGATGCTCGGCATCGAGCACTTCGCCCACCACACTGGTGCGGATACCGTCGAACGTTCCCAGGTCGCCCATGATTACCTTCACCGCGAAGTACGGCCCCTCGCCCACCGGTGCCACGCACGGGTTGGGCTGCTGTTGCGGGTCGGCCAGGTAGCGGTTGAAGGTGGTGCTGCCGCGGCCGAACTGGCGGTCCTCGCCCTGCACGGCGCCCAGGTTGTATTCACGCACGGTGCGCTCCAGCCCTTGCGCATCGATGCCCGCCTTCTGCGCTAGCTCGGCCAGGGTGGTGCCCTTGAGCAAGTAGCCATTGCGCAACAGCGGCCCCAGCGGCATCGGCGCCGGTTTGGCGTACCCCAGGCCGTACTTGGCCAGGGTGCGCCGGTCGCAGATCAACCACATGGCGGTTTCGGCCTGGCCCGCGCATGCCTCGATCAACGCCGCGCCCACATCGTGGTACGAGTTCGACTCATTGGTAAACCGCCTGCCGCAGCGCAGTACGCCAATCACGCCGGGCTTGTAGCGGTCTAGCAGGTGCGGAAAAGCCACCTGCCGGGCGCCCATCGGCACCTTGGACACCGGCATCCAGGCCGCCGCCGCTTGCAGGCGGATATCAACCTGCCCGCCCAATGCTTCGGCCATGCGCGCGCCATCACCGGTGTTGCCCGCCGGCACCGGCGAAAAGTGCTCGCCGCCCCGGCGCACGTGCGGGTAAGCCTGCTTCAGCCGCTGCACGTCATGGGAAAAACCGCCACAGGCCAGCACCACACCGCGCCGCGCCTCGATACGCACCTCGCCACCACCCTGCCCGGCCAACGCGCCCACTACCCGCCCGCCCTCGCGCAACAGCTGCCTGGCCGGGGTGCCGGTGAGGATCGGAATACCCAGGTCCAGGGCCGACTTGACCAGCCGTGCGGCCAACGCATTGCCGCTGGTGACCTGAGTGCCGCGCCGGTACAAGGCCAGCTCCTTGAAGTGGGTCAACAGGCGCTTGGCGACATACACGAACGAGGTGAACGAACGCGTGACGTTGAAGAAGTGCTTGAGGTCGGCATTCGATGAATTGAACATCATGCCCATGAACGTGATGCTCTCGAGCGGTGGCCGCAGCCGCGCCATGTCGGCGCCCAACCCGCGGATATCGTAGGGTGCGGCGAGGATCGAGCGGCCGATGTCGACGCCACCCTCGGCCTGCGGGTGGTAATCGGGGTACAGCGTGGGGATGAATTTGACCGTGGTCTCACGCTCGAAGAAGTCCACCATCTGCGGCCCGTAGCGCAAGAACGCCTCCACGGCCGGCGCGTCGAAGCAGGCAGCCGTTTCGTTGCGCAGGTAGGCCAATGCTGCCGCCGGGTCGTGGTGCACGTCATGCCGGTTGCCCGGCACCCACAGCACGCCACCGGAAAACGCCGTGGTGCCGCCGAAGCAGTCGGCCTTCTCGATGACCAGCACCTTCAGGCCCTGTTTTTTCGCGGTGATCGCGGTGGCCAAACCGCCGGCCCCCGCGCCAATCACCAGCACATCGCAGGTGCGCGTGTTCATGCGCGTACCCCTTCGAAACCGGGGCGCGGGATCAGCGCCATGGGCATGCTCTCCAGGCCACCGTCCACGGTCAGTTCGGCACCGTTGATGTAGTCGGCACGCGGGCTGGCCAGAAACAGCACGGCCTCTGCGATGTCTTGCGGCTCGCCGATGCGCTGGTTGGCCGTCATGGCGCTGCGTTGGCGCTCCACCTGCGGGTCGGCGTAGAACGCGGCAGACAGCGGCGTGCGGATCAGCCCCGGGCACACCGCGTTGCTGCGCACCCCGCGCGGCCCCCACTCCACGGCGATCTGCCGCGACAGCATGCCGACCCCGGCCTTGGCCGCACTGTAGGCACCGCTGTTGGGTTGCGGATAGTGCGCGGCGATCGAGGCGACATGCACGATGCGCCCTTGCCCGCGTTCAAGCATCGAGCGGCCAAACGCCTGCGCGCACAGCAGGTAGCCACTGAGGTTGACCGCCAGCACCTGATTCCACTGTTCAAGGCTGAGCGTTTCGAGGGCGCCTGGGCGCAGCACACTGGCGTTGTTGACCAGCACGTCGCAGCGCCCATGCAACGCCTGCACCTGCGCGGCAGCCTGCTCGACACTGGCCGGGTCGGCGATGTCGCAGGCCAGGGCACTGACCTCGCCGACGCTGTGCTCGCCGAGCGTCGCCGCCAGCTGCAGGCACTTGTCGCCGTCGCGGTCCAGCAACACCACATGGGCGTGCTGTTCGACCAGCGCCGCGGCCAGCGCCGCGCCGATGCCACCGGCCGCCCCGGTGACCACGCACACGGCCGAATCCAGGCCAAGCCAGTGAGAAGAAATCTTGTTGTTATGCATGCTGCTCTCCAGAGTGTCGCTTCATCTGGCGAACAGCCTATGGCCGGTGGGCCTGCCGGCAGAATGGACAAAACCTGCAACCGCCCCCACATTCCCGACAATTTCGCCCGCAGCGCCCTGAACCCGGCGCAGGTCTGTGGCACAGTGCCCGGGTAGCGATCAGAACAATTACAAGACCATGACCAAGATCCCCAACTATGCCCTGTATGGCGAAACCGCACAGCCGGTGTGGCACGAGGCCCTGCATGTGGAGCGGATCTCCCTGCGTTCGGGCGCGTACAACTGGGAGATTGCCGCGCACCGCCACGACGGGCTGCTGCAGTTGCTGTACCTGCAAAGTGGCAGTGGCGAGGTGCTGTTCGACAGCGAGCGCCTGCAGGTGCAGGCGCCGTGCGTGGTCTATGTGCCGGCGCAGGTGGTGCACGGGTTCAACTGGACGCAGCAGGTCGATGGCCAGGTCATCACCGCCGCCCAGCCGCCGCTGGAGAGCATCGCCCAGGTGCTGGCGCCGCAGCTGCTGGCACAGATTCGCAAACCCCATGTCATCGCCCTGCCATTGTGGCGCGACGAGGACGACCCGTTGCTGCCGCTGTGCCGCGCCTTGGGCGAGGAATACCACAACCGCGCCCGCGAGCACGTCGCCAGCAGCATGTCGTTGCTGCTGGCCCTGCTGATCCAGGCGCTGCGCCACGAACCTGCGCTTGCGGGCGAAGCGCGCCGCCCGGCCTCACGGCGCAGCCAGCAGTTGACGGGGTTTCGCGAGCTGGTGGACATGCACTACCGCGAGCATCGGCCGCTGGGCTTCTATGCCA
This sequence comes from Pseudomonas sp. LFS044, assembly GCF_047978245.1. Lineage (NCBI taxonomy): Bacteria > Pseudomonadati > Pseudomonadota > Gammaproteobacteria > Pseudomonadales > Pseudomonadaceae > Pseudomonas > Pseudomonas sp. LFS044. The sequence continues at coordinate 153,050 of NZ_JBFPFX010000010.1, forward strand.
GCGAGCTGGGCATGACCCTGGCGACGCTGGGGCGGTTGTGCCAGGAGCATCTGGGCATGACGCCGATGCACGTGATCAACGCGCGGTTGGTACTGGAAGCCAAGCGAGGGCTGGGGCATTCGGATGCGAGCGTGAAGGAGATCGCCCATGAGCTGGGCTTTGCCGATGTGGGGTATTTCAGCCGGTTTTTCCGCAAGCAGTGCGGGGTGAGCCCGAGTGCGTTTCGGGGCGGCAAGGCCCGCAGCTAGCAGACGATGCCAGGGTCAATACCCTGTCATTTCCAGGTACCCCCGGCCGTTCCCACTGACCCGTACCGGCCCTTCCCAGTACGGAAACCGCGTCCCCATCCAGGCCTGTGGCTCCAGTGCATCGACCTCGACATCTACCTGAATCGACGGCACCGCCACCCGCCAGCGCGTCGGCAGCCGCTTGCCATTGGCCAACGTGGTCCAGGCTAACGGCGTCAACGCGATCTGCTCGCCTTGCAACGCCCGCGAGCGCCCCTGCGCATCGATCCAAGTACCCGCCCGGTAAGGCAGCCCCTGCGCTTCACGCACCTGAAACAGCATCAACTTCGCACCCTTGGCCAGGTGCAGCGAAAACCAGTCCCAGCCGCTTTGCCCTGCTGCCAACGGTTGGCTGCTCCATTCCCGGTCAAGCCATGCCTGGCCTGTGACGGCGATGCGCTGCCCGCCCCGCTCGACCTCGCCGCTGACCGTGTAGAACGGCTGACTGTAGTAGTACGACGCCTGCCCCTTGCCGGATTTTTCGCTGTAGCCTTGCGCGCCATGCAGCACCAACGGCCGGTCACTGGTCAGCGCCAGGTCATAGCCAAACCCTTGGCCACCGGCGCGCATCTGCAAACGGTCGACACCAGGGCTGCCCTGCAGCGACCAGTCGTTGATCCACGCATGGAACGGTTGGGCGTCGACGCCGGCCTGGCCAACCCCACCCCGGGCCAGGGTTTCGCTGACCTGGTGGCCGCCCGGCCCGGTCAGCGCGGCATGGCCCATCCACAGGTTGGGGCTGTGCCAGTCCGCCGTCTCCGGCCCTGGCCGCAAGGCCGAGCGGAACAGCGTCCATTGCACGCCCCAATCGCGGCCCTGTTCATCCTTGAGGTTGGCGGTGACGTACCACCACTCGATACGAAAGCCGTCATGGGCGCCATGGTCGCGGGGAAAGACCAGCGGCGCGCCCGGCACCACTTGCTTGAAAGCCGCCGCGTCGGCGCCCAGGCCTGCAAAACTCTTGGGTTCGGGCGCAGGCGGGTCGCACCCGGCCAGCAACAGGCAGGCCATCAACACCCAGGCTTCAGTTTTCATCGGCGAACTGCCTCAACAGCGCGCTGGGCTGGCTGCGCGCCAGTTGCCACAACGGCCAGGCGCTGGCCAGCAAGCTGGTCAGAAGCCCCAGCACGGCCAGCTGCAGCAGTTGCGCGGGGAACACATGCCAGGGCAGCCGCCAGCCGAACGCCTGCACATTCACCACCGCCACCAGGCACCACGCCAGCAGCAGCCCTAGAGGCATCGCCAACAGCACAGTGAAACAACTGAGCATCAGCGTTTGCCCCAGGCTCAGCCAGGCCAGCCAGCGGCGTGGCACGCCCAGCGCCCACAGCGGTGCCAATTGCCCCAGGCGGCGCTGGCTCAAGGTCAGCTGGCTGATGAACAGCGCCACCCCCGCCACGCCCAGGGTCAGGCTGTTCAAGGCGGCCGTGACCGCGAAGGTGCGGCTGAATATGTCTTTCGACCAGCTTTTAAGGCGGCTCTGCTCGACGACCTGATTGTCATCCAGGGCGAAGCGTTGCTGCAGTTCGTCCTTCAGTGCGGCGACCTGGCCAGGCCGTACCAACAGGCCCAGCCCAGAAAGGCTCGCGCCCGGCGCGTGGCGGCGCAACCAGTCGGCGTTGACCAGCACATGGCCTTTGGGGTTGCCGTAGTCGGCATAAATGCCAACCACCGTCACCGCCTGCTCAGGCTCGCTCGGCAGGCGTAGCGTACCGCCCACAGCGAGCCCGAGGCGGCGGGCCAGTTGCTCGCTGAGCATGGCCCCGCGGCCGGTGGCCAGCGCTTGCCAGGCACCCGGCGCCTGCTGCAGCAACGGCCAGTGCTGGCGGTAGAACGGATGGTCGATCACCCCTTGCACTTGCACCGGCCATTGCTGCAAGCGCCAGTCCACCCGCCAGCTCGGCAGTACGGCGCTGATGGCAGGGTCTGGCACTAACCGGTCATGAATCTGCTGCGCCTGGTCGCCGTCGCGGGGGGTGACATACAGGTCCGCAGCCAGGCGCTGGTCCAGCCAGCCAATGAAGGTGCGGCGGAAGCCTTCGGTCATCCCGCCGACCCCGACACTGGCGGCCAGCGCCAGCAACAGCGCCATCAACGCCAGGCTCAAGGCCGGCAGTTGCTGGCGGCTGTCGGCAACGAACCACTGCGCCAGCGGGCGCTGGCAATACCGCGCAAGGCCGTTGAGCACGAGTGCCAGCAGCCCCGGCAACAGCAGTGCCGCCGCCAGCAGCAGTGCCGCAAGCATGCCGAATGCACTGGGCAGCCCTGCGCCGGCAATGCCGCACCCCAGGGCGACCACCAGCAGCACCGCGCCGACCACCGCCTGGCGCCGCAGCCACGGCACTTGCGCCAAGCGCCAGGCCTGGGGTTGGGCCAATGCCAGCAGCGGCAAGCGGGCCGCCCGCAGCAGGCTGTCGAGCCCGGCCAGCAGCGCGCCCAGCAGGCTGACGGCGATGCCCAGCAACCACCACTGCAGCGGCAAGTGCAGGTGCCCGGCCACCTGCGCCCCGTACAGCCCGCGCAGGCTGGAGGCGAAGTCGGGCAGCATGAGCGCCGCCAGCAGGTAACCCGCTGCCACCCCCGCCACACCGCCGACGATGGCGAACAGGCCCAGCTCCAGCGCCAGGGCCGCAAGCATCACCCGCAGGCTCACGCCGCAGGCACGCAAGGTGCGGATCAGCCCACGCCGCTGTTCCAAGGCCAGGCCAATCGCCGCGTGGGCGATGAACAGCCCGACCACGAATGCCAGCAGGCCCAGGGCTGTGAGGTTGAGGTGAAAGCTCATCGTCAGGCGTTGCAGGTCGGCGTCATCACCCGGCGGCTGCAGCTTCAGGCTTGTGGCGATGGCGGCCGGTAACGGCCGGTCGCTGTCGCCGAGTAGCTGCGACAGTTGCCCTGGCGCCTGGAGCAACGCCTGCGCCTGGCCGATATCGACCACGATCACCCCGGACGCCAGCTGCCCGTGCAACGTAAGCGGCGGTAGCAACTGCCCGGTCGCGGTGCTGACCTGCTCGCCGGGTTGCCTCCCCAACTGGCGCAGCGTGTCCGGCCCGACCCACGCCTGCCCGGGCGTACCGACGAACGCCTGCAGGTCAAAGCCCTGCACGTCGGCACCAGCGACTGCCATACCGGGTAACAGGCTGAGCGGCTCGATGCCGATCAGCCGCACCGCGACCGGCGGCTCGCCGGCCAGGCGCAAGCGCCCTTCCAGCACCGGCGTCACCTGCCAGCCCAGCCTGCGCAGCTGCACATACAGCGCCTGGTCGAAACGCTGCCCAGTGCGCGCCACCAGTTGCGCCCGGGCAGGCCCGGCCAGCACGGCACTGGCCAAGGCATAGTCGTTGCGCGCCTGGGTATTGAGCGCCTGCACGCCGGTCCATAACGCAGTGGCCAGCCATAAACCGGTGAAAATGCTGATGCACTGCAGGCGATGGCGCCACCAATGGCTGCACAGGGCCTGCAAGGTGATGCGCAGGTTGTTCATCAGGCTTGTACCCGGCCCATCTGCAATACACAGCGCCGTTGCAAGCGGGCGGCCAGGCGCTGGCTGTGGGTTACCATCAAGACGCTGCTGCCGGCCTCCTCGACCACCTGCAACAGCAGCGCCAGCACCTCGTCGCTGCTGGCTTCATCAAGGCTGCCGGTGGGCTCGTCGGCGAGCAACAACAGGGGGCGGCTTGCCAGGGCCCGGCCGATGGCGACGCGTTGTTGCTGGCCCCCGGACAATTGCTCCGGGTAACGTTGCAGCAATGTGGTCAACCCCAGGCGGGATGCCAGGTGCGCGCTCCACGCGGGGTCATGGCGGCCTGCCAGGCGCGCCTGGAAGGCCAGGTTGGCAGCAACGTCCAGGCTGCTGATCAGGTTGTATTGCTGGAACACCAGGCCAATGCCCTCACGCCGCCAGCGTGCCAGGGCGGCTTCGCCACGGCTGTCGAGGGGTTCGCCGTCGATCAGGATGCGCCCGCCGTCGGCGCGGTCGAGGCCGGCCAACAGGTGCAACAACGTGCTCTTGCCGCTGCCGGACTCGCCCATCAGCGCCAGGCTGCTGCCGCGTTCCAGGGTCAGGTCGACCCCACGCAGTACCTCAAGCGGGCCTTGGGCGGTGGCGAACGACTTGCGCAGGTGTTCGACTACCAGCATTGGGGGGGACCTTTGTCGATGGGTGATTATTGCAGTATGGCGTTAAGGTGCATGGCGGTGGATGTTTTGCGCCGATGAGATCGAGCGCCGCCCGCGCGGCGCTTGCCTTGGGATCTTCAGCGCCCTTGAGACCGAGCGCCGCCCGCGCGGCGCATCGCTAAGCGCTTGCCTCGGGATCTTCAGCGCCCTTGAGATCGAGCGCCGCCCGCGCGGCGCTTCGCTAAGCGCTTGCCTCGGGATCTTCAGCGCCCTTGAGATCGAGCGCCGCCCGCGCGGCGCTTCGCGGGGCAAGCCCGCTCCCACATTTGTTGCAACGTGCCATGGCCTGTGAGGCCATAGTTGCCAGCCTTGTTGGCATGAACCAATTTTTCGGCTGGTGCTGCCGGCGCCCCGCCTGTTTTCAGCTATGCGCCAAGGCGAACAACCATGGCCTGACTGGAACGGCGCGTTGCAACAAATGTGGGAGCGGGCTTGCCCCGCGAAGCGCCGCGCGGGCGGCGCTCGATCTCAAAGGCGCTGAAGATCCCAAGGCAAGCGCTTCGCGAAGCGCCGCGCGGGCGGCGCTCGATCTCAAGGGCGCTGAAGATCCCAAGCCAAGCGCTTCACGAAGCGCCGCGCGGGCGGCGCTCGGTTTCACCGGCACCATCAATCGATCGACGAACACCGGGTGGTCAAAAACACGCCTCAGTTCACCAACGCGCGCTGCACCTCACCCACCGTCCCCGCCAGGCTGTTCAGATGCAAACTCAACACCCGCTCCACCGGCGCCTGGTCCAGCGGCCAATGCAGCGCAATGCTGCCCGCCAACCGCCCCTCCACCCGCACCGGCAAGGCAATCGCGCGGATCAGAAACGGCAACCGCACCGGGTACTCCCAAAACCCTTCGGTCCGCTGCCCAAAGCCTTTGTGCACATCCGCCTCGATATCGCGTAACAGCGCATCACCGCCCACCGGCTCATGTGCCGCCAAGCGCTGCACCTCGTCCGCCGCCAGCTCCTTCAGGCAAGCCCGGCCCATCGCCGAATGAAACAGGCTGGCATGGTGCCCGACGATCTGGCAGTTGACCGGGTAGCGCTTGCGCAGCACTTGCGGGATGGCGCTTTCCATCACCTCCAGCCGCTCACCGTCAAAACACGACAGGTCCGCCACCAGGCCAGTACGCTCGCTTAGCTCAAGCAACAACGGCGCTGCGCTTTCCACCAGCTGGCGCTTGAAGCGCTGCTGGCGGTCGCCGAACAGGCGCCGGGCGCACAAGCGGTAACGCCGGTCGCTCAGGCCACGGTAAACCCAGCCCTGCTCCTGCAAGGTAGCCAGCATGCGCGACACCGTGGCCTTGGGCAGCGTGGTCAGGTAATGCAGTTCCTCCAGCCCCAGCGCCTGGTGCTCGCCGAGCAACTCGACGATGGCCAGCGCCCGCTCCACCGAGCGCACGCCGCCGCTCTCTGCCGTAGTACCCATGGGTTCGACCTCCCTGTCTGTGCGTGGATGGTCATCATGCCCAGCAAGATACGGGCCTGCCCAGGGTTTTCAGCGCGCCTGCAGGCACATCGGCGGCTGCCGCGCCACCCAGCGGGTCTGCTGCTCATGGGCAAAGGCCAGCTGCAGCACGGCATGGTCGGCCTGCGCCGGGCCTATGATCTGCAGGCCCATCGGCAGCCCTGCGGCATTGAAGCCCACCGGCACGCTCATGCTCGGCAGGCCGGCCAGGGTCGGCCCGATCACCACCTCCATCCAACGGTGATAGGTGTCCATCACCTGCCCGCCGACCACCTTGGGCCACGGCTCGGCTGCGTCGAAAGGGAACACCTGGGCAGACGGCAACAGCAGGTAATCGTAACGCTGGAACAACGTATTCAACGCCTGATACCAGGCGCTGCGGTCGAGCGAGGCGTTGTAGATAGCCGCTGCCGTCAACCGCAGCCCGCCCTCCACCTCCCACTGCGCCTCGGGCTTGAGCAATGCGCGCTTGCCGGGGTCGGCGTAGGCCGCACCCAGGTTGCCGTGCACCAGGAAGTGGCGGTGGGTAAGCCAGCATTGCCACAAACGCGCCAGGTCGAAACCTGGCTGGCACGCCTCGACCTCGCAGCCCAGCTCGGCGAAGTCGGCCAGCGCCGCTTCGCACAGGCTCAGCACACCGTCATCCATCGGCAGGTAGCCGTCGAAGTTGCCCAGCCACCCCACCCGCACACCCTTGAAATCGCGTTGCAGCCCGGCTGCAAAATCGCGGGGGCCGTCACTCAGTGACAACGGCACCCGAGGGTCATGCCCCGCCTGTACCGACAGCAACCGTGCCACGTCCGTCACCGTGCGCCCCATCGGCCCCTCGGTGGCCAGCTGCTGCATGAACAGCTCCGGCGTCGGCCCATAGGGCACCCGCCCGCGCGAAGGGCGCAAGCCGTACACGTTGTTGAACGCCGCCGGGTTGCGCAGCGAGCCCATCATGTCGCTGCCATCGGCCACCGGCAGCAAGCGCATGGCCAGCGCCGCCGCCGCGCCGCCGCTGCTGCCACCCGCCACCCGGCTGTGGTCGTAGGCATTGGTGGTGGTGCCGAACAGCGTGTTGTAGCTCTGCGACCCCAGGCCGAACTCCGGCACATTGCTTTTGCCAACGATGATCGCCCCGCTCGCCCGCACCCGCGCCACGCTGACGGCATCGTGCGCCGGCACCTGCTCGGCGAACAGCGGCGAACCCAGCGTCGTGCGCAGGCCCGCCGTGGCCGCCAGGTCCTTGATCGCCTGCGGCATGCCATGCATCCAGCCACGCGACGCACCGCGCGAGAGCTCCCGGTCACGTTCATCGGCCTCTGCCAGCAAAAGCTCGCCCTCGCGCAGCGACACCAGTGCATTCACCTGCGGGTTGAAGCGCTCGATATGCCCCAGGTAGGCCCACATCACCTCACGGCACGACAGCTGGCGAGCATGGATTGCCTGGGACAGCGCCTCGGCATCGAGGGCGACGATCGGGTCGATGGCTAACTGGTTCACGGTTTGACTCCAAGGTTGAAGGCCACAGGTTTGCCTGCACGCGGCGCCTCTTTCAGGCAATAGGTGCCCAGCAGCGTCAGCAGGCAGGCGAACAGCACGTAGAACGACGGCGCCACCGGGGTGCCGAGCACCTTGCTCAGCCAGGTGACGATCAGCGGGGCGAAGCCGCCGAACACCATCACCGCCACGTTGTAGGCCACCGACACGCCGGTGGAACGCACTTCGATCGGGAACTGCTCGGCCAAGGCAGTGGGCGCGGGGCCGAAGAAACCGCCGATGGCGGTGCACAGTAACAGCTGCATCACCAGCAGGCGTTCGATCGACGGCGCCGCGGCCACCCACACGTACAGCGGGTAGACCATCACGAAGAACGCCAGGGTGAAGGCCATCAACACCGGCCGGCGACCGAGCCGGTCCGACAGCGCGCCGGCCAGTGGAATCACCACGGTCATCAGGCCCACAGCCAACATTTGCACCAGCAGCACCTGGTCCAGCGGCAGGCCGAGGTTCTTGTGGGCGAAGGTCGGCATGTTCACCAGCACCACGTAGAACGACACGGTGGCCCCACAGGCCAGCCCCATCGACACCAGCAAGCTGCGCCGATGCTCACGCAGGACCTGCCACAGGCTCGGCGCCTGGCCCTTGGCCTGCTTGCGCGCTTCGAGGAATTCCTCGGGCTCTTCCATGTGCTTGCGAATCCACAACCCCACCGGCCCGATCAGCAAGCCGATCACGAACGGGATCCGCCAGCCCCAGCTGTCCAGCGCCTGTGGCGTGCACAGGTGGGTCACCAGCGCGACCATCGCCGCCCCCGAAAACACCGCCAGGCACTGCCCCACCAGTTGCCACGAGCCATACAGGCCCTTGCGATGGGCCGGCGCGCTTTCCACCAGAAACGCCGTGGCGCTGGCGTATTCACCGCCCGTAGCAAAGCCCTGCAGCATGCGCGCGACCACGATCAGCAGCGGCGCCCCCATGCCGATGGCCAGGTAGCTGGGCGCAAAGGCGATCATCGCGATCGACACCGTCATCAGCCGAATGATCAGCTGCATCGCCGCCTTGCGCCCCTTGCGGTCAGAATAGATACCCAGCAGCACGCCCCCCACCGGGCGCATGAAAAAGCCTACGCCGAAGGTGGCCAGAGCCATCAGCAGCGACGCGTACTCGTCGTCGGAAGGGAAAAACTGGCGGGCGATGATGCTTGCCAGAAAGCCGTACACGATAAAGTCGTACCACTCCAGGGCATTACCGATGACCGCCGCGACCACTTGCCGGGTACGCGACGCGCCTGTGTGTGAAGTCTGCATGCGGAACACTCCATCAATCTGTTGGCCAGAAACGGTTCAAGTGATCGCCCAGGCGCGGTCGCGCCCGGGTTCCAGCGGCAGTCGTCAATGAAGGGGTCAGGCGGGCTTGAGCCAGCGCTCGGTCAGCGCGCCCCAGTAGGCGGCGCCGGTCAGCAGGATGTCGTCGTTGAAGTCGTAGGCCGGGTTATGCACCATCGGCCGCTTCTCGCCATTGCCGATGAACAGGTAGGCGCCCGGGCAGCGCTGCAGCATCCAGGCGAAGTCCTCGCTGCCCATCAGCTTGCGGGTGTTGCCGTCCACCGCCTCAGCACCCAGCAGCTCGACACCGACCTGGTGGGCGAAGGCGTTTTCTGCGGCATGGTTGACCAGCACCGGGTACGCCGGACGATGCTCGATGCTGGCGGTGCAGCCATAGCTCTGCGCCTGGCTGACGATGATCGCCTGCACCCGCGCCAAGGTCTGCGCCCGCACCTCGGCGTTCAGCGCCCGCAAACTCAAGCGCAACAGCGCCTGCTGCGGAATCACATTGGCCGCCTCGCCCGCCTGCAGCGCGCCGACCGTCACCACCGCCGCCTCCTGCGCATCGATATTGCGCGCCACCACCGTTTGCAGCGCCATCACCACACTGGCCGCAGCCACCAACGGGTCGACGGTCAAATGCGGCATCGAGCCATGCCCGCCGACACCTTCGATGGTCACCGTGAGCAAGTCTTGCGAGGCCATCATCGGCCCCTCACGAAACCCCAGGTGCCCCGCCGGCAGCCCCGGCATGTTGTGCATGCCGAACAACGCGTCACACGGGAAGCGCTCCAGCAGCCCATCGGCCAGCATCGCCTCGGCGCCACCCTGGCCCTCCTCGGCCGGCTGGAAAATCAGCGTCAGCGTGCCATCGAACTGCCGCGTCGCCGCCAGGTAGCGCGCCGCCCCCAGCAGCATGGTGGTATGCCCGTCATGGCCACACGCGTGCATGCAACCCTGGTGGCGGCTGCTGTAGGCAGCGCCGGTGGCCTCATGGATCGGCAGAGCGTCCATGTCCGCCCGCAGGCCGAGTTTGCGCGTGCTGCTGCCATTGCGCAGCACGCCGACAACGCCGGTCTTGCCGACGCCGGTGTGCACTTCATAGCCCCAGTCCTTGAGCAACTGGGCAACCAGGGCCGAAGTGCGGCTTTCTTCAAAACCGAGTTCGGGGTGAGCATGGATGTCGTGGCGGATGGCGTGTAGGTCGCTGGCCACGTCGTTGAGCCAGGCCAGGATGTGCTGGTGTTGCTGCATGGGGAATCTCCTCGCGCGGGTGGGTCCCGTTCTTGTTGTTCGCTTCGAGATCACGACGGGGAAGGCAGGTCGTGCTTGGGGACAGATAAGCGCGAGTGGGGCGGGAGTACAACGGAATGTGGTTTCACGTGGTGGAACATCAAATGCACGAGGTGCCTGCAGCGGCGGGTAGGCCCGTGGAGTGGCAGCTAGGCTCTACACGACACATATGTGTATCGCGGGCATTGTAGGAGCTGGCTTGCCTGCGATCGGCTGCGAAGCAGTCGTAAAATCGGTATCCGCGCGGCGCCTGACAGAGCGCGGAAGTAGAGTTGACGACTGGGTTGCAGCCGATTGCAGGGAAGCCAGCCCCTACAAGCGAATGTGATTTCATGCGCTCGAGCTACCCAAATTAATTGCAGAGCGCGTACCCGCACGCGAACACAGAGGCGCTCAGAATATCCCCCAAACTGCTAGGCCCTTCATGGCTAGAAGTCGCCACATGTACCAGCGGTTCTGGCGGCACGTTGTCACCTAGCTTTTAGCGCACATAAGATGAATTATCTGATCCGCATACTGCTTCGCTTTAGGTACTCGTGATGTTCTCAAGTACCCCAGCAATTGCTCCCGCCCTTTCCGGGCAAGCAGGTATTCAATAAGGTTGGTCAAGAGAAAGCCTTGAGAGTACTTTCCGGCCGACACCACCTTAGCTTTCTCATCTTGTCCTGGCTCCAGTCCTAGAGGATATTCCTCTTCATCCTCTTCATTCGAAAGTACAGCAAACTTGCTGACCGAATATCGCATAATTTCAGCGCTATTTTCTGTGAGAAAGTTTAAGATCTCGTGCGCTTCTAATTTCGACCTCACCACTTTCGCAGAATCTAAATTCGCAATAACTTCAGAGTAGCCGGACTCAATCTCTATCCTCCCGACCTTTGCCAATTCTGAAATCATTGCCTGGTAGTCGACCGTAAAAACTATTTGCTCCGAAACGCTTCTGTCTTTCGTCACTATGCATTACACTCCGTTGACTGCTGTAATGAAATTAGCATCAATGCCGAAAATAACCCACTGTTCGTGCCCCACGCCTCACGACCTACGTGAATTTAATTTAAATGCACGTCTCACGCAAGTACTCACATCATCTAGACGTGTTTGCAATGAAGCAATCAGTCGGCTAAAACAGACCCCGGCTCATTCTTATCCTGATGTATGAGTTTGACAACCAGTTCCCAACCTCCATCCTTGCATTCTGTCCTACCAAAAAACACATACGTCATCACACCCTCGTATTGATCACCTTTAGAGCAACCCTCTACCTCGAACTGATGAACAAAATCCATAGGGGTGTTACCTAAAAATCGCCAGCTTGGCTCATCCAGCCATTTGGGCGACGATCCGTAGCATCGGAAGCTATTGGCCAACCTAGAATTTATCCAGGATCTGGCTTGTTTGGGAGCAGCGTCGATCCAGTCCAACGTAGGTGCTTCCAATCCTTGGCTCATGTACTCATCAAATAGCCCCTGCACAAAATATTGTGCTTCTTCATGACTGGTTCCCACCTTGTATTTTTTCGCGGCCACAGCCGTTACTACCGAGCTGAATAAAATATACAATTTATTTCGCTCCCCCATCCCCTACTCCTTTTATGCGTTCACTGAGATTGCAGCCATTTTCTTTGCAACATCAACAACAGCGTATTGTGATAGGTCGGCCTGACTAAGGTTGGGTGTTACATTGAGCATTATTGCGTCCCACTCTCAGAGTACTTCAGTACAGTGCAGCACTCTAACCAGCCTTATCACTATTACCTTTCTCACAAGACGTGAGCAATAGCCACAAGCGCCGCAGGCTCATTTAAAGAGCAACACGCTGCCACTTTCCATCAAAACTCAATACCTCTCTCTTTTTTATCTTCCACTCCCCGCCCTTCATAACCAGATAAAATCTAGAACAGCTCTCCGCGCCTTTCACCTGCTGTACCTGCACCACCATACTACCATTGCTACAAGCCACCAACTCAATGACATCAGTCCCTGGGTCATAAGTCGCCGGCCTTGTACAACCCAAATCAATCAGCCGGCCGTAGTTCGGCTTATCTTTAAAAGCAAACGCGTCAAAAATTGTCTCCAACTTCGAAGCATAAGCCTGCTTCAACCCAATGTCATCCTTTCCCTCAGTGAACCCATCTTTGCGCTTATCGAAAAATTCACACTCCCACTCATTCATCTGCTGCATGAATTCCATAAGAGCGTCAGGAACGACCTCTACAACATCTTTTTTGACCATATCTTTTTCCAGAACCTCTCGAGAGTTTTATCAGCCTTACGATAGACATCCTACATCCTTGCTGTAGTTTAGGTACCTCCATTGTCCAAAAGTTAAACTCACCCTTCACCTCCCCTTTTTGACTGCTGTTGAAGCGCTTGGGCTTTCACGCCGAATTCAAATAACAATCAGCTTAGTGTCGGAGTAGCCAACAGGCCACCTACCTGACAAATAAAGTTCAATCACTTTCGACCACTCCCCAGACACACCATAGTACGACTCCGAAATGTACTGGCGAAATGCAAAACAAGCTCCATCTCGCGCAGCCAGACTGTAATCATGGGGGCCGGCAATGAATTTCACCGTTGAGCCAACTTTAATCGACTGCATAACAGTTTTAGTGACATCGATACGCCAACTCACTAGCTCCTTAGGTGGTTTTGGAAATGAATTGAACGGATCATCTTGATAAGAAGAAGTAGGCAACCACTCAAGATTTTCATAATAACCATGGAAATCTGAAGATACAGGCTCAACGAAGACCCTGAAGACATCCCTTATGTAGACTACATCATCTCTCGAATCTGGATCGCACCCCATCCTCGAGAAAAATTCAGTATCAGCTATTCTTGAAATCAAACTCTTTACATCTTGCATGTCAGCACCCATCTCTTATCATGCCCCCCGTTGCCCGAGGTAAAAAACCTCACTCGCCAGCAACTAGATATAGGTCCTTTGCCATCTTCCATCACTTTCTAGATATCGCCCGCTAACTTTGCAGGCATCATCCTCCATGATTAACGTCAGTTTGAAGGCAGCGCGCAACCCTGTGTTCTTCCTGATAATAACTGAGACCGCACTTCCCTTGCACTCAGACATCCCAACTCCATCACTGACAAGATCATAATCGGGGAACCTGCCGCAGACTAGATTTTTGACGCGATCATAGTTTCGCCCTTCGTCAACAACATATTTCTTAAAAATTACCAAAAGGTCATTTTTAATGCTCAGTTCGACTTCTTGCTCTAAGGAATCATCCGAAAATGCCGCCAATTTCTTTTTGTACCCAGACAATTCCCACTCGTACATAGCGCCCATAAAACCCAACAGCGCATCACGATACTCATCACGCAAGTTAGTTAGTGAATAAGTTATCATCAGTAAGCTCACCATCTCTAAACACATCTTAGGGGAGCTTGGCAGAGTTTGCGCCATCACCCCATTGGGGTTCAACTCCATATCTACCAGGCGCTTATCATATGTCTTTGCTCCGATGGCTGGTTTTCCTGGACCAGCCTGCCGAAAAGAGTACGCAGCATGCCATATCAATTTATGTGCTTTCTGCTTTTCTGCAGCCAAGGTCGACTCAAACTGCCACGCCTTACGCCCCATCGCGTCTTAACCAAAGCAACTGCTGACCATACCTTGCATGCAATACACCTCGCGGTGCAGGTCATCGCGCTCCATGTCGCTGATGACCTGCCCGTCCAGGTTCAACTGGTGCAGGTGGTCGCTGCCGTAGTACAGCTGATAGATCTTGCTCCCGACCGTGTGGCAAGGTCAGCATGGTCAGGTTCATGAGCGGGCCGCACTCATGATGAGCAAGGGAGAATTTCAGAAGGCTGGGACCTACGCTCAACCCTTCACGCCCATTTTTAAAGATCACCTTCACATTCGTAACTCTGGAGTATCTATAATTCAGCCAAGCCGGATTGAATCTGAAAAGTTATTGCGATGACTCTCTGCCCGCGCAAACGACAGCATTATTACCCCGCATTCAAAAGCGAATCCCATCTGATAATTACCTGGAGTGAAAGCAATACAAGCTCCATGTATAGCATCAGAACCATCAGGCTCCATACCCCCCCGTAGTATCCTCACCAGCGCCTATAAATAAGCTCCCGGATGGAATGGATAGAAAAATACTGCCTAAAGCATTGGGCAACTCAGCGAGAACCTTGACCAAGTACTTTCCGTCTTCACCGAGATTTAAAAAAGCGATATTACCCTCATTCATCTCATAGATCTCATCGCTCCGGATACTCCACCAATCAAACGTATCTCTCATTCGATGACGGATAGCGGCAAGATCAAATATCGCCAATGTAGCAGTTTCTGTAATCACCGAGAATCCAGCAGCCATACTTACTCCTAATAATTTCACCACTAATATCGCCAGGCTTAAGGCCGGCCCGCTTCCGTTCGGCTCAGGTTCAAGCATGGTGGTCTGGGTTAGCGCATCGATTACCACCACCAGATCATGACGCTCATTCTAACTAAAATGTACTCTGGCCCGAACAGTCCTGATACCGCTCGACCTGGGCCAGGGTGTTCCACCACAGGTACTTGGACTTGTACGTCGCGTCGATGATGGTGTGTGGCAGGCCATCTTCGCCGTTGAGGTACTCGGTCATCTGGCCCAGCGCATCGAACTCGGCCAGCAGGTTGCCCTTGTCGTCGTAGCGCGCCTGCCACGTGCTGCCGTCCGGGTAAGTGACCTTGGTCACCAAGGTGGTCAGGTGGTGGTATTCGTAGGCGATGGTGCGGCCCAGCGGGTCGGTTTCTTCGAGCAGGCGGGCGGACTCGTCGTACTCGAAGTGCAACTTGTTGCCGTCCGGCAGGGTCAGGCCGACCATGTTGCCGAAATCGTCCAGGTCGATGGCGTAGCGTTCGCCGCCGTAGTCGCGGCTGGCGATGACGCGGTGGTCTTCGTTGTAGTGAATTTCCAGCTCGCGGCCCAGAACGGCGGTGGCCCAGCTGGTGCGTGCTGCGCAGTCATAGCAGAAGTGGTCGTGCTTGCGCTGCCCCCCACTTGATTAAGCAGTTTTTTGAAGATCAAATATGGCTATCGAAACTCAGAGTCCCAAATTTAAAAAACAACAGCCGCAAGCATCAAATACTAACATCGATCTCAACAATCATTCCAAAGATGATTAACGACCCCATATAATCAAAAATCAACATCCACCTCACCAACTAAAGAATCGATAAAATCACCAAAGGAATCCGACATGACTCTTT
This sequence comes from Pseudomonas sp. LFS044, assembly GCF_047978245.1. NCBI lineage: Bacteria > Pseudomonadati > Pseudomonadota > Gammaproteobacteria > Pseudomonadales > Pseudomonadaceae > Pseudomonas > Pseudomonas sp. LFS044. The sequence continues at coordinate 168,309 of NZ_JBFPFX010000010.1, forward strand.
GAGCATTGATATGGTTAAGATACATGTCAAGATCCGTTTGAAAAGTATCAACAGCAAAATAAATAACTCTCCCCGCACCTTTCTCCAAGCAGATAAAGTTACCAGCCTCATCATTTGCAAAAGGGACTAACTTGGACGGGATAACATTTCTCTCGCGCATCCGCCTGTAACATCCACCGATATATTTTGTCTCATTAGCATCCTGAGCTCCCACACTTGAAATACTTTTAAAACCCTCAACTCTCACCGGCTCAAAATCTTCATCTGATATCCAAAACTCTCGAACAGGTGAACCGCCATTGTATGCTTGATATATCGCCCTAAACCTCACGGGCAAATTAATGCCGATCTGCGCTTCCAGCGCCTCAATATCAGCACCAGAGATCCGCGAGCCGCAGTGCAACAGTTTAAAGTCAGTCATTATCAACACTCTACAAGTGGAAAATACGTGTTTTGACGGCGACCTTTAAGCCACCCCTTATCTTGCGCTATACCTACGAACTCCAAGCTGAACCGAAATTTTTTTTGGATTGTAGTATCTAAAGGCATTGTAATGGCGGAACCTGAGCATTCAACCGACTACTCTCCGGCGCATAATATCCATATATTATATGCAACCATGTTTCTCTGTGGAAATACAGCCCTTAAAAACGCAAATTCTGCTGATTTTTTTGTCCGCTTTCAAACTACTCTATCCCAACGACGCATAGCTACCGGGTTCGTAGAGATTTTCAAAGAACTTGATAGCGACTTTACAAAAATAACCTACCGACACTACTCCCTAACCTTATAGATCTGCCCACGTCGGAAATTGCCCCGAAACATCGGTCTGGTTGCTGAGCGGGTCTTACTCATAGTCCAGCGCACTGCTCGGGGTCAGTTCCTGTGTCAGCCATCCAAGCGGCTCGTAGCGGTAAGTCAGACTTTCATCCGTGATGCCAAACTGTTAGCCTAGACTGCTCGCCGTGCGCTGTAGACTCAGCAGACGGTCTGCCTCGTCGTACTCAAAAAACATCCGAGCCTTCAACACAATCATCAACTAGTGATCAACCCAGCTCTTTAATAGACTGCCTGATCATATGACTGAAAAACTCTTTGAAATCTGAGTGCATGATATTTTTTACACCTGTACGCTTAAAAGAAAGCTCCGTCTCTACCACCACTGGCTCTCCATCATCACCAATAATCGAGGTATCTATAGAGTAAATAGGCCCACACCCCGATGCTTTAATTACAATCATCGACCCATCAGCATCACCATCTGCACGCGCACTTTGTGTAGTAAAAGCCACACTCGGAATGGCTGAAGCGTCTACACCGTCTTTTGTAATACCGTAGTACGTGTCGCCGGCAAAGGATAGCGCTCCATATTTTTTAAGAAACAGTATGTAAGATGGGGGAAACTTAACACCCAGAGCATTCTCGAAATCACTTATTACGTCATCCGACGCTGCCCCAGCAAAAGCAGGATCCTCCCCACTCGCAATGATTTCCACTTCCAGTTGATCTATATAACTCATCGCATACCTCTCTTAAAAAATTCAAGGCTCGAATTTTCCAGCATGATCTTTTTGCAAGTATTGAATAGTCCTTTGTTTATACTTAGCAGAGCACTGTTATATAGGCGTGTAACGCCATCGTGCCCAACCGAACTTTTATCTCATTAATTCGAATGATATGTAAAACCCAATCATGCCTCGAGTGGGAGGTACTCAAGACCTCCGCCATGGGGCCAGGCTCATCTTGAGTGAGATGATGAAGATTCACTTCTTACCCATCTCTGCCAATAGGTGCGTCACCTCTCTTTATCCTCTGACTATTGGTCCTAACTTTGCGCTTAGGACAAAGGGGGCCAACCCTAATTGATCGATCGAAGCCTGATCTGCAAGTTCCTGTCTATTACTATCCTTTGAAGCTGACGACGACATTCAGATATTGTTTATCGAACCCTTCAAAAGCTCTCTCGCCGCCCATGTCGAAAGCCGTCTTGAAGGAATCAAATGCAGGATTAATTTCGCCCAACCCAAGTAAAGAGGCACCCAGAATTATCAAGCTAGACGTTTCTCGAGCAGGTTTAGATTCAACAGCTTTTAACGCCCATGCTTTAGCATTTTCATAATCCTGCCTTTTCAAATAAACCTCAGAATTACATTTGGAAATCCAATGATAGAGATCCCATTTCTCCTTTGGCTCTGGAAGCATGTCCCAAGATTTACTATATTTCTGTAGCGCAGCATCGTAGTCACCCGATTCTTCAAGTTCATTTCCAGATTCAACTGTATCTACGATATTTTGAGACAACTGCAGATTCACTTCCGAAAGATCATTCATAGACACCTCAATATTTAAAGCTTTCATATGGACTGTTAATCTTGCTAGAAGTTGTCTACAAAACAATTTCACCCTAGCCAGTGGCTATTACTAGGTGTAAATAGTAGAGCTTCTGCGCTTCCCCTTCTACCTAATCCCTCCGCGCCAACGGCGCTAGCTACCCTACTCATAGAAAGCGGCCAATCGGATCGCGCTCGAACAGTGTTCCGCATTGTGGCTGCTCACCGTCCTCGCCGTAGCCGATTTCGGCCAGAAGGGTCAGATGGCCGATTTCGTAGTAAGATTAGAAGGCTCCCTCCCTCTAAACCGAACTTATACTTTAAAGAGTGGACAAGAACACAAACCCATCACTAAAGACACATAAAGACTCACCAATCTCCGCGCCATTCCTCAAGATAGAGACGCTCTCTAGACAATCCAACAATCTCACCCAGCCGAGATAACACTTCCAGTACTGAGTCTCTTTCAAGTGTCTCAATCGTCAACCCAATGGCATTAATACCTAGAACACACCTTCTAAATAGAGGAAGCATCGAGCTGCCATAGTGAGCATGAGGAACGCCAATTAATTCGACCACCAATTCACCAATTACGGACCTCAATTCACACAAGCAAGTCTCATCGCCCTCCAAAAACTGCAATTGAGCCCAAAAAACCTCAGCCTCTATTTTTTTCATACTGACACCAAAATCATATTACAGGGCGCTGAATACCTGGAAATAAGAATTCCTTAGATGGATCCCAGTTAATTCCAGTTTCCCGATAGTTCTTAATGCGTGCAATAATCTTTTCTGGATCACCAACCATGCCGCATAGTTCGTAGCGATGAATCAAGCTTAGGTCATCTTGTGGAGAGAGGCTCTCCTTGATTACTTGCGCACCAATATTCGAATACTCATCTGACAGGTCTATGAGTTTCGCACCAGTACTTCCTGGAGCGCCAAATATCGCCGATAGCATACGCTTTTCCACAGGCCATTCATTTGGCGTAACTGACTCGCTAGAAACTAAGCTAGAAAATATACTTTTAATATTTTTTATGGAAACAAAGATCGTGAACAATACGTCAACTTTATTTAAGTCAACACCTGTCCAGTCACCATTACTACCAAACACATCAAAAACTTCCAAAAGATGATTTTTCCTCATTTGCGAGATAGCATATAGGTCTTCTTCCACCTGGATGCTCAAAACAAGATTTTCTTGCCATTTCAAGGATTTCAAAATGTCGCAGCTCCTTTTAATTTCCCGCTAGACTTCGGCCTACCACTGGAAGCGCTATGATTATCTGCAGCGGCGAGATAACGTTCTCTGTTTGGATTATTCACCCCCAGAGGATTTTGTTTGTTAGATGTTCCTTGCACAAAGAATGGCTCAGGCGCAACATCCTGGCGCCTGCTGGGCAAGCCACGCGAGGTGCGCTGCAGACGCGTGGTCTGGCCTTTGCCGTCGGTGTGGGTCAGTACCTGGCCGAGGGCGTTGTAGGTAAAGGATTCTGCCGTGCCATCCGGGTGGTGGATACGCAGCACTTCACCATCGGGCTGCCAGCGTTACTCGCAGATCAGATCAAGTGCGTTGCTGTGGCGGGCCACGACTTACTGAACTGTCGGACCCAATGACCGTTCCGGTTGAACGTTAGTGGCAACTCGTCATAGGAAGAACAATCATTGATTAAGGCGGTGTTCAAGCCCCCCAAAAAAAGCTAAATTTTAAAAGAACAATCTGCCAACGACCATCAAGTCTCAACAGCGACGCATAACACCTGACTTACCAAAGGCCGCTATGCCTTGAACTGCAAGCCACAAATATTGTTTTTCTCAAAAATAGTTTTTACCCGAGCAGCCACAACAATGGTAGCGATTTCTTCCTCAGCCCTTACACCAACCGGGTCGTGCTCCCTGAACAGCAAATCAACTTCAGCGGAGCGCGGCAAGTTTGTCGGCCAGCGTGTTATTGAATCGTTTGACGCTGTGAACTGACCAGCGATTTGATATTTACCATGCACCGAACGCAATGATTTAAGCGCAAATTCAATGTCACTCATTTCATTCTCCACTATTTATGCGCATGACCGTTTTTCTGCACATTTGAGTCGATCGATTAACCGCCCCTGCTACTACCCATACTTATACATAGATCTGCTCACCTTGGAAAGCACCCGGAAACATAACTAGTCAGAAGTTTACTGATAAAATCCACGTTGTGGGACTTAGACGCCGATTCTGCAATAAGTCCAAAATCGTCCGAGATACAACCTGCAACCTCAGAGTTACTCACAAGAAAAAAAACCTTTTTGAAGACCAACTCTCTTAACTCACTTACAATTACCTCGCCCCCGCAGGCAGGGTAATCAAGATCCTTAAGCTCTTCAAAAGCGCTGACCCACGCCTCATCAAACTCAAGCTCATCACGCTCATCTAGAGCGTTATTCCAGTCACTAACACCATTCAAAATAGCCTCAAAAAAACCATCTCCCGAAACAATCTGCTTTATAGAATCCAAAGAATCACTCATCTGAAGCCACCCTCTTTAAGCCAGTATTCAATTAAATGAACCGCTGCGCGCGGGGTAACACTTCCCCCAAATACATGAGGTCCATTTGGAGAAACCACATCCACCTTGATGTGATCCAAATCTTCATATGCCTTTCGATACGTAGAAAAAAGCTGATCATCAGTCCCCTGAAGTCTCCCCGTCGTGGACCAATTGGATCTCGTTCCACCTCATGTAGAACCTAATGGTCGTGCTCTGCCGCGCATTGAAGTCCGGCCGGTTGGCCGCCGGATCGTAGCGGAACTCTTTGTTATCTACGAGGGAGCCGGTATCGCGGCAATGCAACTGGCCGTTGGCTTCGTATTCGTACTTGATCTCGCCAGGCCGAGCACGCTGTCCACAGTAAGGCCGCTGGCGTAGAAACGAGACTTGGCCAAGGGCTTTGTAGGTAAAGGATTCTGCCGTGCCATCCGGGTGGTGGATACGCAGCACTTCGCCGTCGGGTTTGCGCTCCAGCGTGGTGGTCTGGTTCAGCGCGTCGGTGACGGCGATCAGGTGCTGCCGCTCATCGTAGCGGTAGTAGGTGCTTTTGCCCGAGCAGTCCTCGAAGCGATCAACCTGAGCGTAGGCGTTCCACCACAGGTACTTGGGCTTGAATTTGGCATCAATGACGGTATGCGGCAGACCGTCTTTAATGCTCAAGGGCTCGATCAGTAGAAATGGAATGAAAAGCCCCGCCGCTAAACTAGAATAGAATCATTAGAATCGGAGTTTTCTAAAAAAATGGACATCCAAGAATCCATCACATCCCACAAGTCGATATTTCGGGTTGGTACGTCCGGTTCCTCATGCCACCATATGAAAGCCTCGACCTCGGCCGGAGGTTTAGCCAAAGATAGATAATCACCAGCGCCACTAGAAAAAACTCCCACCATGTCAGGAAGGGCTGGATAGTCTTCATCACACAGATCTTTGATAGAGACGAAGTCTTCAAATCTGGATGGCCCCATGGTGTAGCCAATGTAAAACCCAAAACCGTCGTGCAAAGTTGTATAGAACGCCTTCAACTTTTGAGGAAGCCACTGAACCTGGACATTATTCTCTCCCTCAACACCTAAAGGGATTCCACCCATGTAAAAGCACAGGTCACCATTATCGCTATATACATACGCGAGGTATGGCTTGTCGCTGAATGCCAAGACAGTGCCTATTACGCACTTAGCGAGCCATGAATTCACCCAAGGCAAAACCTCAGCAAAATTCTTCCACTCCGCGGGTATATTCCCACTGTCGACCTTCGAACATCCGAAGCCCCGCCACTGCTCAGGAAAGTCCGCCCCTGAAGGGACCTCATCAGCTGAAAAATAAACCTCATAATCTTTGAGCTCGTTTACAATACGTTCTTTCAAAGAGTTAGACCAATTCATTTCATTTCACCTCAACATAACAGCCCATGGATGTACTGACCGATATCACTTATATTCGCACCTATTAAGGTTGGCTGTACCTGGCGGTAGTGCTGGGCCTGTTCTTTCGCCAAGTCATCGGTTGGTCAATGAAGCCCAGAATGACCACCAACTTGGCCATCGACGCCCTGCTCGCAGCCGTGTGGCGACGCAAGCCACAGCAGCAAGTGATGACTCACTCAGATCTTGGTCACTAGGGTGGTCAGCTGGTGGTAGGCGCAGGCGTCGTCGTAGCGCGTCTGCCACGTGCTGCCGTCCGGGTAGGTGGGTCACCAGCAGCGTGTGCAGGTACAAGCGGATGCCGCCAGTGGCGCTGCTGTCAGTCAGCGTGCCCCACAATTATCAAGCGGCAATCCTGCCACCTCAGAAATACAACTGTTAATTTTTAAAGAACCATAAAACCAAAACAATGAGATGCAGCTAGTCTCTATGCAACCTGCACGAAGAAGCAGCCATCTGCCACATCATTACCCATTTGCTTATTAACAAGAAGATAACCTACAGCATCAGTCATATATAATGCATCCTGAAATGGAGCGGGGAAGTCAGACGAATATATTTGGCAGAAAAAACTAAAATTCGACTCAAGTACCTTGGGAATCACCGCCCCACATGGGGCTCCACTAGAGACCAAGGAAGCGACTGAAATCTCATCATCCTTAACAGTGGAAGGTTCAAATTTTGCGTATTGCAGAGGAATCGACAATCCAGGCGACCTGATTGCACCAATCTGACCTACATGGACTACGTAAGTATAGGATGCGATACCTTTTTTTTGCTCAACTTCATCAAAAGTTAAAAAATCCAGAAAATAATCTTCTTTATCGTAAGTAGAGAATACGTGTATAAAACCAGAATCTGGGAGATCCGATCTATCAAGCTGCTTCCTTGCAGCTTTACAATTTATAGTGAAGAGCAGCAGTAGATCTTGACCATCCGGATTTTTTGGCCACACTGAGACATATGCACTATCCCCACCAAAGTAAAAAGGCGAATTCGCACTCGAACACTTAACAATCTTATAAATACTCATATCTATACTCCCTCACAGCTTCCAAGGCTGCGATAAAACTTGGCCAATGGCGTTGCTGAGGGTCACCATCACGCCGTCGGCGTAGCTGAAGCTGCGCACGAGTGCCGGTGGCGCTGATGTCGGTCAGCGTGCCTTGTTTGGTGCGGGTGAAGTGCAGGAAGTGGCCGAGGCGATTTTCGATGCGCTGCAGCGGGACTTCGGTGTCGGTGTCCGGCACCTCGCCGAGGTAGAAGAACAGGTTGTCCAGCGTGTGCAGGATGTAGTGGCCGCCCTCGGAGCACACCAGGTACACCTGCTCGTGCGGGTTGTAGAAGCGTTGGCCCGGTTGCAGCGTGCCGAACGGGACATCGCGGCCTTGGTTGTCGGTTAGGTAGAAGTAGCTCTCGTAACTTGGAAGCGAATGAGACAACGTTGGCATCCGCTTCCATCCCCAACAATTTTAAAGATCCGACAGCTCAATGCACCAACGTAAGAAAACAAATGCCCATCGAATCAAACACTCAAAACAAGCCATGCAGAATACTTACTACATACAATTACACCAACCACAAAACTAATATCACAAAATATCAAAAACACAATTTAGGCTCTACCGCCTCAATATCCACCATCAGCAAGGGATAGATAATAGGTTCACTGTCCTCCCTGCTAGCTGTGATTACCGATAGTGGCGGTCCAACACCGACATTTGGAACGTAAAAACCCATGACACTGACTTGGACCTTTAACAACTCCCCTTCCCCACCTATTTTAATTTTTGGAAAGCTCTTGCTAAGGCATTCTGGCCAATTCAGCAAAAACTCGCCTGGCACGACGCTCGGATTTTGAATTTCACGACGCAATCTATAGCTGCCTTCGAACTGCGGATTTATAAGCCTTGGAATGTAAGCGGCATCCCCAGGCTCGCTTAAGCCATACAGATAGTACTGCCACGGCGTCATCCCCCAGACCAAGACTAATAGGCCTTCAGCAAACAGCTCATTTGCAATTTCAGTTTCACAGAACGCGTCTTTAAGGTTAACAACGTCAGCACCCAACCTGGAAACAATATATTCATTCATTTTATCCAGATCAGCGAGAAAAAACCCCAACTCCCCGTAACCATCGTACACCGGGCGCTTGAAACTTAATTCCAAATGCGCGGCTACATCCTCGCCAAAAAGTGAGACCGTGACATGTAATATTTCAGAGTATTGGAGTAGCGGCTCTATATGCGCCGGCACGTCACCAAAGGCTTCTAATGGAATTTCAAGCGAAACTTGAACAACTAGCTTATAACACGTATGAGCTTGACCTCCTTCGGCCAGCAATAATCTTTCGCAGCCGAGATCTAGCACAACTGGCCCGCCGTGCTCGTCAACTATGAGAATTTCCTTGGAAGAGATCTCTCGCCCACGGACAGCGGTAGAATATCTAGTTCTTTGCTCACCAAACCAACCAACAATAATCTTTCGCTGGGTAGACCCAAAATCGCCAAAGTCAAACTCATTGAGGTGCACTACCGCACTACCAATTTCCAACTTACCACCAGCCACTAACCTTGAATCATTAACCGTCACGTACCTAACATTAGCGCTCTTCATCAACTGCACCCCGGCAAACTTGCACCTTTAGATCGCGCCCATGCTTTGGTTGCCGCCCAACCTTCAGCAGGAGACACATTCGCGGCAATGATACGCCCAGGACTTCCGTTCTCGACAAGTCTTAAATCTCCTCTAAAGTGAAAAATTTCCGGGTTGTTATAATGAGCCTCAAGCGACTGCAGCCACTTCTCATTTGTTAGACCTTCGGACTTGAAAGCATCAAGCGTCACAGCCGGTTTGGTACTCGCGCCCAAACCATTGTAACCGTGCATACCACTGCGCTCCATTCTATTCCATTGCCCTGGCTCCAGCCAGAACATCGAGGGCACATTATTAAATGAATTGAACGGAGTTATCCCCAAAGAGGTAGCTAACGAATGTGGAACCATGTGATGACCTACTTTAACCGGATTAGCTAACGGCAACCAGCCAAGAGGATCAATCCACAGGATTGGGTTCGGACCGTAACGATAAAGATTATCCCCGCCCATCAGGCCCAATGGGTCCTGCACTATAAATCTACCCATTTCAGGATCATAAAAGCGGAACGTATTATAATGCAGCCCTGCCTCGTCATCGAAGTACTGCCCTTGAAAACGCAGATTCTGCTCGACCTCATTGAGGATCAGGGTTTCAACCGCTCCCCAAGAGCGATACGTCGCCTGCCAAACTATTTTCCGTCGCTGTCGGTCAGCTCGAACGGCGTACCAATCTGGTCCGTATGGAAGTAGTAGACCTTCTGCTCTTCTCCTTCCACCTGATCGACCCGCGCCAACGGCGCATAGCTACCCGGCTCGTAGAGATACAGAATGCTCTGCCCCGGCGTCTCCTCACGCAGCATCCTCAGCCCTTGCCAGAGGGAACGCTTCTGCTCGGTGGTGCCGTTGATCTCGGACTGTTTCGCAACCCGTCGACCCAGACTGTCATAGCGGTATGCGCCAGTGCTTTCCAACTTTCCATTGACCAGCGTCTCCGCCCGCACCAGCCGGGTCTCGCAGTCATAACTAAAGCTTTGTAGCTTGCTATGCCCCGAGCGCTTCTCGATCAGGTTGCCCCACGGGTCATAGCGATACTCCTGGTCCCGCCAACGCTTGATGCGGTTGTCTTGAACCTTCTCAAACTGACGCGCATTGAAGTCCAGCCGGTTGGCCGCAGCGTCATAGCGAAACTCTTCGCTGTCTACGAGGGAATCGGTATCACGGCTGTGCAAGTGGCCGTTGGCTTCGCGGCCGGGTTGTACTGGTAACGCCGTACGCATGCTCCACCAGCAACGACGTATTGATGCCGGGGTTGTGCACCTGCGACAGCTTTTCTGCCGGCAGCGTGTACGCAAATTGCCATGCCTTGCGTTCCATCGCATCGGAATCAAAGCAACTGGTCAGCTTGCCGTGGGTGCGATACACCTCGCGGTACAGGTCATCACTACCGCTGCTGCCGTCAACCATCACTCACGCCCACCTCGCGCATCCGTTTGCTAGCTCGATACGTATGACTGTGCGAGATCAGTGTGTCACGCACAGCATACGGTACATATGATATGTGAGTGCTCGCTTACAGCAAGACGGGAAAATTACAAATCAATAAACTCATCGTTATCCTGATAATAATTTAGCGCCTTAACATAGTCCCCGTAAGATGCATCAGGACTTTGCTCTACCAGCAATGTTACAACGTCAACAAATTGCTGCCCAGAATATAAATAGCGCAGCCCTGCTTTTTTAACAGACTCTGGAAATACCTCCTTATCATCCTTCACGTCTGGGTAATCCGCGACAAGATAGCGCGCACTCAGATCGAGGCGATCTTGATCCTCACCATAAATACAAAACTCATCATCTTGCTCTGCAAAAAACCTCACATGATCAATTATCTCTGAAAGCGCATAAAATTTATTCTTTAATAACATGAAATAACTCCAGTAGATTAACCGCAGCAAATTTTTCCCGTTGCGCCGTAAAGCTTCCCTTTTCGCCCTTGAGCGCCGCCACCCCATATATCTCGACCACCCTTACCAGTCGGGTGGTATAGCCCATGATTAGCTTTATGATCCATACGATCTACCAGAGATAGCCTATTAACATCTTCATGATGGTGCCATGTTAAACCAGGCGGGCTGGCACTCTTGCTCCCCGCGTTAGCCCACCCCTCAAGCTTAGGATAGCGATTCAGCATATCCTTCCTGAACTCAGGCTCGATCTCCATTCTATTTAACAGATCTGCATTTGCCCTATTAAACTGAACGGCATCGCTGGAGTAGCGATACTTAGGATCCAGCGCGTGATCGTGAAAAATATTATATTTGCCGTTGTTCGGCCTATTTGCCAAGCCGAGAGGATCAATCCAAGACAAAGCATTAATAGCATATCTGTATAAATTAACTCCTCCTTGCAACCCAATAGGATCTTGGGTCACAAACTGCCCAACACCTGAGTCATAATAACGGAACATGTTGTAATGCAGCTCAGTTTCAGCATCAAGATACTGACCTTGGAATCTCAAATTCTGATCAATGTTTGTAACGACTAGCTGATCTACCGCACCCCAAGAGCGATACGTCGCCTGCCAAACGATCTCGCCTTCGCTGTTACTTAACTCTAATGGCGTCCCAATCTGATCCGTATGGAAGTAGTAGACCTTCTGCCCTTCCCCTTCCGCCTGATCCACCCGCGCCAACGGCGCGTAGCTGCCCGGCTCGTAGAAATACAAAATGCTCTGCCCCGGCGTCTCCTCACGCAACATCCTCAGTCCTTGCCAGAGGAAGCGCTTCTGCTCCGTGATGCCGTTGATCTCGGATTGCTTGACTACCCGGCGCCCTAGGCTGTCATAGCGATACGCGCCGGTGCTCTCCAACTTACCATTGACCAGCGTCTCCGCTCGCACCAGCCGGTTCTCGCAGTCATAGCTAAAGCTCTGTAGCTTGCTATGCCCCGAGCGCTTCTCGATCAGGTTGCCCCACGGGTCATAGCGGTATTCCTGATCCCGCCAACGCTTGATGCGGTTGTCTTTGACCTTCTCCAGTTGCCGAGCATTGAAGTCCAGCCGGTTGGCTGCCGGGTCGTAGCGGAACTCTTCGCTGCCTACGAGGGAGCCGGTATCGCGGCTATGCAACTGGCCGTTGGCTTCGTATTCGTACTTG